>JBKJUF010000524.1:0-12302 GCA_046590445.1 Kofleriaceae bacterium
CCCGCGAGGGCTCGCTCGATCAGTACACGTCGATGGTGCTCGAGAAGACGATCGCCGGTGCGGTCCCCGATCGGCCCGAGCTGCCGCAGCACTTTGCATCGTCGGAGCTCGTCGGCCATCCGCTCGCGCCCGGGCTGTCGCCGACGTACACGCACGGCGAGATCACGTACGGCACGCTCGCGCAGCCGGCCGCGTCGCGCGGCGTCGCTTGACCCCGCGTGCTCGGTGCTGGGTATCGCGATGCCCGGCGGTGTTCGACTTGATGGATCCTTGAGGTGAACGTGCTCGGGCGCGCGGCGAGAACGCCGCGCGCGATCGCGGCTCGCGCGCGAGAACCGTTCACTTGTCGAGCTCGATGTCGTGCTGGCGTTCGCCGCTATTGCCGTGGTGATCCAACGAGATCGTCGACTTGCCAGTCACCTCGATGGGTTTGGAGGGCTGGCGCACCTGCACCATGTCTTCCTGGGCGAGAGCCGGCTTGGGCCTGCGACTGGGCTTGAAGCGTTGTTTGCGGGGCATGGGTTCCTCTTCGTCGGGTCATGTTGCAAAGGGCGACGCAGGATCGCAAACCGCTGTTCGAGGTGAACAAGCCGTAAAGGAGTCAGTCGCCTCACCCCGTCCTACGGACGCGTTGTCTGCGGTCGCGTGGGGCGGTTTCTGGTGCGTCACGGTCGATTCGTCGTGACGAAGCCGTATGGTCTCCACGGACGACGATGGATCAGCACGACAGCGCTCCACGAGTCGCGATCATGGGTGGTGAGGATGTCCGCGCCATCACCACGGTCGTGCGTGCGATGCACGACCAGCTCGGCTTCGCGGTCGTGATCGCTGCGCCGCGTGATCGCGAGCTCGTCGCGACGCTGCGCCCGGTCAGCGCGCTGCCAGTCATCGAGGTCGACGGCGAGGCACGCCTCGAGGCTGGCCGCATCTTCATCGTGCCGTCGCGACACGACGTCACGGTTCGCGATCGGATGCTCGTCGTCGATCGCTCGGTGAGCGTCGCCGGCTCGTTCGATCGCCTGCTCCGATCAGCCGCGAACGAGATCGGCCGCAATGCTGTCGCCGTGATCCTGCCCGGTCCAGGCAGCGACGGTGTGCTCGGGCTCAAGGCCATCAAGGAGACCGGCGGCGTCACGATCGCGCACGCGCCTGATAGCGAGGCCGACTTCGAGATGCCGCGCGCCGCGATCGCGACCGGGTTCATCGATCTCGTGCTCGACGGCGCCGACATCGCGCGGCGGCTCCACTCGCTCGCGAACGAGGCCTATGACAGCCCCGCGCTCTCCGAGGAGATGCTGCGGGACATCCTGACCATGGTGCGCATCCGCACCGGTCATGACTTCTCGTCGTACAAGCGCGCGACGCTCTACCGCAGGATCGCGCGTCGCATGCAGGTCTGCGAGACGGTGACGCTCGGCGACTACCAGCGCTACCTGCGCGACCATCCCCGCGAGCTCGCGAGCCTGCTGCGCGACTTTCTGATCAGCGTCACGAGCTTCTTCCGCGACACCGAGGCCTACGACGCGCTCGCCCACCTCGCGATCCCGCGGCTGTTCGCGAACCGCGGCGCCAGCGACCAGATCCGGGTGTGGGTTGCCGGCTGCGCGACGGGTGAAGAGGCCTACTCGATCGGCATGTTGCTCGCCGAGCACGCGAGCCGCGGCATCGATGCTCCGAAGGTCCAGGTGTTCGCGACCGACATCGACGAGGAGTCGCTCGCCGAGGCCCGCGCCGGCCGCTACTCGGAGGCGATCGCCGTCGACGTGGCTCCCGACCGCCTCGCCCGATTCTTCGTGCACGAGAACCGCGAGTACCGCGTCACCAAGGAGCTGCGCGAGATGATGCTGTTCTCGCCGCACAACCTGCTGCGCGATCCGCCGTTCTCCCGGCTCGACCTCGTGTCGTGTCGCAACCTCATGATCTACCTGAACCGCGACGCCCAGGATCGCGCGCTCAACACGTTCCACTTCGCGCTGCGCCCCGATGGCTACCTGTTTCTCGGCTCGTCCGAGAGTGCCGAGACCGCGGCGATGCAGTTCGCGCCGATCGAGGCCAAGCAACGGCTGTTCGTGCGACGGCTGACGACGAGCACGCTGAACCTCGACGGCATGCGGGCCGGGGCGCATGCGCAGATCCCGCTCGAGCCGAAGCCGGCCCTGATCGCCGACCGGCCCGCCTCATTCGGGGAGCTCCACCATCGCCTCGTCGAAGCGTACGCGCCACCGAGCGTGATCGTGAACGAGGAGCACGACGTCGTCCACATGAGCGAGCACGGCGCCGGCTACCTCCAGTTCGGCGGCGGCGAGCCGACCCGCCAGCTGTTCCGGCTGGTGCTGCCCGCCCTGCGCTCGGATCTCCGCACCGCGATCTACGCCGCACGCCAGACCCGCGACACCGTCATCCGCACCGTCCGGTTCGAGGACGACGGCCGCGCGCGAGAGATCGAGCTGAGCGTGCACGCGCTCGATCTCGCGGGAGCACGCGGGATGTGCCTGCTGATGTTCCGCGAGCTGGCGCCGCCGGATCACGTACCGAACAGCGCACCGCCATCGCCCGCGAGCTTCATCGAGCCAGTCGTCCGCGAGATCGAGGACGAGCTGCATCGCACGCGCGAGCAGCTGCGCGTGACCATCGAGCAGTACGAGACCTCACTCGAGGAGCTCAAGGCGTCCAACGAGGAGCTGCAGGCGATCAACGAGGAGGTCCGGTCGACGAGCGAGGAGATCGAGACCAGCAAGGAAGAGCTGCAGTCGGTCAACGAGGAGCTCACGACGTTGAACCACGAGCTCAAGGTCAAGGTCGACGAGCTCAGCCGCGCGAACAGCGACCTCCAGAATCTGATGACGTCGACGGACATCGGCGTGCTGTTCCTCGATCGCGGGCTCAACCTCAAGCGGTTCACCCGGCGCGCACACGATCTGTTCAACGTGATCGCATCCGATATCGGGCGCCCGCTCGAGCACGTGACGCATCGCCTCGCGTGCGACGATCTCGCCGAGTCCGCACACGCGGTGCTCCAGCACCTGCGGGTCATCGAGCGCGAGATCCCGAGCCGCGACGGGCGGCGCTACTTCACGCGCCTCCTGCCGTATCGCTCGCTCGAGGACCGGATCGATGGCGTCGTGATCACGTTCGTCGACGTCACCGACCTGCGCGATGCGGTCGAGGGTCGCCGGCGGTCCGAGGCCGCGCTCCAGATCAGCGAGCAGCGGCTCCGCCTGGCGCTCCTCGACGCGCCGATGGTCCTGCTGAACCTGACGCCCGCGCTCGCGCTCGAGTGGGGATACGTTCGAGGCCGCGAGCTGCCGCCGCGCGCGGCCGCGATCGACTCGCTGTTCGCGCCCGGACACGCGCAGCGGTTCGCCACGCTCGCGCGCGAGGTGCTCGCATCGCAGGTCTCGCAACGCGTCGATCTCGAGCTCGTGGTCGAAGGCGTGGCGCGGACGTACGAGCTTCGGCTCGACGTCGACGCCGAAGGGCTGTCGGTCGTCGGCTTCGACGTGACGCCGAGCAAGCTGGCCGAGGCGTCGCTGCGCGAGGCCGACCGCCGCAAGGACGAGTTCCTCGCGACCTTGTCGCACGAGCTTCGCAACCCGCTGACCCCGCTCAAGGTCGCGCTCGATGTGGCCAAGCTGTCGACCGGGCACCCCGAGCAGCTCGCGGGGGCGCACGAGATCATGGAGCGCCAGGTCAAACAGCTGTCTGACCTCGTCGATGAGCTGCTCGATCTGTCACGCATCACGCACGGCCGCATCGAGCTCGAGCGCACGCCGGTCGATCCGGCGGTTGTCATCGAGGCCGCACTCGAGGGCGCCGGGCCGCTGATCCGCCAGCACGGCCACTCGATCGACGTGCAGCTACCTACCGACCACACGCGCATCCTCGGCGATCGTGGCCGACTCACCCAGATCTTCACGAACCTCGTGTCGAACGCCGCGAAGTACACGCCGGACGGCGGCCGGATCCAGATCGTGTTCGAGCCTGACGGCACGAGCGGGTTCGCGGTTGCCCGCGTCCGCGACAACGGCATCGGCATCGCGCCGGACGTCCTGCCACACATCTTCGAGATCTTCGTGCAGTCGCGCGATGCCGCCGGTCGTTCGCACGGCGGGCTCGGCATCGGGCTCAACCTCGTACGTCGACTCGTCGAGCTGCATGGCGGCTCCGTGTCTGCAAGCAGCCGTGGGCAAGGTCACGGCAGCGAGTTCGTCGTCACGTTACCCGTCGCGAAGGGATGAGGCTCATGTACCGCGTACTGGTCGTCGATGACTATCCGGATGCCGCCCAGGTGATGGCGACGCTCGTCACCCTCCTCGGACACGACGTTCGCAGCGCGACGAGCGGCGCCGAGGCGATCGCGATCGCCGAGAGCTACCAGCCGCAACTCGCGCTCGTCGACGTCGGGCTGCCCGACATCAGCGGCTTCGACGTCGCGCGCGCGCTGCGGGCACAGGCCGGCCAGCGCCCGCTGTTCCTGGTCGCGATCACCGGCTGGGGGCAGCCCGAGGATCGTGTCCGCGCGTTGACCGCGGGCTTCGATTTCCATCAGCTTAAGCCGATCGATGGCGCGGTCCTGCGGCGGCTCCTCGCGCTCGCCGCCGCCCGGCTCGGGGCCCACGTCACGAACGCCGCAGCAGATCGAACATGAACCGGCGCGCGAGCTCGGCGTGCTCGCGGGCCTCGCGGGAGCGCTGGGCATAGGCCTTGGCGGTCAGGTCCTGGCCGAGACGCAACGTATCGGCCGCGAGCGTCTCGAGGGTGACCGCGCGATCGTGGAGCGCCCGCACCGCGTGCCACAGCGCTGTCTCGATCTGTTCGTCCCCGCGCCCGAGGAGCTCGCGCGCGCTGTTGACGTGTCCCAGGTAGCACCGGAACTGACGTGCATGCTCGTCGCCGACCTGCCACGTCGGACCCGCGCAGTCGGGACAGCTGATCGGGGTCTGGGTGCCCAGCTGGTGGAGGGCCGTCACCGGTGCCGGATCACCCGCGTCGAGCATCGCCTCGATCGAGACGGTCGCTGGGATCGGCTTCGGCTCCACCGGGCTGCCCGCGAGCTCGATCAGGGCGCCGCCGACCTCGTCGAGCCGCAGGGTCTGATCGGGCGTCATCGCGTCGAGCGCGCGGCGTGGGAGCTCGTCGAAGGCGGCGGTCTTTGGGTCCTGCACGATCACGTATCCGCCCGCCTCGCGCACCGCCCGCAGCCCGGCGACGCCGTCGTCCATCATCCCGGTCAGCAGCACGGCGATGACGCGACTGCCGTGCGTCGCGGCCGCGGAGCGAAACAGCTTGTTGATCGATGGTCGCGCGTGATTCTCGCGCGCCGCGCGCGAGAGCGCGAGGCGGTTTTCGGCGAACAGCAAGTGGGTGTCAGGCGGTGCAACGTAGGCCTTGCCGCGGTCGAGCGGCTCACCTTGCTCGGCCCACCGCACCTCCAGCTGCGTGCTGCGCGACAGGATGTCGACGAGGTACGGCGTCTTGGTCGCGGCCATGTGCTGCACGATGCAGAGCGCTGCGGCCAGATCACGCGGCAGCTGGTGGAGGATCGCCGGGAGCGCGTCGACGCCTCCTGCCGAGCACCCGATCACGACGACATCGCGCTTCCTGCTGAACTCGGTCTCGACGACGTCACGCGTCCGGAGAGGTTCCGTCGTCATGCTCGAAGTTGGTGCAACAGATGTGCCCCGCCAACCTGGTCGCTCGGAGTTCTTCCGACGAGCGTCGCCACGGCGCGCGTCGGTCATTCGTCCCTGAGGCGATACCCGATGCCAGGCTCGGTCGCGAGCCACCGCGGCCGTGCGGGATCGCGCTCGACCTTGCGGCGCAAGGAAGCCATGTGGACGCGGAGGTAGTGGTCTCGGCCTCCTTGCCAGGCCCCCAGACTTCTTCGAGGAGCTGGCGATGCGTCAGCACTTTGCCCGCGTTACGCGCGAGCGTCGACAGCAGCCGGAACTCGATGGGGGTCAGCCGGGTCGGCACGCCATCAACCGTGATCTCGTGGCGTTCGTGATCGATCCGGACCGGCCCGGCGTTGACGATCGGATCGGGAGTTGTCGCATGCTGTCCAGCGTGGCGGAGTGCGACGCGCACGCGAGCAAGCAGCTCCCGCATGTTGAAGGGCTTGGTGAGGTAGTCATTCGCACCGAGGTCGAGGGCATTCACCTTGTCCTCGACCTGATCGCGCGCGGACAGCACGATCACCGGCGTGGTCGCGTTGCGCGCGCGCATCTTCTGCAGCACCTCGAGGCCATCGCCATCGGGGAGCCCGAGGTCGAGCAGGATCAACATCGGGCGAACCTGGACAGCCACTTCCTCGGCTTGACTGGCGTTCGAGACCTCCGCTGCCTTGAAGCCGTGGTTCGTCAGCGCGCCGACGAGGAACGCCCTGAGCTCGCTGTCATCGTCGATGATCAGGATGGTGTTCGGCATGAGCTACTTGTCGTTCCCGACAAGGGGGATGGGTGAAGCATCGGGGATGGTAATGCGAACTACGGCGCCGCCCCCTGGGCGCGGCACCATCTCGAGCTTGCCGTTGTAGGACGCGACGATCCGCTGGCACGCCGTGAGGCCGCGCCGTGACTCCGCCGGCTCGTCGACATGCTTGACCGCCTCCGACGAGAGCCCCGGACCGCGATCCAAGACCTCGAGGGTTGTCGCGGTGCCGACCCGGCGTGCCGCGATCTCGATCGCGCTGCCCGGTGGGGTGTAGCGCGTAGCGTTGTCGAGCAGGTTGATCAGCAGCAACTCGGCCATCACGGCGTCGCTGTGGATCAACACGTCGCCATCGATGGACGTCTGGATCGAGCGGCCCACCAGCCGGGGCTCGAGCCGTGCGAGCGCCGCTCCGACAACCTCCTCGACCGACAGCCAGTCGCGCGGCAGCACGCTGCCGGCATCGACCTTCGCGATCGCGGCGCGGTTCTCGAGCATGCGACTCGCGCGCAGCGTCTCGTCGAGGATCTTGTCGAGCGCGTCGCGCGTCGCGCCGGAGAGACCTTCGCGCTCGCGCGATGCGATCCCCGCGATCACCGAGAGCGGCGACCTGAGATCGTGTGCGAGACGCGAGATCGGGTCAGGCGATGACATCGTGCGTGATATCCGGATGCCCTGAATACACCCAAAACACGCCGTTCGGGATGGCCATGCAAGACTCCGCTTTCCGAGAGCACCGCGCGCAGATAGCCCATCGGCGCCGCCGAGTGAATCCGCACGTCGAGCGACCAGGTGCTCAGAACTAACGATCTCCACTCTCACGCACGGTCGCTTCTTCAGATGCCGGCTTGTCCATGAGCAAGCGGGGTCAGGCGAAGCGTGAACGTCGCCCCCGTGCCGGCGCCATCGCTCGCCGCGTCGATCGTGCCGCCATGGAGCTCGGCGAGCTGGTGGACGATCGCGAGGCCGAGGCCCAGCCCGCCGCGATCGGCGATACCTCCACCCTGTCGGAACCGCTCGAAGATGTGAGGCAAGAGATCCGCGGTGATGCCCTTGCCGGTATCGGTCACCCGGACCACGACATGCTGGTCCTCGCGACTCAGCACGACCGCGACACGGCCACCCGGCGGGGTGAACTTGACCGCGTTGGTGACGAGGTTCCACAGGATCTGGCGGATGCGTTCGGGATCGACGAGCACGCGATCCTCGCCGTCAGCAAGCGCGACCTCGATCCGGACGCCGCGCGCCTGAGCCATCGGCCGGACGACGTCGACGGTCGCCTCCGCGAGCGGGCCGAGCGCGCACGGTTCGACATCGAGGCGCAGCTTGCCGGCGAGCATGCGCGAGACATCGAGCAGGTCCTCGACGAGCCGCGACTGCGCCTCCGCGCTGTGAATGATCTTGGCGATCGCGTCGCGGGCCTGCGCGTCATCGAGCCGACCAGCCGCGAGCAGCTGCGACCACAGCAGGATCGCGCCGAGCGGCGTGCGCAGCTCGTGCGAGATCGTCGCGAGGAACTCGTCCTTGATCCGCGACGCCTCCTCGGCATGCGCGCGTGCCGCCTGTTCGCGTGCGATCAGGTCGCGGACCTCGTACTGGCGATGCCGGCCACTCAGCAAGGCCTGCACCGCCGAGACAAGCGTGATTCCCGGGACCGGACGCCGAAGCACGGTGACGTTGCGGGCCGCCCGCAACGTCGCGACCTCTCCGATCGCTCGGCTCGGGCTGTCGTCGCTCGCCAGCAGCAGAACGATCGGGAGATCGGACCACGCCGGTTGGGTCCCGAGCAGCGCGATCAGCTGCTGGAGCTTGCCGAGCTGCAAGGCCTCCTCGGTCAGCACGACGGCGCCGATGCCGTCGCGCACGTAGTCGATCACCTCGGCGAGCGAACGGCCGGCGATCGTCGTGATCTGATGGGCCGCGAACATGTGGGCGAGCAGCGCGGCATCTCGCCCGATCGGAGCGAGCACGACGATGCAGCTCTCGGTCGTGCCTCCGGTCGTGCTTCTGGTCGCGGTGCTCGCTGGGGCGTCAGCTGGTGCCACCGTTGCTCCCCTGCCCCGTCCCCCGGTTCGTCCCCCGGTTCGTCCCCTGGCTTGCCCCCTGCAAGCCCACCATGACCTGATGATATTGCAGGAGCGGTTCCTCGCTGACGTGGATGCGCGTGTCGAGCGACAGCTCGTGGATCGTGCGGGCGTGCTCGCTGTGCTTCTTCTTGACCACCGCGATCGCGCGGCGCAGCTGGGCCTCGGCCTCGAAGAAGCTCAGGACGACCACGGTGTCGGAGAGGTAGCTGACGTCGACGGACTGCTGGGGGCCGATGCTCATGAAGCCCTGCTGCGCGCCGCACATCACGAGCAGCACGTCGTTCCGCGTCAGGTATGTCAGCAGCTCGTGGAGCTGGGTCACCAGCACGTCGGATGCGCCCATCGCAGCGAAGTAACCGACGACGCTGTCGATCACGACCATCTTGGTGCCGCCCTCGACGAGGCCGCGGATCTGCTGCGCGAGCTCGCCGGGTGCGATCTCGCCGGGATCGAGTTGCTCGAGGTGAACGCGACCGGCAGCAACGTACTCCCGCAGCGGGATCCCGAACCGCTCGGCGCGGATCACACATGTGTCCGGGCGCTCGTCGAGCAGGAACATCGCGGCCTTCGCGCCCGCCGCGGCGACCGCGGCGACAAAGAGGCTGGACAGCGTGCTCTTGCCTGCGCCCGACGGGCCGACGATCAGGCACGACGTCCCGAGCTCGAGTCCACCGCCGAGCAGCCGGTCGAGCGTCGGCACACCGCTCTCGACGACGGCGAGGCTCGCGCGCTCGGCCTGCTGGTACGCGCCGAGCCGCGGGTAGACATCGGTCCGCCCGGTGCGGATCTTGAAGTCGTGATAGCCGCCGTTGTTGGGGAGCCCGCGCGCCTTGACGACCCGCAGCCGCCGGCGCGCGTCACCGTACGGCCGCGCTTCCTGCGACAGGTGAATCACGCAGCCGCTCAGCGGATGGAAGATCACCTCGGGCGGGTCGCCGTGCTCGGTCTCGGCCGGGTGATCGGCGGGCGCGATCACCGTACAGCCGGCCTCGACGAAGAGCTGCCGCATCGTCACGACCTCGCGGTGGTAGCGCTGCGGACTGCCAGCGAGCATCTGCAGGATCGTGATCGAGTCGACGACGGCGCGGCGCGGCCGGACGCGCTGGATCAGCTCGGAGAGGTCTTGAAACAGCTCGCCGAGCTCGACGTCGACCGTCGGCAGGATCGTCTGCCGGGCCGCGATCCGGTCCGCGACCGTGCCCGGCGACAGCTCGTAGATCGTCATCCCCTCGACGCTCCAGCCATGCGAGCGCGCGATCCGCTCGAGATGGGCCTTGGACTGCGAGAGCGTAACGTACAGTGTGGGCTCGCCCTGTCGCGCACCCTCGGCGAGGAACCGCAGCGCGATCGTCGTCTTGCCGGTCCCGGTCACGCCCTGCACGAGGTGCATCTCCTCGCGGGGTAGCCCGCCGCGCAGGATCGCATCGAGGCCTTCGACGCCGGTCGATGCGAACGGTGGAAGCGCCTGCGACCGGGTCTCGGGTGGCTTCGCCATTGCTGACAGCATAGTCGACTGCTGCGAGCTGTCGCGCGGATCGCTCAGGTCGCTCAGACTCGGCGGGATGGCCTCGCCGGCGGAGGTCGGATCGACCCAGCCTTGATCATGCGGGCGACCTCGTCGCTGAGGTAGAGCTTGCCCTGCATCACGGTCCGGATCGCCGTCACGAGCTCGCCGAACGCGCGATGCTTGGTGAGGTATCCAGAGGCTCCAGCCTGGATCATCGCGCTGATCGCGACCGGATCGTTCTCCGCCGACAGCGCGATCACGCGGGTCCCGGGTGAGGCTGCGAGGATCTGGCGCGTCGCCTCGATCCCGTCGACGCCGGGCATCCGGATGTCCATCACGATCACGTCGGGCGCGAGCTCGGCAGCACCGCGGATCGCCTGGATGCCGTCCTCGGTATGCGAGACCACGGTGATGTCGGCCTCGCCCTCGAGGAGGACGCGCAACCCGTCGAGCACGATCCGGTGATCGTCCGCGAGTTGGACCCTGATCTGGGCGACCGCGGGATGTGCGCTGGGCGCCACCCGCGGGCGGTCATCGACGATCCGATCGAGCTCGGCCGCGATCTCGGCGGGCGTCATCACCAGATCGACGCCGCCGATCTCGGTCGCCGCGCGTGGCATGTCGGGGAACGCGCACGTGCGGTCATCCTGGGCGATCACCGTGCCACCTGCGCGCGCGATCGCGAGGCTGCCAAGCGCCGCATCGGACCCGCAACCGGAGAGCACGATGCCGATCGCGCGATCGCCGTACACGCGCCCGACCGACTCGAACATGAGATCTGCGCTCGGCTTCACGAAGTCGATCCGCGGCCCATCGATCAGCCGGACGCTGCGCTCGGTCGTCATGTGGACCCCGGGCGGGCAGACGTAGACCGTTCCGGCTTGCAGCACCGAGCCGTCCTCGGCGTGGCACACGCGCAACCGTGTCTTCTTCGCGAGCAGGTCGATCAAGGCGTGCGGATCGGTGTCGCCGCGGTGCTGGACGATCGCGATCGCGGCTGGAAAGTCAGCAGGGAGCGGCGCGAGCACCTCGATGATCGCCGGCAGGCCACCGGCCGAGGCCGCGATCACGACCAGCCGCGGGCTCGACGCCGGTCTCGCAGGCTTGGGCGGGGTGCATTCCATACGGCTCGGGCTGGCAACATAGCGACGATCCAGACCGCGGGCAGTGTGCGCGCGTTTGCGAGGTTCTCGCTGGGAATCACCGGCGCATGCCGAAGTGGCGCGCGATCTTCGCGATCGGTCGCTTGCGTGCCACCGTGGCGCGGTCAGGCGCGCGCAACTCTCGTGGCATCGGGACTTACGCCCGGCGTGGAGGTTGCTAGGTTTGCCGTCATGTCGGCGATCCGGTCGCTCCTGCGGGTGATGACACTCCGCGACGCCGAGGCGATCATCCTCGAGACCGGCAAGGTGCCGAGCCTGCGCCGGCGCGGCCATGTCGAGGCGCTCGCGATGCCGCCGCTCGAGGCGCAGCTGCTCGCGGATTTCGCGGCACCGCTCATCGAGGGTCGCGCGGTCGACGAGTGGCCGGCCAGCGTGCCGTTTCACGACGCCGACGGCGCGAGCTATCAGTGCACGATCGAGCGCGTGGCATCCGGGCTCCGCATGATCGCGCGACGCAGCAAGCCCGCGGCGCCCTCCGCACCGCAGCCGGCGTCCTCGACAGCTGCCGCCGGCGATGCACGGCCGTCCGCGTGGTGGGCGAAGCCCGCAGCGCCTGGCAAGCCGGGGGCGCTCGCCGCACCGGAAACCGTAGCAGCGAGCACGCCGCCCGCGAGCACGATGGCCGTGAGCACGATGCCCGCGAGCACCACGCACGATGGCCTCGCGCGGCTCGCACACCTGCTCGGTGATGCAGTCGCGATCGCGCGCGAGCGTGAAGCATCGGACGTGCTGCTGTCGACGGGGCAGGCCCCGCGACTGCGCCGCGACGGTCGCGTCGAGCCACTCGAGCTCTCGATCGATGACGGCGAGCTCGCCGCGTGCGTGCTCGCACTCGGGTCGAACACCGATCACTCGCTCGAGCTCGCCGGCAGCCGGCTCCGCGTCAACGCGTTCGATCACCTCGGCGGCTATGCGATCGCGGCGCGACTGATCCGCGATCGCGTGCCGACGCTGGCGGAGCTCGGGCTGCCGCCGGAGCTCGCGAGCGTCATCGATCATCGCGACGGCCTCGTGCTCGTGTGCGGCTCGACGGGCTCTGGCAAGTCGACCACGCTCGCCGCGCACGAGCACGAGGCCGTCGCGATGATCGATGACGCTCGCGAGCTCCGGCGGCAG
>JBKJUF010000574.1:0-6482 GCA_046590445.1 Kofleriaceae bacterium
AGACCAACCCGGACGACCTGTCCGGGATGATCGCTGCGCAGGGCATCCTCACCAGTCGCGGCGGCAAGACCTCGCACGCCGCGGTCGTCGCCCGTGGCATGGGCAAGTGCTGCGTGACCGCGTGCACGTCGCTGCGCGTCGACGCGGCCAAGAAGACGGCGGCGTTCGTCGGCGGTGGCCAGGAGAAGCGGATCAAGGAGGGCGACACGCTGACGCTCGACGGCTCGACCGGCGAGGTCTTCCTCGGCAGCGCGCCGCTCGTACCCGCGCAGCTCGGCACCGAGCTCGGGACGCTGATGCAGTGGGTCGACGAGTTCCGGACCCTCAAGGTCCGCACCAACGCCGACACCCCGACCGACGCGCGCACCGCTCGCCGCTTCGGCGCGGAGGGCATCGGCCTGTGCCGCACCGAGCACATGTTCTTCGCGCCCGAGCGTCTGCTTGCGGTGCGCGAGATGATCGTCGCCGCCGACGAAGCCGGCCGGCGTGCCGCGCTCGCGAAGATCCTGCCGATGCAGCGCAGCGACTTCGCCGAGCTGTTCCGGGTGATGGACGGTCTGCCGGTCACCATCCGCCTGCTCGATCCGCCGCTCCACGAGTTCCTGCCTCACACGGCCGAGGAGATCGAGAACGTCGCGCGCGACATCGGTCGGCCTGCGAACGTGATCGCCGCGAAGGTCGCCGATCTGACCGAGTCGAACCCGATGCTCGGCCACCGCGGGTGCCGGCTCGCGATCACGTACCCCGAGATCTACGAGGTCCAGGTGCAGGCCATCGGCGAGGCGGCGGCGCTGGTCGCGGCCGAGGGCGTCGTCGTGCAGCCCGAGATCATGATCCCGCTCGTCATGGTCCACGAGGAGCTGCGCCGGCTGCGCGCGCTCGTCACCACCGCGATGGATCGCGCGCTCGCCGGTGCGAAGATCCCGTACACGATCGGCACGATGATCGAGCTGCCGCGCGCCTGCGTCGTCGCCGACCGGATCGCGGAGCACGCCGACTTCTTCTCGTTCGGCACGAACGATCTGACCCAGACCACCTACGGCCTGTCGCGCGACGACGCCGGCCGGTTCATGCCGGCCTACCTCGATGCCGGCGTCGTCCCGAACGACCCGTTCGCGGTGCTCGATCCGGAGGGCGTGGGTGCCCTGATCGAGCTCGGCGTGCGGGGCGGCCGTGGCACCAAGCCCGACCTCAAGGTAGGGATCTGCGGCGAGCACGGCGGCGAGCCGAGCTCCGTCGAGCTGTGTCACCGGATGGGCTTCGATTACGTCTCCTGCTCTCCGTTCCGCGTCCCGATCGCTCGGGTGGCCGCGGCGCGGGCGGCGCTGCTCGGCCCCGGGAGGGGATGAAGTGATGAAGATCATGCAGGCAACCGTTGAAAGCTCTGGTCGGTCGAAGCGTGCAGTCATGAGGTCGGTCTCTAGGTCGGTCTCTGAGGCTGCCCAGCTTGTCGCGCTGGGAGCGCTCGTTGCCGCGCTCGGGGCCGCGCTCGCTGGCTGCACCGCGTCGGCAGAGGATGTCAGGCCGCCCGACAACAAGCTGTTCTTCCCGACCGGCGTCGCGGTGTCGCCGAACCAGAAGCTGTTGTTCGTCACCAACGCGAACTCCGACCTGACCTACGACTCGGGCTCGGTCGCTGTGCTCGACGTCAACGTGATCAACCAGCTCGTCACCGAGTGGCAGACCGCCGGCATGCCGACCGGCTGCACGCCCGACTCCGACCATACCGAGACGTTGAACTGCCCCGCGCCGCTCGTCCTCGACACCACGCGCCAGTCCGGAGTCCGGATCGGCAACTTCGCGACCGACATCGCGATCCAGGATCGCGACAATGGCGGCGGCGGCGGCGAGCTCCGGCTGGTCGTCCCGACCCGCGGCGATCCGTCGATCACGTGGGTCGACTGGACCGGCGAGCGCTTGCAGTGTCGGGATGGCTCCGAGGGTCACGCGCTGTGCGACGACGATCACCGGCTGTCGTTCGTGCTGAACGATGCCGACCTCGTCTCGATCCCCGAGGAGCCGTTCGGCGTGTTCGCCGATACCAAGGGCGAGTTCGCGATCGTCACGCACCTGACCACCGGTGCGGTCACGCTGATCGATTCGCCGCGCAACGGCAAGGCGGTCATCACCGACATCGTGACCGGCGTGTTCGCGCCGGACCCGTCGAATGGCGTGCGCGGTGCGACCAGCGTCGCTGGCCGGACCCCGCAGATGCCCGGCGACATCATCTACGTCGGCAGCCGCAGTGAGGATCGGGTCCAGACCTTCACCGTCGGCCGCCCCGTCAACGGCGCACCGCCGTTCCTGCTCACCGGAAGCTACTTCTTTCTCGACGCCGTCGGCGCCAACAACGGCCAGTCGAACGACACCCGTGGGATGGCGTTCTCGGCGAGCGGCGACCGGCTCTACCTCGTCAACCGCCGCCCGCCGTCGCTGCAGATCTACGATACCTCGATCGGGCCGACCGGGTTCCCGAAGAACGACCCCATCGGCGCGACCGACCTCTGCCGGCAGGCCTCGACCGTCACCATCGCGAACTCCGGTGACGGCGATCGCCTCTACGTGACCTGCTTCCAGGACGGTCAGCTCTACATCATCAACCCCCAGGGCCAAGGCTCGGTCGACGACATCGTCACCGTCGGTCGCGGCCCCTACTCGGTCGTCGCCGCCCCCGACGCCAAGAAACTGTTCGTGACCAACTTCCTCGAAGACACCATCGCCGTCCTCGACATCGAGCCTGGCTCGCCCACCCGCAACCGCGTGGTTTTACGGATCGGCGATCGGAGGACGCCATGAAGGCGGTCGTGCGGCTGCTCGCGTTCGTGCTCGCGGCGGCAGCCTGCGGCGACACCTCGTCCAACCCGCCGCTCCAGCTCAACCTCGATCGTCCGGTCGACATCACGTTCGCCTGCTACGGCGGCCTGCGGATCACCAACGGCGGCGAGGCAACCCCCGGTCAGACGGTGGAGACCACCGCGCAGCCGGTCGAGGCTTGCAACATACGCTCGGGGCCGCGCGAGACCGGCGATCCGGTCGACGTGCCAGCTGGTCAGGAGGATCTGACGGCGATGGGCGGCGCGCCGATCATCGGCGCTGCGTGGTACGCGTTCATCCTGCAGTCGGCTCCCGGCACCGTCGCGATCGCGGCGTGGGGCACCAAGCCAGCCATCGCGTTCCAGAGCGGCGACGTCGACGTGCTCGACGCCGACCGGCTGACCCCGGGCAAGAACAGCATCAGTGTCGGCGAGGATCCGATCGCGATCGCGACCGATCGTGCGGGCTGCAAGGCGATCACCGCGAACGCGGGATCCTGCGATCTGTCCGTGCTCGACATCAACGACGCGCTCGATCAGGTGACCGGCGTCGACGTCCAGCGGCTCGAGGTCACCAACGCGAACGGTGTGCCGATCCGCTCCAAGCCGGCCGCGATGGTCGCCGAGCCGATGACCACGACGATCGGGAGCTCGTGTCCCGTCTTCGCCGACAAGCGGGTGCCGAGCGGCCTCGTGTACGTCGCTTACCCGAGCTGCAACCTGGTCGCCGGCATCGACCTGTCGACGGGGCAGATCGTGACCGGTGTCCAGCTCGACGCCGACGGCGATCCGACCGTCGTCACCGGTGCCGTCACGTGTCCCGACGAGTGCGGTGACGGTGCGGCCGCGCTGCCGGGTGCACGACCGACCACGCTCGATCTCGAGCAGGATCCACGCAGCGGCAGCCGCCGCCTCGTGATCGGCGCGGATAACTCGCGCAAGGTCTCGGTCGTCGATCTCGATCTCGACAGCCGGCCGTCGGGCGTGATCCAGGTGATCGAGCTCGAGGATCCGACGGGTACCCTTGGCGTGACCGCCGTCGCGCTGTCGCCCGAGATCGGCATGGGCGGCGAGTCCCACGACATCGACGACGACAATGCACCGGGCGGCGACTTCCAGTTCGTCTACGCGGTCACGACCGACGGCACGGTCCGCGTCGCGGACGTGCTGATCGTCAACACCGAGTGCGATACCCAGGTCGATCCGCGGTTCCTCCGCGACGGCACGTTCACGGCGCGTGACCTCAGCTGCTTCAGCGTCGGCGCGATCGGCACACCACCGCGCCGCCCCGGCGCCCGCGGTCCCGGCATCGAGCTGGTCGGTGACGTGATCCCGACGTCCGTCGACTTCTTCCGGTCACGCGCAATCGAAGGCGATACCCGCGCCGAGCAGTTGCCCAGCAAGTTGATCGGCACGTTCGCGATGGTCACCGCGCTGAACGGCGCGACGTTCGTGGTCAACATCGACGACGACGATTACCCGGATCAGTTCGATCCGGCGCGCCCGCTCGCCGTCCCGGTGCCGCTCTCGGTGCCGCACGGGTTGCGCGACGCGGTCGTCGATCGCGGCCGGCTCGCGACGCAGACCAAGACCGTCGATGGCGAGGTCGTGGTCGAGAAGCTGTGCGAGTTCAACGGTCCGACGCTGTCGAACGGCGGCGTCGAGGGTGGGCCGCGGGCGGCGACCAGTCCGTCGCGCAATGTTCCGCAGGGTGCCTACGCGCTCGAGAAGCTGACGCAGCTGCCGGGTATCCGCCAGCTGCGCTGCGAGGGCACCGACAGCACGCGCGCGATCTCCGAGCTCTCGTTCGGCGCTCCGGAGGACGTCCGCGACCGCGAGTTCCCCGATCTCCGCGCGTTGCGGATCGAGGAGACCTGGACGTTGACGTGGGAAGGCGCGCTCTCGGTCGACAAGTCCGATAGCGACGTCGACGGCCCGGTCGTCCGCGACGGCATGCTGTTCATCGATCAGACCGGCATGCACCTCCGCGATCAGACACGGCCGTACTGCGACGCCGGGGTCGAGCCGTTCGATGTCGTCCAGATGCGCGGTTGCGATCCGGCGCTCGGCAACAGCGACTGTCCGCTCAACTACCGCTGCTACGTCCACCCGACGAGCCAGGTCCAGGGCCTCGGCGCGTGCATCCTCGAGAACGAGGCCGAGCGCCTCGCCGATGCGTGCAAGGACTTCCTGACGTCGATCCGGCGCTACACGGTCGCGCGCGCCGAGAGCGGCGAGCTCCTCCTGATGCCGCGGCGACACGAGCTCCGCACGACGCCGATCGATGGCTGCGCCGACGACACGCAGTGCGAGGCGCTCGGTGACTACGCGGCCCGGACGCAGACGACGCGCCATCCGATCGACGATCAAGTGACCGTCGATCCGCACCAATGGGTGTGTCGCGCCGATCCGACGCGCAAGCCACGTGGCACCGCCAACCGCCGCTGCAACATGGCGTGCGACGTCAGCTCCGATTGCGCGACCGGAACCGTCTGTGCCGGCGGCAATCCGATGACCGCCGAGACCAAGGAAGGCCTCTGCATGGAGGGCATCACGCCGGCGCAGTCGTGCGTCAACGCTCCCCAGCGCTACGAGCTCCGCGCCGGCGAGGCCTTCCTCGTCGCGGGCACGCGCTCGGGCTACGTCCACACGACGATCGCCGACGCGACCGGTGCGTGCCGCCGCGATGTGACCGCGCATCCGCTGCTCACCGGCCGCATCCCGCTGACCGCACGACCGTGTGACCCGGCCGCGGATCCGATCAGCGGCCGGTTGCCAGGCGGCGGCTTCGAGCCGAACCCGTGCTCGACGACGGTCAGCCAGACCGACGTGATCCCGAATTACGAGCCCGACAGCTGCACGCTCGCGGTCGTACCGAGCGATCTGGTCGAACGCCAGGCACCCGCGATCCAGTTCCGCAACCGCGGCATGAACCTGAACATCGTCGACCCGTACTACCCGGGCGACAACCGGTGCATCGCCGACCGCGGTGGGACGCTGGTGAACATCCCGGTCGTGTTCCCGGGCTACCAGCTCACGTTCCGGCAGACCGGCGGGTTCACCCCGCTCGTCGTGCCGGTGTCGCCGAGCATGCCGACCAAGGTCGTCCGCGGGCCGACGCAGAGCATCTGGATCATCGACGAAGGCGACTTCCTGTCGACCTCGATCGCTCAGCCGTCGACGCGCGGCAAGGTGTTCCGGGTCGAGGTCCACGCGCTCGGGCTCGTCAACACGCTCGAGTAGACGGGTCAATAACTTGCCCCATCCCGGGCAGTTGTCGACGCTCGGGTGATGATGCCGAGCCGAGAAGCCGACCTCTACAAGGACAAGATCGAGGTCAGCCTCGACGGTCGTCAGATCTTCTATCTGTTCTTCGGCGGCGCGGTGATCGTCGGGCTCGTGTTCGTGCTCGGCGTGATGGTCGGGCGACGCGTCGAGGCACGTGGTCACGTCGATCGAGCACGAGTCGCAGCGACGGTCGATCCACTCGCCGCGCTCGATCGGCTCGAGGGTGGCAACACCCTGTCGTTCCAAGGTGCACTGCGCGGTGGTGAGACACCTGCGAGCGACGTCGAGAAGCAGATCGCGGCAATGCCGAAGGTCGACGCCGCGGCGGCAGCGGCCAAGGCAGTGAAGAAGCCCGATGCCAAGGTCGAGCCCAAGGTCGAG
>JBKJUF010000650.1:0-7132 GCA_046590445.1 Kofleriaceae bacterium
CCTCGAGCGTCGCGAGCACCTTCTTGACGAGCTGCTTCCGGATCACCTGGATCTGGCGATCCTTCTGCAGGATCTCGCGCGAGACGTTGAGCGACAGATCGTGCGCGTCGACGACACCCTTGATGAAGCGCAGGTGCGAGGGCATCAGCTCCTTGCACTCGTCCATCACGAACACGCGCTTCACGTAGAGCTGAAGGCCACGCTTCATCGATCCATCACCTCGGGGACTGAACAGATCGAACGGCGCCTTCGCTGGCACGTAGAGCAGCGCGTACGCCTCGAACGTGCCCTCCATGCGCACCGGGATCGTGCGCAGCGGAGCGGTCCAGTCGTGCGAGATGTGGCGGTAGAACTCCTTGTACTCGTCCTCGGTGACCTCGCTCTTCGGGCGATCCCAGATCGCCTTCATCGAGTTGAGCGTCTTGTCGCCGAGCTTGATCGGATGGGCCACGAAGTCCGAGTAGCGCCGCACGATGTCGCCGACGACGTCCTCGCTCGTGTAGTCGCGCATCCCGTGCTCGGCGTCCTCCGGCTTGAGGTGGAGCGTGACCGTGGTGCCGGCGTGCTCGCGCTCCGCATCGTCGATGGTGTACGAGCCGTCGCCGGTCGACTCCCAGCGCGTCGCCTGGTCCACCGACGTCCCGGCGCGTCGGGTCACCAGGACGATCTTGTCGGCGACCATGAACGCCGAGTAGAAGCCGACCCCGAACTGACCGATCAGCGAGGCGATCTCCGATTTTCCTGCTGCCTTGACCGCCGAGAGAAATTCGCGCGTCCCCGACTTCGCGATCGTCCCGATGTTCTTGATGACGTCGTCACGCGTCATCCCGATCCCGTTGTCGACGATCACCAGCGTGCGGGCCTCGCGGCCGGGATGGAGCGAGCCAGCGGACGCTGGCGAGCGGGGATCGAGCTCGAGCCGGATGTGGAGCTCGCCGGCGGAGACCAGCTCGCTCTGCGTGAGCTGCTCGAAGCGCAGCTTGTCGAGCGCATCCGACGCGTTCGACACCAGCTCGCGGAGAAAGACGTCCTTGTCGGAGTAGAGCGAGTGGACCATCAGGTCCAGGAGCTGCTTGACCTCGGCCTGGAATTCGCGACGCTCGGGCTGACTCATCCCGTGGACCGATAAGCCCACGCGGTGCCTCGCGCAAGCCCATTTGATCCACCTTTGGCAATCTTCGGCGTCTTCAGCCGTGAAACAGCGCGATCAGGCGAACGACCGACGTGCCCACGTGCAGCTTGCTGACGTAGGTATGGTTGCAAGTCACCGTCGGGCCGCGCTCGACGATCGCGAGCGAGCATGGCGCGGACGGGACCCGGAAGAACACCTGCCCGCGCCGCCGGTAGTGCACCTCGGCGCCGGGCACGATCGCCGGCGAGAGATCGAGGACGAGCTCGATTGGCAGGCCGTCGTGAATCCGATCGTGGTGCGCGAGCAGGTAGTCGCCCGGTTGCAGGCGCAGCACGCGCGCGCCGGCGAGCTCGAGCGTGCGGCCGATCCGTTCGCCCGCGAGCTTGGCGAGTGCTGCGAGCAACCCGGGCTCGGCGGGTTCGGCGAGGACCTCGTAGCTGCCGCGATCGAGGAGGCCGTAGCGCGTGTAGCCCGCGCGCTCGCAGCGGGCGCGGACCTCCGCGGCGAGCACGGGGGTCACCGCGGCTTCGAGGATCTCGGCGGTCCGCGATCCGAACAACGCCTCGATCGAGCTCATCGTGCCGGCTCGTCAGGATAGAACCAGCCGGCGAGCGAGAGCCGCAGCCCGCCGAGCACCTCGCGCACCTGGTGGAGCGAGACGTCGCTGACGTCGAACACGACGAGCCGGTTTGGGCGTGGCTCGATCAGGCGCGCGCTCGCGACCGAGCTGATCGCGTCGCCGTCGTGCTCGCAGCGGTAGAGCTCGAGCTCGCCACCGACCGGTGGCGTCGGCGACGGCAGGTAATAGGCATATGCGAGGAGGCGCGCGAGGCCGTCCTGGTGATCCGAGTGCGGCAACAGGTAGTGCCCCGGGCGATAGCCGTACGCTCGTAGGTCCGCGCGCGCGACCGGCTTGCCGGTGATCTGCGTCAGCGCCGGCGCGAGCACGCGCGCGAACTGCTCGCGGACAGCACGCAGCTCGCTGGTCGTCGGCTCGGGCGCGGTCGCGTCGAACGCGAAGATGTCGCCCTCGTAGCGTTCGACAGGTTCCTCGTCGAGGATCGCGAACAGCTCCTCGAGATCCGCGGTGCTGGCGAAGTCATCGACGACGAGGTGCGGGAACGGCTCTGCGGAACGCCACGCCCGGGCGAGCACGTCGGTGCGCCACACCGGCCCGAGCTGCCACATCACGAGGTCGCCGCGAACGACGTCTCGTCCGCGGTCCCATCGACGATCCGCTGCGCGAGCTTCGCCGGCATCGCGAGCTCGCCGGTGGCGAACCGGATCGCGAACGGCACCGGCATGTCCGCGGTCTCGACCCAGCGCCCACCGCGCGGTCGCGACAGCTCACCGGCGAGCGCGGCGAGCTCGAGCACCGCGGTCCAGTACGCGGCAGGCTGCGCCTCGCGATCGATCGTCAGCTTGCGGCGCTCGGCCTCGACGATCGCCAGCGCGGCGACCATCGTCGGCGCCCCGAGGTTCTTGCGGACGTGGTGCGCGAGCTCGACGAAGCCGTTATCGATCACCGACGAGATCGCCGCCGGCGACGACGGGATCACGATGCGCTCTCCGCTCGCATCACTCACGCTGGCCCCCGCTCGCGTCACCGCGTCCTGCAGGAATGCCGGCAGCGAGGCGGCTGTCGCGTACCGGATCTCGCCCTTACCACCGAACTTCGCCTCGAGCACGCGGCGCGCGTTGAGCACGCGGGCCACCGCGATCACCGTCGACAGTCCGGGTACGCGCGCCATCGCTGCCGCGTTGCGCTCGTCCTCGACGAGCACGATCGCGCCGCCATCCGGCTTGGGGCGAACCCGGTCGACCTTGTGAACGCGTGCCCACACCAGCGGCAAGGGTAACGCACGGGCGCCGCGGCGCCATGTCTGGACACCCGCGACCCTCTGCTACTGTCCTCTCATGAAATCCGGCGCCAGCTCGCGCTCTCGTCCAGCCGCGCGCGGAGGCGTGCTGGCGGCGCTGCTCGTCGTCGCGCTCGCCCTCGGAGTCTGGACGTGGCGGCGGCAAACCGGCAACGCGTCCGAAACCAAGCCCGCCACCACCGCGATCGGCTCGGGAGCCATGGGGACACCGCGCACCGGAATGCCGAGCCTCTCCCCGACCGACCCCGCCACCTCCGGATCGGTCGCCGCAGGATCGGAGACCGGGTCGAGCGGCGAGCGGCTAGCAGAACCACCGGTGGATGCGCCCTACATCAACCCTCCCGCCGTCCAGGCCCGGATGACCGAGGCCCACGCCCATCTGCAGGATGTCGCGAAACCTTGCCTCGCGCTCGCCACGCCACGTCCGAAGGCCAGCGACGAGTTCCGCTTCAGCTACACGCTGACGATCCGAGACAAGCAGGCGACCGTGTCCGACCTGCAGCTCGTGTGGAGCGACCTCAAGGGGGCCAAGGTCGAAGACTGTCTGCTCGAGAAGCTCGTGACTGCGCGGTGGTCGACCACCGAAGGAGATATGTCGACTACCGTCGAGGATGCGCTGAGCGGTGGGGAGCTCGAGTGATCAGAAGCGCCGGTTGGTGATGAGGATCGTCGTGCCGTTCGCCGACGGCCCGAGACAACCCACGCCGATCGCGCTGCTGAATCTTGAAGTGTCGGTGTGGATCAGGGAGGGCAGTCCGAGCCGGCGCAGGTCTGGTTGTGCTCGGTCCGCATCATGTTGATGCTGGCGTCGAGCGAGTGCGCCGCGCTCCAGTTCGAGATGTACGGGTCGGTCGCCTCAAAGCCCCAGCCAGTGGACGCGTTGTAGTTGCAGTACGGGTGGCCCTGGATGTAGTTGCCGAAGCCCGACATCGTCGGCGTGTTGGTGAGGCGACCGAGCCACAGGTAGCGCGCGCCCTTCGGGCTCCACGTCGCCTCAAGGTGCCACACCTCGGTGTCGAGCTGGGTGTTGAAGTAGTCGCCGACGTTGATCGACGTGCCGTCGAGCGTCCACGGCGTGCCGTCGCCGCAGTAGTCGGCGCGCACCATGCGTACGCATGCCTGGTGGTAGGTGTCCTTTTGCGCGCTGACAAACGGCTTGTAGCCCATGTCGAGGCACTTCGCGACGGCGCCGACGCCACGGCAGCCGATCGTGAACATCGAGCTCGAAGCGGTCTTGCTGCCGTTGCCCTGGGCACCGCTGCTCTGGTCCCAGACGCCCGAGAGGAAGACAGCCTGGACCGCCGTCCCCTTGCCGGTGGTACCGCAGACCGAAGCTCCCTGCGTCGAAGTCGACGCCACCGTGCTCGTCGTCGCGCCGCACATCGCGTTCGCTTCCCTCACGCACTGACTGTCCCAGGAGTAGTTGCAGCAGTACGAGTCCGCCGCGTAACCCGCACCGCCGACGTTGCACACCTGGTTGGTGCAGCTGTTCGCACCGCCGAGCAGCGCCGCACCGGTGACGCTGGGCGCGTGATCGAGCACCCAGGAGACGCGGCTATAAGTGACATCGCTGTTATCGACATAGACCGAACCGTTCCAGACCGACGGGGCGCCCGTCGCCGTGCTGTCGATGCGCATGCGCGCGGTGCGGCCGCCGGTGAACGAGGCGGTCATGACCGTGCCCGCACCGAGGTTACACATCGACTTGGCCGCATTGACGCAGAGCCCGTCCCAGTAGCCAGTGCGGCAATAGGTGTCGGCGTCCGCGACGACCTTCGCGCACGGGCTGCAGTTGTTGAGCGCAGCGCCGCTCGCATCCTCGCGGTGTGTACAGGCGTACGGGAACACGCTGGTCCCCTGGCCGATGTAGCTGAGCTGCGTCCCGTTGACGGTGAGGCCCGAGTAGGTCGCGCCGCTCACCGTGGTCCCGTTGGCCTGGATCCCGTTGGCCTGGATCCCGTTCGCCTGGATGCCATTCGCCTGGATGCCATTCGCCTGGATCCCGTTCGCCTGGATCCCGTTCGCCTGGATCCCGTTGGCCTGGATTCCGTTCGACACCACACCCGCGCTCACATCGAGGCTGAACATTCCAACGGTCGCCAAGCTGAGCGCCAAGGTCCGGTAATTCGCCATACGTGCTTCCAGAGCACGGTACGTGCCACGCCTGAACCTATGCAGACGAAGTCCCTTGAAGGGTTGAAAACCAGGCGAGCAGGAGTTGCACGCGATCAATCGCGCGGAGTTTGCGTACCGTGCAATTTCGGCGTGGTCGAGCCCGCGCAAACCTACAGCGGCGCAGACCGGAGCCACGGTGCGATGCCACAGCGAACCGTTCGCGGTGGTACAGGTTCAGATCGTACCGAACGGCGCAGTTCGTGCGCGAGCTGTCCATGAGATCGCGTGTTGCGATGGCATCTCCCACGATTCGCGGCCTACTGTGGTGGCATGCGTCCTGCTGCTGGCCACGCTGAATGACTCGAGCTGCCCTTCTCGTGCTGACGTTGCTCGCGGGCTGCGTGATCGGCGAGGAGGTCGTCGAGCCGATCGACGATGAAGAAACCGCACCGCCGCCGATCGGCATCCGCGGTTTGGTGCTCGAGCCGGCCAACGGCACGGTCGTGGCGGGCGATCCGTCGACCGCATCGCTGCGAATCGCCGGCGAGTACGTCGAAGCCGACCAGGATCTCGTCGTCCAGATCCTCGCGAATCCGGCCGATTTGACGACGTGGGAGACGATCGCCCGGACGCGAACCACCGCGGTGGTCGGGCTGCCGACTGCCGAGTTCGCGGTCGACGTTCGTCCGGTCACGAGCGCTGCGGAGCAGCTCCGCTGGCCGCGAGGTGGCGTGCTCCGCCTCCGGGTCCTCGATGCCGCGGGCCGCGCGTTGCCGTTCGATGCCGCATCACCCGACGACTCGGTGATCGCGGTCGTCAATCCAGCCGAGCTACCCACGCGCTGGCAGTACCTGCTCGAGAAGCCGGTCGGCTCGGTCGCGGAGACGCTCGAGTACTACGCCGCGACCAATGCGCCGGCGACCCTGACCGACTTCATGGCGCGCTACGGATTTCCCGGCGGCGAGACGTCCGCGGTTTACTACAACGCGGGTGACCTCGGGATCGGTCGCGAGATGCACTGTCGCGCGACCGAGACGCCGGCGGGCGGCCTCGCCTGCTACGTCCGCAACTACGGCACGTTCGGCGGTCGCCGCGACGACGCGATCGCGCTGACCCTCGCGGCAGGCGCGCCGCTCGCCACCGTCGCGATGGTCTACACGCCGCCGATCACCGCGCCGAACGCGGTCAGCTTCGTGGTCTACGGTCCCGACGGCGCACGCCTCGACGAGGCGCAGCTCGATACGCGCGGCAACAACACGAGCATCCCGCAGAACTGTCTCAACTGCCACGGCGGCCGCTCGCGCTACGACGAGGCGACGAGCTCGGTGTTCGGCGCTCGCTTCCTGCCATTCGATCCGTTCGCGTTTGCGTTTGCACAGCGCGCCGACCTGACCTTCGTCGCGCAGGAGGACAAGTTCCGTCAGCTCAATCGCCTGGTCGCCTCGGCCGCGCCGACGACCGGCGTGCGCACGGTGATCGACGGCATGTTCCCCGCCGGCGGACGCTTCGATCCAGCGTTCGTGCCTGCCGGCTGGAACGCGACCAAGGCCGACGCCAACGTCTATCGCGAGGTCATCGCGCCGTTCTGCCGGGGCTGCCACTCGTCATTCGAGACCACGATCAACACCGAGGACCCACTGGCCTTCGCGAATGCCGACAGCGTCCGCACGCGTGCCGCGTCCGTCGTCAGCCGACTGTGTGGCAACGGCCCGTTCGGTATGCCCAGCGCCGAGATCACGACCTCGCAGTTCTTCGCGTCGTCCGCGCGTGCGGTGCTGCTGCAGTGGCTCGGGCAGCCCGGTGCCTGCGCGCCGGTCACCGACCCCGCGCCGTAGCTCACGCGAGGACGATGCGGAGCTCGCCGCGCAGACCACTCGTCGGCGGCAGGAGCCGAGAATGCGGGCCGGGTCATCGGAGCCGCAGGACTTGCAGCCGTCGTTGCGCGAGCTTCGCCGGCATCGCGAGCTCGCCGGCGGCGAACCGGATCGCGAACGGCACCGGCATG
>JBKJUF010000748.1:0-4017 GCA_046590445.1 Kofleriaceae bacterium
CCGCCGCGCCGATCAGCGGCGCGCCGCGGACGTGCATCTCGCGGATCGCGTGCGCGGTGGCGTCGAGATCGGGTAGCGCCAGCCAGCTGATCTCGTGTGGTAGCCGCGCCTGGTCGAGGACGATCACCGTGCCGGGAGCGCGGGCCTCGATCGTGCGGCGCCACCGGCCTTCGACGTTCATCGCGCGAGGACCCGGCCCGCGACCGCGTCGAGCCGAGCGCACAGCGCGGGGTCGCGGGCCTCGGGCGCCGTCAGGATCGCGTGCTCGAGCGCGCGATCGCAGCCATCGCGACACGGTCCCGCGTCGCCGCCGATCTCCGGGATCACGTGCTGCAGCAGGCGCCGTGCGTTTGCGCTGTTCGCCTTCAGCACCGCGATCACGTCGATGACTCGCACGTGATCGTGGTCGGGGTGCCAGCAGTCGAAGTCCGTCACCATCGCGACGGTGGCGTAACATAGCTCCGCTTCACGGGCGAGCTTGGCCTCGGGCATGTTCGTCATGCCGACGACGTCGCACTTCAGCGCGCGATGGAGCTCGGACTCGGCGACGCTCGAGAACTGCGGGCCCTCCATGACGACGCAGGTGCCGCCGTTCACCATCGAGAGACCGAGCGCGGTGCCGGCGCCCGCGAGGTGCGCGCCGAGCCGGCGGCACGTCGGATGGCCCATCGAGACGTGGGCGACGAGCCCGGTCCCGAAGAACGTCTTCGGTCGGCGCAGCGTGCGATCGACGAGCTGATCGACGACGACGAACGTCCCGGGCACGAGGTCCGCACGCAGCGAGCCGACCGCGCTCACCGAGATCAAGGACGTCGCGCCCGCGCGCTTCAGCGCGTCGATGTTCGCGAGGAAGTTGATCTCGTGCGGCGGGATCCGGTGGCCGCGCCCGTGACGGGGCAGGAACACGATCGGCTGATCGCCGAGCCGCCCGAACAACAGCTCGTCCGACGGTGCGCCGAACGGCGAGTCGACACGCACCCATCGCTGATCGGTCAGCCCGTCCAGATCATAGAGGCCGGTGCCACCGACGATGCCGATCACGCTCATGGTCGTGGCGTATCACGACGACGAGTCGCTCGCTGCCGCGATGAGGTGGCGATAACGCGCGCGTGCCGCGAACACGATCAGCTCGATCACGAGGGTCAGCGCGACGTCGATCGCCGAGCACGCGACCGTGAGCGTGACGGCGGGGATCAGGATCAGCCAGGTCGCGCCGGGCACGAGGATGTAGGGCGCCGGGAAGAACGCCCACAGCAGGCCGGCCGGGATCATCGACAGCATCAGGCCGGTCCACGCGATGCCGTTCGCCGCGGCGAGCCGCGACGCGAGGTCACCGCCCTGTTTGCGGAGCACCCACAGGCTCGCGAGCAGCTGCACGATCATGCCGACGATCGCGTACTTGATGAGCGCGGTGGTCAGGTGGCCTTGCTGCGGTAGCAGCGACGGCGAGAACCGCTGGCCGAGCGTCGCGATCAACGCGTAGTACACGACGAAGAACGCCGGGACCGCGACCATCAGCACGCGGATGTCGAGCCGCAGCACGCGGCGGCGGATCAGCAGCACCGCCATCGCGATCGCGAGCGCCGCGCCGCCGAGCACGAGCCCGAGGCGGAGCGCGCGATCCTCGAGGAGCTCGGCCTCGGCGCGCGCCTCCGATACCGCGACCACGCTGCGGGTCGCGAGCAGGCGCAGGCGATCCGCGGAGAGCCGGCGCTGGCGAGCCTCGGGCTCGAGATCGACGACCTCGACGAGCGTGCGGCCCAGCCCGTGTCCCGGCGCCGGGATCCCGAGCAGCGCGGACACCGTCGGCGAGACGTCGATCAACCGCGCGTCGAAGACGCTCGCCGGCTTGACCCCCGCGCCCGCGAGGATCAGCGGGACGGTCAGCACCTCGGGCTCGATCCCGCCGTGGCCACCGGCATCGGTATGGCCGTGATCCGCGGTCACGATGATGGTGTCGAGCGCGAGATCGACGCTCGCGAGCACGCGACCGAGCGCGCGATCCGCGATCTGCGTGGCCTCGAGGTAGTCGCCGCTGTCGGCGCCGTGCCCGTGGCCGGCGACATCGACCGCACCGATCAGCAGCACCACGAGCTCGGCGTTGCCCTCGACGAGCGCCCCGCTGGCCTCCGAGAACCCGCCCGGCCATGGCACGTAACGCGCGTCGTGGAACGGCGACCGCAGATTCGCGCCGGGTGCGCGCAACGCGGTCTTCGAGGTCGGGGCCTCGACCATGACGTCGATGTCGAGCTCCTCGAGCTCCTTCGGATCGATCGCGACGCCACCATTGCCGACCGGCCGGAGAAACAGCGACGGCAGGATCCCGTAGTCGGTCGCGGTCGCGACCCTGAGCCCCGCGGCCCGCGCGCGATCCATCAGCGAGTCGAGGAGCACCGGCGTGAAGTGGAAGTTCGTACGCACGCCACTCGCGCGCGGCGGGACACCGGTGAGGATCGACACGTAGTTCGGGCGCGACCACGTCGGGTAGTGCGACTGCGCCTCGAGATCGACGCCCTTGCGGCGCAGCTCGTCGAGGAATGGCAGCTGGTAGGAGTGATCGCTGCGCAGGCCGTCGATGATCACCAGGAAGACCCGGCGGGCAAGTCGCGGCGTCTTGGGATCGTCGGTCCACGGCGGGGTCTTCGATAGCGCGGGCGAGACCAGCTCGAGGTCGCGCATGAACGAAGCACCCGCGCGCACGGCCTGCGCCGCACCGACGGTGCCGAGCAGCAGCAACGTCACCGCGGCCGCGACCACACGGCCGGTCGACACGCTGGGTTTCGGCGGCGTCGGCATCCCGTTCAAGGCTCTCGTTGCTCCGATAACACCGTGGCGGTCAGGCCAGCTCGCGGCGCAGCTCGGCGACTTGCTCCGCCGAGCCGAGCAAGACGAGCGTCGTGCCCGGACCGAGCTTCTCGTCTACTCCGGGGTTGTAGGTCCATTCCTTGCTGTCACCACGGAGCGCGAGGACGGTCATCCCGAACCGCTCGCGAACGCGCGCATCGCGCAGCGTGCCGCCGATCTTGTGGAACGCGTCGCCGAGCGTGACCTCCTCGATCCGGTACGTCCCGCGCTTGTCGCGCAGCATCGCGTCGATGAAGCCGACGACCGCGGGCCGCACGAGCTCGGACACCAGGCGCATGCCGCCGATGAAGTTCGGCGAGACGACCGCGTCGGCGCCCGACTTCTTGATCTTCTCGACGTGCGCCAGCTCGGCACACCGCGCGACGATCCGGAGGCTCGGGTTGCTCTGGCGCGCCGAGACCGTGAGGTACAGGTTGTCCTTGTCCGACGACAGCGCCGCGACGAAGCCGCGCGCGGCCGTCACGTCGATCTGCGCGAGGATGTCCTCGTCGGTCGCGTCACCGACGACGTACGAGAACTGCGCGTCCGGAAACTTGGCGGCGATCTCCTCGAGCTCGCCCTCGTTGACATCGATCGCGATGACCGGGACGCCCGTCTTCAGCAGCTCCTCGATGACGTTCCGGCCGGTCGAGCCTGCCCCGCACACGATGATGTGATCCTGCATGCGTTTCGTCCGGTTGCTTCGTCCGGTTGCTTCGTCCGGTCTTTCAGCGCCGCGCGCCCCGCGGAGCGACGGCATCGGCAGATCCACAGTAGCGTATTTGCGGTAAGAACTCCGGGATGCAGCTCCTCGCCAGCTACCTCTCGGGATCGTGGTCGCCCGGTTCGGGCACGCGCCAGACGCTCGTGAACCCCACGACCGAGGCACCGCTCGCCGAGGTCTCGACCGCCGGCCACGACTTCGCGGCGGCGTTCGCCCACGCCCGTACCGTCGGATCACGGGAGCTCGGGGCACTGACGTTCGCGCAGCGGGGGGGCCTGCTCGGCGCGCTCGCGAAGGCGATCCACGGGGCGCGCGAGGAGCTGATCGCGCTCGCGGTCGCGAACGGCGGCAACACCCGGGGCGATGCCAAGTTCGATGTCGACGGCGGCGCCGTCACGCTCTCGCATTATGCCGACCTCGGCGCGCGGCTCGGAACCGCGCCCCTCCTC
>JBKJUF010000033.1:0-2984 GCA_046590445.1 Kofleriaceae bacterium
GGCGCACTTGGGGGCGTGCCGATGAATCCGATCACGTCGGGCCGGAGCGAATGCGAGTACAGCGGCGTGCCGTTCATCTGTACGTCGATGGGGCTCGGAAAGGGAAACGGCGAGAGCACGTCGTAGGGCGACGTGTACGCAACGACGCCGTCGGCTGCCGGCAAGAGGACGTCGAGCCGGCCGTCGCGATCGAGGTCCCCGTACGAGGCCTGACCGCGCGCGATCGGCGTCAGCACCGAGCTTCGCGTCGACACGTTCGCTTCGGGGCTCCCGAACAGCACGCGGATCGCAGTCGACGACTGGATCAGGAGATCGTCGTAGCCGTCGCGGTTGATGTCCGTCGCACGAAACGTCTCGACGGCGGTGCTGATCGCGTGGGGCTCGCGGAAGCTGCCGCCCGGCGCGTGACAGAAGTCGTCGGCACCGCAGACGAAGCCCGCGGCACCCGGGTACTGCGCGCATTGCGCGTCGTCGATCGCGTCCGGCGCGAAGTCGCACTTGATCCCGCACGCGACGCAGCTGTCGTCCGGCGAGTCACAGTCTTCCCCGGGCTCGAGGATACCGTTGCCACACCGGTTCGGTTCGAGATCGCGCAGGTCCGAGCACGCGCCGACAGCCAGCGCGAGCACGCAGAGGATGCGGTTCATTGCTGCTTCTTTCCAAACGGGTCGGCGAGCGCGTCGGTGTTCGGCGGATCGTCGGGACGTGGCGCGACGCGCTTCTTCTTGAGCCCGACCTTGAGATCTTGATCCTGATCCGGCACGACGGGTTTTGACTGCGACTGATAGCGATCGGCGCGAAACAGCAGGGTGACCGGCTTGTCGCCGCGCCTGAGCTGCACCGGGGCCGGCGCCACGCCGATCACGTCGCCGGCGAGCAGGACCTCGGTTCCGGGGGGCACGTCGAGCACGCGGATCGTCACGAGCTCGGGCACGGGCTCCACCGCGGAAGCGCCCGCATCGACGCTGGCGACGCCGACGGCCGGGACGTCAGGTGTAGGCGGGACCACCGCGGCGACGGCCGGCTTCGGAGCTACCGGCGCGGCGGCCACGGGCCGGTCCGGCGGCGAGCGGTTCGCACGCATGGCGACGAATGCCGCCACACCGCCACCGATCACGAGCGCGGCGAGCGCGGGGATCATCCAGATGGCGCGCCGCCTCGGCGCCCTACCGATCACGCTGACCGGGCTGACGAGGCCGCGGACTGCCGACGACGTCAGCATCGGCGTCGGGGTCTTGTCGTCCTGCAGCGCGACCACCGCGGCGATCACCGAGCGTGGCCGGTGCTCGGGGTTCTTCTGCATCATCCACTCGAGCGCTTGATCGACCTCGGGGGACAGCGACGGGTTGCGCTTGGAGGCGGGCTCGGCCGCCTCGTGCATCTGCTTGTGCAGGATCTCGACGATCTCGCCCTCGAACGGATACGTCCCGGTCAGCATGCGGTACGTGAGGATGCCGAACGAGTAGATGTCGGTGCGGTGATCGACGTCGCGGCCGCGACACTGCTCGGGAGACATGTAATACGGCGTCCCGATCGGCACGCCGGTCCCGGTCCTGTGCGACATCGCGTCGTCGGGCCCCATCAGCTTGGCGATGCCGAAGTCGAGCAGCTTTGGCCAGACCTCGGTCCCCTGCCCGTCCGTATCCTGCGCGATGAAGATGTTCTCGGGCTTGAGGTCGCGGTGCGCGATGCCCTTGGCGTGTGCTGCATCGAGCGCGCGTGCGATCGAACGCAAGATCGGTAGCGCCTGCAACAGTGGCAGCGGGCCGCGGACCGCGAGGTAGTGATCGAGCGGATCACCCTCGAGCAGCTCCATCACGTAGTAGTGGCGGCCATCGGGGAGCTGGCCGAACGAGAAGATGTCGATGATGTGGCGATGCCTGATCTGGTTGACCGCGCGCGCTTCTGCGACGAACCGCGACACGATCTCGCTGTCCGCCGAGTACTTGCGCGACAACACCTTGATCGCGACGCGCTTGCCGATCAGCGGCTGGACCGCGCGGTACACGGTGCCGAACCCGCCGCGGCCGATCTGCGCCTCGACCACGTACTCGCCGACCTGGTCACCGGCGGCCAGATCCTTCTCGGGTACGCCAGGCAGCGCACCTGGCGTGTGGGTCGGACCCGAAGCGAGGTCCGTGGCGGAGGTCGCGGCCGACGCGAACGCCCCCCGGCCAGGCTGGCTCGCGCTCGAATCGGCGAGCGTCGCATCGTGCCCGACCTCCTCGAGGCGACGGCGAGCCTGCTGGCGATCGCTGTCCGAGACCCGGCGCGTGTCGTCGTTGTCGTCGTTGGGCCTGCCCACCAGCCCTCGATTGTAACAGTCCCGCTGTGATGTCGCCTGTCCGCGCCAGAAGCTGCCACCACCACACCACCGCACATGTCCGTGGCGCCCTGAAACGCACGGAAACGCAAAAGACGCCGGGCGTGAACCCGGCGTCCTGCGTGTCGAGAGCGTTCGCTTACTCGGCCGCTTCGGCCGCGTCGTCGCCTGCTTCGTCGTCGGCGCCCACGTTCATCGCATAGCCATCCTCGTCGACCGCGGCGACATCGACCGTGAGGCGCTTGTACGCGCCCAGGCCGGTGCCAGCCGGGATCAGCCGACCCATGATGACGTTCTCCTTGAGGCCGCGGAGGTAGTCGACACGCCCGTTGATGGACGCCTCGGTCAGCACCTTCGTGGTCTCCTGGAACGACGACGCCGAGATGAACGACTCGGTCGATAGCGACGCCTTCGTGATGCCGAGCAGGAGTGCATCACCCTTCGCCGGCTGGCCGCCAGCGACGATCACGCGCTCGTTCTCTTCCTCGAAGATGTGCTTCTCGACGTGCTCGTCGACCAGGAAGTTCGTGTCACCCGGATCGGTGACCGACACGCGGCGGAGCATCTGGCGAACGATCGACTCGATGTGCTTGTCGTTGATCCGAACGCCCTGGAGGCGATAGACCTCCTGGATCTCGTCGACCAGGTACTTCGCCAGTGC
>JBKJUF010000034.1:0-3908 GCA_046590445.1 Kofleriaceae bacterium
GGATCACGCGCCACAAGCCGGGCGCGACCATGCGCAAGAGTCAACGTCCCTACCTCGTGTCCGGACTACTCAAGTGCGGCACATGTGGCGGGCCCATGTCCGTGACGGGACAGAAAACGAAAAACGGGGTCCGCTACGCGCAATTCGGCTGCACGGCGCACTCCTCGCGCGGGGGATCGATCTGCGCGAACGGCTCGACGATCTCCGAGCGCAAGATCACGCGGGCGCTCGTGGACGCGCTCCGCGAGATCCTCGCCGGTCCCGAGGTCGCGGACGCGTTCGCGCGTGCGTTCACTCGCCGCGTGTCCGAGCGCTCCGAGGTCGGCGCGCCTGGAGACGCCGAGCGCGCGCTACGCGCCGCGGAGCGCCGGGTCACGAACGCCACGCGCCTGATCGTCGAGGATCCCGACGATCTCGACGTCCGCCGTCAACGCGAGGCCGATCGTGCCGAGGTCAGGCGACTGCAGGACGAGATCGCCGCGCGCGCCACGTCCGCGCCCTGCGCCCTGCCCGACCGCAGGACGCTCGGTGCTGCGATGGGTCGATTCTTGGGCGTGATCTCGACGGAGGCACCCGAGCGCGGGCGCGAGGCCCTGGCGCGGGTTATGTCGCCCCTCACGCTCACCGAAAAAAGTGATGGCCCCGAGCGCTTCGTGGAAGCGTCCGGGACCATTGACCTCGCGAGAGTCCTCGCGATTGGAAGTAGCGGGGGCAGGATTTGAACCTGCGACCTTCGGGTTATGAGCCCGACGAGCTACCAGGCTGCTCCACCCCGCATCAAGGGTCACGTCGACCGAGTTGTCAGTGCTTCGGTGAGGAAGCAATGGCCTTTTGCCACGGGCCCTCGCCAGCGTCAAGGGGGCTTTGGTGGATGATGCGGCATGGGGTCCTCCCGGGTCCGGCGCGCGCGCAACGTCCCATTATGGACGGCGGTAGCCGCGACGATCGTGGCGACGACCCTCGCGGTGGTGCACGCAAGGGTCGCGTCGCTGCCGGGGATGGCGTCGCTCGAGGGGCTGTCGATCGATGCGCGGTTCCGGATGCGCGGGCCGCGGGCGCCGGGCACCGATCGGATCGTGATCGTTGCGCTCGATGACGACACGCGCGCCGAGGCGCCCGAGGTGTTTCAGACCCGGCGTGGGTACGCGCGGCTGTTCGATGCGCTGACGGCGTATGACCCGAAGGTGATCGCGGTCGATCTGCTGTTCGGATCGCGCGAGGAGATCTTGCCGGCCAAGCTCGCGGAGCGGGTGCGCGCGGCGAACGCGACGCCGCCTGCGGATCCGGCACTGGCGGGCCTGATCGCGGCGATCGTCGAGGAGCTGCGCGGAGACGAGGTGCTCGCGGAGGCGCTCGGGAGGAGCAAGCGGGTGGTGCTCGGCGCGTACTTCGTGCAGGGCAAGGCCGTGGCGAACGCGAAGGAACCGGCGGGGCTCGCGGTGGCGCGGCACGGCGAGGTGGCGGATGGCGGCGGTGGTGGGGCGCGGCGGCCGATCCGGGCGCGCGCGGTGCAGTTCTCGCTGCCGATGTTCGCGACCCACGCGCTCGGGGCGGGTGCGGTGAACACGCTGCGCGACGAGGACGGCGTGACGCGGCGGATGCCGCTCGCGGTGGAGTACGGCGGGCGGCACTATCTGTCACTCGGGCTCGCGGTGGCGCTGCTCGAGCGCGGGACGCCACGCGATACTCGATACATCGCGGGCGCGTCGACGCTCGCGGCAGGGACGACGGAGCTGCCGCTGTCGGCTGGCGCGTCGCTGCCGCTCGACGTGCTTGGGCGCGGCAAGTTTGTGCGGATCTCCGCGGCCCGCATCCTGGATGGCACGGCGCCGAAGGCCGCGCTCGCAGGGAAGCTGGTGTTCGTCGGCCACACGTACTCGGCGAGCGACAAGGTGGTGACGCCGCTCGATGCGGTCGCGGATGGCGTCGAGCTGCACGCGACGCTCGCCGAGAACGTGCTGACCGGGCACGTGCTGACGTCGACGGGCTGGGTCGCGAGCGCGGCGGCGACGCTCGTGCTGTGCCTGATCGTGTGCGCGGCGCAGCTCCGGCGGATGCGGCGGTATGCGTGGATGCCGCCGTTGATCGCGATGGCCGGGGTCGCGGTGTATGTCGTACTCGCGCTCGTGCTGTTCGGCGGCGGGACCGTGGTGCCGATCGCGGCGCCGGTGGTGCTTGCCGGGTGCGTGCTGCTCGCGGCTGCGATCGGGAGCCTCGCGACCGAGGGGCGCGAGAAGGCACACCTGCGGGCGGTGTTCTCGCAGTACGTGAGCCGGCCGGTGGTCGATCGCATCCTCGCGGATCCGGCGAAGGCGAAGCTCGGCGGTGAGCGCAAGGAGCTGACGGTGCTGTTCAGCGACATCCGCGGGTTCTCGAACTTCGCGGAAGGGATGCCGCCCGAGGATCTCGCGGCGTTCCTCGGCGAATACCTGACGCCGATGACGGACCTCGTGCTCGCGTCGGGCGGCACGCTCGACAAGTACATCGGTGACGCGATCATGGCGATCTGGGGCGCGCCGATCGACATGACGGACCACGCGGCGCGCGCGTGCGAGGTCGCGCTCGCGATGCAGGACGCGCTGGTCGCGCTCAACGTGACGTGGCGGGCGGCGGGCAAGCCGGCGGTCGCGATCGGGATCGGGCTCAACACCGGCGCGATGTCGGTCGGCAACATGGGCTCGACGGCGCGCTTCGAGTACACGGTGCTCGGCGATCAGGTGAACCTCGCGTCGCGGCTCGAGGCACTGACCAAGGACTACGGGGTCGGGATCCTCGTTGGCGAGGCGACGGTGCGCGCGGCGGGCGATCGCTTCCAGTTCCGCGAGATCGATCTCGTGCGGGTCAAGGGTCGCGCGCACGCGGCGCCGGTGTACGAGCTCGTCGGTCGGGCGGGCCGCGCGGATCCGGCATTCGCGCGCGCTCTCGAGCTGTATCGCGGCCGCGAGTTTGCCGAGGCCCGCCGGCTGTTCGGCGAGCTCGCGAACGATCCGGCAGCGGCGGTGATGGCGGCCCGCTGCGAAGTACTCGCGGCGGCGCCGCCGCCCGCGGACTGGGACGGCGTGTACGATCAGCGCAGCAAGTGAGCGCGTGCGCGCATCAGCTGCGCAACACGATGAAGAGCAGCAGCGCGAGCATCGCGGCCGCGGCGATCCACAGGATCGGCAAGCTCGTGCGTGGGTGCATGCGCGGGGGGTACGGCTCGCCCTCCTCGGCGTAGGGAATGTGACGATCCATGTGCGTCGGCATGACCGGATCTCATGCATCGCACGTGCCTCGGTCGTTGTAGTAGGGTCGGCCCGCGCATGACCGTCCTCGCCCTCGACTTCGACGGCACGATGACCGACGCAGAGGCCGAGGGTCGGCCGTTCTGCGAGGGCTACCTCGAGGATGTCTGCGCGCTCGTCGGGCGGCCCGCGAACGACCCCGAGGTGATGGCGATCGCGGCACAGGTCGAGGCCGAGCTGGTCGCGGCGCCGGCGGCGCACCCGTTCTTGTGGATGGGCCGCGCGGTCGCGCCGTCGACGGTCGATCCGTATCTGCGGATGGTGCCGATCGCGCATCGCATCCTCGATCGGTTCGAGTGCATCCCAAGCGCCGTCGATCGCGGGCGGCTGCTCGGCAGCGTCCTCTACAAGTACAACTACACCAAGACGCAAGGCCGCCCGGTGTTTCGCGCGGGCGCCGGGGAAGTGCTGCGCGCGCTGGCGGGGCGCGAGGCGTGGATCGTGACGAACTCGGATACCCACGCGGTCGCCGGCAAGGTCGCGGCGCTCGATGTCGTGACGCCGGGCTGCGCGTGGCTGACGTCGCGCGTGCGCGGCCACGCCCGCAAGTTCGACGTTGACGACAGCTGGACGGGAGCGCCGGCGGAGCTCGCGCTGCCCGGCCTCGAGCGGCCCGTGCTGCTG
>JBKJUF010000171.1:0-9442 GCA_046590445.1 Kofleriaceae bacterium
AATGCCGCTCACTTAGCGACGCGTTCGCAAAACGCTTCCCGGTTCCAGATTGGCCGCCAAGGCGCCAAATCGCCAAGGTTTGACTTCCGCTCTCTCGTGCTACCGCCGCGAGCACGCCCCCCTGAAAAAACCTTGGCGTGCTCGGCGCCTTGCCGACCAATCTGGCGAGGGCGTGCGAGGTCGTAACGAGCGAGGCCGCTAAAGTGAGCGGCATTGCGCCTAAGGGTTCACACCGGCCGCGCTAACGCGTGCGCCGGCGGCGGCGCGGCAGCACGAGCATCGCGCCGATCAGCGCACCGAGGGCGATCGCGCCACCCGCGTCGCGGCCCGACGAGCAGCAGCCCCCGCCCGCGGCGAGCTCGGTGTCCTTGCAGGCGGCGGTACACAGCGTGCTGCCCTCGGGACCGTCGTCACACTCCTCGACGCTGTCGACGATCGAGTCGCCGCACGTCGGCAACCGGCAGTAGGTGCGGCACTCGCCGGGGCGATCGGCGTTCTCGAGCCCGTCGTCGCACTGCTCGGTCGGTGACTTCACGCCGTCACCGCAGATCGAGTTGACGTTGGCGACGACGCAGAGCTCGTCGATCTGCCAGCCACCGAGCTGCAGGCCCTCGTCGGTCGTCAGGTCGAAGCCGAGCTTCAGGGTGTGGCCGAACGAGTAACCCGAGACCGAGACGTCGTGAAAGCGCCACTCGCGATCGATGTGGTGCAGCGAGCTCGAGTCGCCCTTGTCGGAGTCGAAGTTGATCCACGCCTTGCGGCCGTCGACCGTGACGCGCGCCTGGTCGAAGTGGCTGTCCTCGACGGCGAGCCAGCGCCGGTACTGGAGGTGGACATCGCTCCAGCGGCCGACGTCGATGTCGGGAAGCTGGACGTACGACGACAGCTTCGCCGGGTAATCGCCCGCGAGGTTCTGCGCGAGGATGTGGGTGCCGTTGAACGCGAACGGAGGATCGGTCGCGCCGCCGCTCGGCTGTCCCCACACCCATGGCGACGGGTCGCCGGTGTCGGTACCGGTCGTCCAGCCCTCGGCGAACGGATCGGTGTCGAAGCTCGTGCAGTAGAGCGGGACCGTCTCGCCCTGGTACAGCGTGTAGAACGGATCGGCGAGGTTGTCGGCGAGCGTCAGGAACGAGCCGTCCTTGAAGTTCACCTTCGCCGAGTAGTAGGTGACGTCGTTCGTCGACAGCGCGAGCTGCGCCCAGTACCGCGTCGTCGTCACGGCGGACATCTTCACGGTACCGGCCGGCGGAGTCGCGGTGTAGCCCGGCTTCCACGTCAGCTCGACGTCCACGATCTCGTCGCCGCCGCAGCGCGTGGACAACCCACTGAGGTCGACGCGCACGACGGTGGCCTTCGCGGTCGAGGCGAGCGCGCCGGGCGCGGCGACCGTGCCCGTGGCAGTGCGCAGGCCGTGGCGCCCGTAGGCGTCGCGGATCACGCACTCGTTCGGCGTGCCGTTCGACAGATCGCCATCGTCGTCATCGGTGGCGAGCGCCTCGATCATGCTCGACGGGATCGAGGTCGCGCGGCGCATCGTGCCGACGAAGAGCTTGTTGACGAGCGCGATCGCCTCGCCCTGGGGGCGTGCGGCGAGCAGTGCCTTGCGAAGATCCCAGAACGTGCCGCCGTAGATCAGGCCGGTGTGGTGAATCTCCTGGATGTCCTTCGGCCACGTGAACTCGGAGTTGACGGGGTCGAGATGGCGGAGGGCCTCGTCGGTGTGGAAGAACCCACGGCCCATGCCCGGATCGTTGGTGATGCTCGCGGCGAGGAAGTCCGCGGCACCCTCGCTCATCGCGCCGTCGAACGAGCCGACGCCCTCGATGATCTCGGCGACGTGCAGGGCGTGTCCGAACTCGTGGAACACGACGTCCTCGAGCAGGCCCGTGTTCTGGCACTGGGCGTTCGCGTGGAAGAAGTTGATCGACTTGCCGTCGAAGAACGCGTTGCAGTTCTGCGCGATGTTGACGTTCGCGATGATCGGCTGATCGAGACCCGGCATCGCTGCGTCGACGAACGTGCGGACATAATCCTTGACCCGGTTCGTGGCGACGTAGGTCTGGACCTGCGCGTCCTGCGGCTCGTTGCCGACGACATCCCACGTGGCGGTGCCCCCGGGCGGCAGCGCGAGATCGGCGGCGGCGAGCACGCCATCAGCGGCCTTGTTGACGACCGTCACGAAATCGCCGAGGACGCTGGTCGTCACCATGAGCGCGACATCGGGCGACCACGTCAGCGAGCCGTCCACGCCCGTCGTGTGCGCGACGCCGCCGAGCGTGACCTTGGCGGTGCGCGCCGGCCGGTCGACGCGCGCGCGCAGCGGGTTGCGATCGACGCTGCGATACAGCAGCTGGCCGGTGGCGTAGCGATTCTGCTGGTGCACCGCGAGCACGTCGCCGGACGCCGGATCGACGTACGCGAGGTACCTGCCCTCGGCGCCGCCATCGATCGTCATCGGCCGGACGAGCCGGTAGCCGAGCACCGCGTCGTCGGCGACGAGCGGCAGCACGAGCTCGGTGCCGGGCGCCGTCACGCTCGCGTTCGGCAGCTCGAGCTCGCGGCGCAACGCCTCGCGGGCACGGGCGTGTAGCGTGGCGTGCGGGAGCCGCGTGCGCGGGCGATCGAACTTGACGTGGGGCAGCGCCTCGCTGCCGATCACGAACAGCCGGTCGCGCTTGAAGCGAAAGCTGACCTGGCCGCCAAGGACGCGAACGCCACCCGCCAGCTGCACGAACCCGACGGAGCGAAGATCGCCGTCCGAGTGGTTCGAGACGAGGATGAAGTCATTGGCCGTCGCGCCCGGCGCGAACAGATCGATGTGCGCTGCGAGCAACTGCCGTGCGACCTGCTCGGCGATCGCCGGCGACGCGTTCGCACCGGGCGCCGGGATGCCGGGGCCCCACATCCGGTTCGGCACGCTCGTCGCCGAGTCCCACGCCGCGCGCCAGGTGCCTCCCGCGGCGGTCGCGAAGCGCTGCCACGCCGGTGTCGCCGGTATCGCGTAACGAACGGTGCGCTGCGCACGCAGCGAGCGCGGCACGCTGGCGGCCGGCATGGCCGTGAGCTCGTCGGCCACGACGCGGCGGGCTGGCCGCGGAGCAACCGCCTGCGCGGTGCTCGTAGCCAAGACGCTGATCAACAACACACTGCCGACCTTGATGGCCGAGCGAGATGGAGGGGCCGGGATTGACTCCCAACCCCGGGAACGACGAGCACCCATCCGGGGATTAGAGCGCAATCGGGCTGGTTCGCGAAGTAGAACCGATGGTTCGAGCTATCTGATGTGAGGGCCCAGAGTCTCGCGCGCCGTGGAACCGGCCGACCCCAGCGCACCGTTGGGCCTGCGCTGACCAGCGATCAAGAGGTTGCGAGGACGATCGCCAGAGCGTCGGCACGCGAGGCCCTTACGGCCTGCCCGAGGGCGAGCTGACCGGCGGCGCGGACCACGTTGTGAGCGCGCCGGGTCGCGAACCGCGAGGCGTCCCACCCGAAGTATTCGTCGCGGAACACGTCGACCGCGAACCGCGCCGCGAGCTCGATACATACGGTCTCGAGGCCGACCACGATCGACGTCCGCTCGTCGGGCGTGACGATGTCACCGGCGACCCGGAGAAAGCCGCGGACCGCCGCGGCGAACACCGCGAGATCGAAGCTGACGGTGCCGGCGTCCTCACCGCGCGGGTTGCACCACGATCGCATCGCGTCACCGAGCTCGAACGCGATCGTCGACAGCCCGACAGTATCGAGATCGACGAGGCAGTGGGCACGCACCGGCCGTGGGTTCGTCGGGAACGGCGATGGCGGGATCGCGAAGAGCACGTTCGAGATCTTGAGGTCGCCGTGGCAGTGGCGCCGCGGCACGGCGGGCATCGCTGGCAAGCTCGCCGCCGCCTCGAGGATCTGGCGGCCGAGCGCGATGTGCGCCGCGTCCCCGCCTGCCTCGACGAGCACGCGCAGCCGCTCGAGGTGCGCCGCGGTGTCGTGGACGCCGGCACGCGTGAACGCGTAGGTGTGCTCGAGATCGGCGACCGCGCGATGAAACCTGCCGACCAGCTCGCCGCCCGCGTCCGCCCAGTCGACGCCCGGTACGTGATGGACGGTGATCCCGTCGACCCAGCTCAGCGCGCGCCAGATCCGACCCGCGTGCTCGACCCAGGGCGCGCCGTCGATCGTGCGGATCAGGCGGGGCGTCGTCAGGCCACGTGCCGCGACGTGAGCGGTCACCGCCTCGATGTCGAGGTTGACCGCGCCGCCGAACACCGCGTGCAGACGCTGCACCACGGCGACCGGCTCGCCGCCGACCCGCACCGCGTACGTCGTGTTGATGAGCCCGCCCGGGACTGCGGCGACGTCGGCGGACTGCCAGCCGTATGTCGCGAGCACGTCGTCGGGGACGCTCATCTACGACCGCGCTCGCTCACTGCCCCGGCTTGATCTCGATCAGCTCGACGTCGAACACCAGCATGCCCTGCGGGGCGCCCTGCTGGCCCTTGTACGCGAGCTCCTCGGGGATCCAGAACCGGGTCTTGTCGCCGACCGACATCACCGGGATGGCGTCGGTCCAGCCAGGGATCACACCGGTCAGCGGAAACTCGATCGGCTCGCCGCGCGTCACCGACGAGTCGAACATCTTGCCGTCGGTCGTCCACCCGGTGTAGTGGACCTTCACGGTGTCGGTCGGCTTCGGCTTGGGGCCGCCCTTGCCAGCCTGCAGCACCTTGTAGGCGACGCCCTTCGGGCTCTTCTTCGCGTTCGCCGGAGGCTTGGCGACATCGGGAGGCGCCGGGATGTCGGCCTTCGCCGCGGGCGGCTTGCCCGCGGGAGGCTTGCTGTGACCGTGGCCGTCGTCGGCGCCGTGCGCGTCCGCGGGTGCGGGCGGCTTGATCTCGAGCAGCTCGACGTCGAACACGAGCATGCCCTGCGGTCGCCCCGGCTGCCCCTTGTAGGCGAGCTCCTCGGGGATCCAGAACCGCACGCGATCACCGACCGACATCACCGGGATGCCTTCCGTCCAGCCGGCGATCACCTTGTCGAGCGCGAACTCGGCGGGCTCGCCCTTGACCACCGACGAGTCGAACATCCGACCATCCGTCGTCCAGCCGGTGTAGTGCACGCGGACGACATCGGTCTTCGCGGGCTTGGGCCCTGCCTTGCCGGTCTTGAGGATCTTGTACGCGACGCCGCCCGCGGTCTTCTTGGTGTCACCCGGCGGCTTCGCGACCTCGCCCGGAACCGGTGGGGGCGTGGCGACGGCCTTCGCGATCTGGAGGATCTCGAGCTCGTAGCAGAGGAGGCCGGTCGGGATGCCGGGCTGCGGCTTGCCGCCAGCCGTCATCTTCTCGGCGTCGACCCAGAACCGGATCCGCTGGCCTGCGGTCATCGTCGTCAGTACGTCCTCCATCACCGCCGACTGGCGATACGGCGGCACGGTCGCCGGGCGCTTGCGCATCTCGGTCGAGTCGAACATCCGGCCTTCCTGATCCCACGCCGTGTAGTGGAACGTCACGGTATCGAACGAGCGCGCCTTCTCCTTGCCGGTACCAGGGCGAACGACGACGTATTTCGCGCCGGACTTCAGCGCCTGCGCGGTGGGCGGCGCCGCCTTGTGATCGGCCGGCATCGCTGGCGCCGGCTCGATGCCGACGACCTCGACCTCGTACACCAGCGTCTCGGGCTCGCCCTGCGGCGGACCCTTGTAGCCGATCTCCGGAGGCACCCAGAGCATGGCTTTCTCGCCCTTCTTCACGAGCTGCATCGCCTCGGTGAAGCCCGCCGCGGTGGTCGCGAGGTTCAGCGGCATCGGCTGACCGCGGCCCTTGTTCGTGAAGAACGTCTCGCCGGTGCTCTGCCGCCAGCCCGTGTAGTTGATCAGCACCGTGTCGTTGCGAGTTGCGGCGGCGCCCTCGGCGTTGACGACCAGCTTCTTGTAGGTCAGCCCCGACGGCGTCTTCACGGCATCGGCGGGCGGGTTCTTGATGTCGAGCGGCGGCGTGATCTGCTCGGCCTTCGGTCGCTCCGGCGTGGCGGCAGAGCCCGAGCCGGTCCGCGGCACGGAGAGTCCGGCCGAGCCGGTCGCAGAAGCCTTCTTCTTGTCCTCGTCCGACCGCTGGCAGGCAACGACGAACGAGATCACGATCGCGAACAGGGAGAGACGGCGCATGGCGGCTGGAACATACGGCAGCACGCACGGTCGCGCCAGTGCGCCACCCCTCGCTACGCCGCGAACGCTTCGCGCGTGAGGTTACGCGTCCCGGTCGCCTCGACGAGCACGTTGTCCTCGATCCGGATGCCGCCGAACGAGCGCAGATCGGCGATCGCGGCCCAGTCGAGGAGGTCGCGGCGGTCGTCGCTCTGGAGTGGCTTCAAGAGGCCATCGATCACGTAGATGCCCGGCTCGATCGTGAAGACCTGACCCGGCTCGATGACCGAGGTGTTGCGCAGGAACTTGTTGTCGGGCCGCGGGGCGCGCGGCTTGAGGCCAGCATCGTGCACGGTGATCCCGAGCGAATGGCCAAGGCCGTGCGGTAACAGCGCGCGCGTGATGCCGCGATCGACGAGCTCGTCCACACTGCCCCGGCCGATGCCGAGCTCGCGCAACGCGACGGCGAGCAGCCGATGGACGTCGTCGTGGAGATCCTCGTACGGCATCGCGGGCTTGATGCGACGGATGATCTCCTGCTGCAGCGCCTCGACGTGGGCGATCAGCTCGCGGAACCGGCCCGCCGCGGAGCCGGTGCCACGGACGTACGTGCGCGTGATGTCACTGCCGTAGCCCAGCACCTTCGCGCCGGCGTCGATCAGGAACGACGTCTCGCCGGTGACGCGCTCGCGCTGATACGACACGTAGTGGAGCACTGCAGCATGCGCGCCGAGCGCGACGATGTTCTGGTACGGCGTCGTCAGCGCATCCTGCTCGGACGCCTGGAGGTACGCGAGGTGAAGGTCGAGCTCCGACGGTGTGCCGTCCTGGAACAGCGCCGCGACGTGCTTGTGGCCGCGCGCCGCACGCCGGCTCGCCTCGGCGAGGCACTCGATCTCGTAGTCGGACTTCCGCGTGCGCAGCACATCGAGGGCCGCGATCAGCGCCGGAGGATTGACGGTCCCCGGCGGGGAGGTGCCCTGATCGCGGGTGATCACCGCGACCTTGCCGCCCGGCAGCGCATCGTTGGCGAGGCCGGCTTTGACCTCGACGACGTCGAAGCTCGCCCAGAAGTGATCGCTCTCCGGCGGCGCCTGGGTCTCCCAGAAGTCATCGGTCACCGTGCGGATCAGCGTCGGCTTGTGGCCGGGGCGCACGACGAGATACGCGTCGGCCTCGACGAGCGGACACCAGTGCGCGAACGTCGGCGTCGGGTTGAGCGGCCACGTCTGATCGTCGAACCGGTTGCGTGGCGCGGCGGTCCCGCTGCACAGCACGACGGCATCGAAGCCGTGCGCCGCAAGTGCGGCCTCGGTACCGCGCTGGAGAGACTCGAGGTGGGCAGGATACGTCGCGGCGAAGCTCACGCCGCGCAGCCTACCGCGGCGCTGGCGAGGACGGGGCCGGAGACCGGGCCAGTCCGATCGCGAACATCGTCACGGGCGTCCGCTCGATCGCGAAGGTCCGCTCCTGGACGAGGTCACCGACGACGAGCCGGACCGCGGGGACCACGAGCGGACCGCGCTTGACCGGCGGGCTGAACCGTCGCGCGATGCCACGGATGGTCTCGACATCCGTACTGCGAAACCCGACGATCGTGCCGTCGCCCTGGAAGCTCGCCGCGGCCTCGGCGATCGCGGCGCGCTGCGAGGCAGCCATCGTGCCGTAGACGACGAGCACCGCCGTCGGCAGCGCCGGCAGCGCGACGACCTGCGTCGCCCCGCCGGTCAGCTCGAGCCCGGCAGGAACGATCGCGGCATCCGCCTTGGCGAGCCCGATCGCGGCGACTGCCGACGCACTGTCGGGCGCGGCCTCGACCTTGAAGAAGTCACGCTCGATCCCGCCGAGCAGAACATTGATGACGAAGCTCGTCTCCTGCCCACCCATCGCCGGCACCAGCACCCGCTTGCCGCGGAGGTCGGTGAACTTCTTCGCGCCGCGCGTGATCAGCTGCCACGCCTGGGTGATCTCGCCGCCGCGCACCGACGCCGCGAGCACGGTGTAGCCGCCGGTCGTCGCGAGGTATGCGCTGTCGACGAGCGCGATCGTGACCTCGCCGCGCTTCACCGCCGCCGCGAAGTCACTCGCGCGCGCGTAGACCCGGCCGCTGCCGGTCTTGTTTCGGGGCAGGGAGTGAATCCCTGCCCCTCCATCTCGGTTGACGGCCTTGCCGAGGTGCTCACCAAGTCGCGAGGCGAGCTCGACGCGGGCGGCGGTCGTCGGGAACGGCGCGCTCGGCGCGAACAGCCCGACGGTGATCGTGTCGGCGCGCCCCGGCGTCGCGAGTCCGACGAGCAGGCCGAGTGCTACGGCGACGACGCCAATCGCGCGCATCACGAGCCGCCCTCGCCCGCCTGCTTGGCCCCCTCATAAACCCGTTCCTTGGCCTCGATCCACTCCGCGAGCGGCGCGAACCGCACGCCGGCCTTGCGCGCGCGGCGCCACGCATCGAGGGCACGCTGCGGATCGCCCTTGCGCTCGTAGGCGATGCCGAGGTTCACGAGCGCCTCGGGGATCTTCGCCGCGATCTTGTCGAGCGCGGTGATCGCGGCATCGACCCGGCCTTCGACGAGATCGAGGACCGCGAGGTTATGCGTGACCTCGTCGTTGCCGACCCGCGCGTGTGCGACCTTCGCGGTCGTCAGGAACTTGCGAGCGTCGACGAGCTGGCCCTTGCGATAGGCATCCTGCGCGGCCTCGAGCGCGACGACGCGGATCGACGTGGCGAGCAACACCGCGGCCGGGCCCGTCGACTTGCCAGATAGCGCGGTCAGCCGGTCGACGGCGCGCGCGGCACGGCGTGCCGTCAGCCCCTCGGTGAACGCGATCAGGATCGGGGTTGCCTGCAGATCGGCGGGCGGCGGGAATGGGCAGCTCTGGCCGTTGACGGCGCGCAGCGCGACGTGCGCCGGACCGACATCTCCAGCGACGACCGCGGCGAGCGCGAGATCGCACTTCTTCGCGAGCGAGGGATCGCCGGCGACCGCCGCGCGCAACAGCTCGACCGCCCGGGCACCGTTACCCGCGCGCAGCGCCGCGACACCTGCCGCATGGCGCGCCGTCGCGAGCGCGGACTTGTGGCGAGCTGCGAGCGGACCGGCCTTCGCCAGCGCGACGACCTTCTCGAGCGCGGTCACCGCGATCGCCGGATCGCCGCCGGCGACCTCGGAGGCCGCCCAGTCGAGCGCGACCTCGACGCTGTCGGTCTTCTCGGTCGCCAGGGCGCGCTCGTACAGCGTGCGGGCGCCCGTGAGATCTCCCGCCGCTGCGTGGGCGGGCGCGGCGAGCATCAAGGTCGAG
>JBKJUF010000181.1:0-2703 GCA_046590445.1 Kofleriaceae bacterium
TTTCTGCGCGTCAGTCACACCGCGTGCTCTGCTGCACCTCGCTCCTCCGGAGCCCGGCTGGTAATTCTCCGGCTTCGTCGCACGGGCCCACCGCGGGCCTTCCCAAGCGCCCGACGGTTTGGCATACCGGAGGGAGTGACGACTGCGGAGCTCCTCGACGCCCTGTGGCGCGATTACACGGCCTCGACGCCGCAGGCCGGTCGCATCCATCAACTGCTGATCGACCGCGGGGAGATCGTCCACAACGACCATGTCGCGCTGCGGACGTTCGCGGTGCCCGAGCTCTGCTGTGACGTGCTGGCGGCGCCGTTCGAGGCGCTCGGCTGGCGCGGCCGCGAGCACTACCGGTTCGACGAGAAGCACCTGCGCGCGCGCTACTGGCAGCACGATGATCCGAACCTTCCGAAGGTCTTCATCAGCGAGCTCGTGCTCTCCGAGCTGTCGCCGGCGGCGCAGGCGATCGCGAACCGGCTCGTCGCGCAGATCCCGCCGGGCTTCGGCAGCCGGCCCGATCTGCCGTGGGCGGGCAGGCCGTGGCAGGTGACCCACGGCGAGTACGAGGCGTTGCTCGCCGAGAGCGAGTACGCGGCATGGGTGGCGGCGTTCGGCTTCCGCGTCAACCACTTCACGATCGACGTCGGCGCGCTCGCGACGTTTCCCGATCTCCAGGCGCTCGTCGCGTTCCTTGTCGAGCATCGCTTCGTGCTCAACGACCGCGGCGGCATGATCAAGGGCTGCGCAGCGGACAAGCTCGAGCAGGCGTCGACGATCGCCGACGCTGTCGAGGTCGAGTTCACCGACGCCACGGTGCGGATCCCGTCCTGCTACTACGAGTTCGCACTGCGCTACACGCTGCCGACCGGCGAGACGTTTCAGGGCTTCGTGCCGGCCTCGGCCGACAAGATCTTCGAGTCGACGGACGTCAAGCGTCAGGACGCGGTCACGGGCCCGTCGGTCAACGTCGCGAAGTAGTCGTTGAGCTCGAGCAGCACGTCGACGTCGACGCCGACGAACTGCACGCCCATCCCATCACTCGCCGCCCACCGGACGACCGACGACAGCGTGAACAGCTGATCGGTCGTCGGCAACCGGACCTCGACCGTGAGCGGCGAGCCGACGGCCTGAACGAGCGTGGTCGCGATGAACGCACCGCCGACGCCGATGTTGCGAGTCTCGGCAGTGATCCACGCGGTGTGCGCGCCGGCGCGAAACCGCACCGACATCACGCGGCCCGCGCGGGCCTTACCGCGAAAGTGATGGCGCCGCTCGTGGCGTGGACCGTCCATGACCTGTCCCCGAGGATATCTGAGATCCGCTCGCCGGAGCGGTCGCCTGCCCCTGGCCGCTAGCTGGCCAGAACCCTTTACCCGACGGGGTCACCTGGGTACCTTCCGCCGCGCGTGAAGGTCCACCTGATCGGGATCGGCGGCACCGGGATGGGGGCCGTGGCGGGGTTGCTTGCGGAGGCAGGACACGAGGTCCGAGGCTCCGACGCGGCCGTGTATCCGCCGATGTCCGAGCAGCTCGCGGCGCTCGGCGTCCCGGTGATGATGCCGTACGCCCCCGAGAACCTGGCATGGGGGCCCGATCTTGTCGTGGTCGGCAACGTCCACGGCAAGGATCACCTCGAGGTCAAGGCGGCGCAGGAGCGTGGCCTCCAGCTCACGTCGTTTCCCGCCGTGCTCGGCGAGCGCCTGCTCGATGGCAAGCACTCGATCGTCGTGTGCGGCACGCACGGCAAGACCACGACGAGCTCGCTGGTCTCGCACATCCTGATCGAGGCCGGTCGTGACCCGTCGATGTTCGTCGGCGGTGTGCCGGTCTCGCTCGGTCAGGGCTACCGGCTTGGCAAGGGTCCGGACTTCGTCATCGAGGGCGACGAGTACGACACCGCGTTCTTCGACAAGGGCCCGAAGTTCGCGCACTACCGTCCGCGCACCGCGATCCTGACGTCGGTCGAGCTCGATCACGTCGACATCTTTCCGTCGTTCGATGCGGTCCGCGATGTCTTCAAGCGGCTCGTCGCGCTGATGCCCGAGGATGGCCTCCTCGTGGTGTGTGCCGAATCGCCGGACGCGATGCAGGTCTCCCGTAACGCGAGCTGTCGGGTCGAGCGCTATGCCGTGGTCGATGAGGCCGCGCCGGGCACCGACACGGACGACGCCCCGATCGCGAACGCGACGTGGTGGGCCGAGAACCTCGAGGTCGGCAAGTCGGGCCGCGTCGCGTTCGACGTGTTCCACAAGGGCGAGCGCGTCGAGCGCTTCGAGACGCTGCTCGTCGGTCGCCACAACGTCGCGAACTGTGTCGCGGCGATCGCGGTCACCCACGCGCGCGGCGTGCCGGTCCGCGAGATCCAGCGCGGCATCGCGAGCTTCGCGGGCGTGCGCCGGCGACAGGAGCTGCGCGGCGTGGCCGGCGGCGTCACCGTGCTCGACGACTACGCCCACCACCCGACCGCGGTGCGCGAGACGCTGAAGGCGCTGCGCAAGCGCTATCCGCGGCGCCGGCTGATCGCGGTCTACGAGCCGCGCAGCGCGACGAGCCGGCGCAAGACGTTCCAGGTCGAGTTCGGCGACGCGTTCGCCCACGCCGACGAGGTGATCGTTGGCAAGCTGTTCGACGCCAGCAAGATCCCCGAGGAGGATCGGTTCGATCCCGAGCGCCTCGCGCTCGACCTGCACCGCGGCGGCACCAAGGCGA
>JBKJUF010000381.1:0-4377 GCA_046590445.1 Kofleriaceae bacterium
GCGATCAGGGCACCGGCATGACGATCGCATCGCACCTGCGCGATCCGGCGCCCGATCCGCGCAGCCTCAACCCGAACGTCCCGGCAGACCTCGCGGCGATCATCCACCGCTTGCTCGAGAAGGATCCCGCGGCGCGTTTTCAGAGCGCAACCGAGCTGCGCGCCGCGCTCGTCGCCGCCGGCGCCACCACCCCGACGACACGGCCACCAGTTACGATCGATGTCATGGGGGCGACCATGGTCCCGGGGGCAGCGCCGGTGGCCGTCTCGATGGCGCCCCAACCGACGACGCAATCGACGACAGCGAGTGGCTCGGCGGCCGAGGTCGTTTCGCGTGCGTCGCCCGCGCCGCGCGGCACGAGCAAGCGGGGCCTGGCGATCGCGCTCGGTGGCGTGCTCGTCGCGGCCGCGGGAATCGGTGGCTTCGTGGTGATGCGCGATCGTGCCGCGGTCGCACCAGTTGCCGAAGCGCCGCACGCACCGTCCGTCGTTCCGACGGTAACGGCGCCGTTACCCGCGCCGACACCGGCGACATCGCTCGCGACCGGGGAACGGGCGGTTCCGTCCTCTCCTGCCGGCTCGTCGACATCGCCTGCCATTGCACCGACGCGGCCGCCGCCGGACAACGCGCACGCCGCGCTCGCGCTCGCGCCGTGTCCCGCCGGTCAGGATCGCCGCGCCGATACCCACGGGCAGTGCTGCTGGCCCGAGCAAGCGTGGTCGCTCGCGAAGGGTGGCTGCGTCGGCACGCCGAGCTGTCCGCCGGGCACCAAGGCGCGCCGCGATCAGTGTGTCGTCGTCAATGCCGAGGCGGCACCGTCACCACGCAGAATGAGCCCGCCACCGGAGATCAAGGCGGCGGTGCCCGGCACCACAGCCGTGCGCTCGTTCACGCTGCGCGCGCGCTCGATGCCGGTCGGCGGCACCATCGAGATCCGGTTCCGCGCGCCGGCGCGGTCGACGTCGCAGCAGCGGCTGTGGGTCACGGTCGTGCCCGCCGACGCACCGGCGCCGACGTACGAGACCTGGGAGTTCGTCGAGGATGGCACGACATCCGCGAAGCTTGTGGCACCCGCAAAGCCCGGCCGCTACGAGGTCCGGCTGCACGCGAACTATCCGACAAAGGCGCACGACCTCCAGCACATGATTCCGATCAAGGTGACCGCGGCCGCCGAGATCGCCAGCGGCGCGGGGTCGGGGACGTCGGCCGGCTCGGCCGGCTTCGGTGGCTCGGCCGGCTCGGCCGGCTCCGGTGTTTCGGGCGGCTCGGCGGTACCACAGGAGACGCCGCGGAGCAGCCAGCGCTTCGTCGTGGCCGACCGTACGCTCTCCGCCGGCACCAAGGTGCAGCTGAAGTTCGCGGCGCCCTTGCACGCTGCCTCCGGCGAGCAGTTCTGGGTGACCGTCGTGGCGGCGGGCGCCGCCGATAGCACGTGGGGCTCGTACGAATACGTTCCGGCAGGTGCACGCGCGATGGCGCTCGATGTTCCGAAGGTCACCGGCGAGTACGAGCTACGGCTGCACGCGAACTATCCGACGCAGTCGACAAACGTCGTCCACCGCATCGCGATCCGCGTGGAGTGAGGTCGACGAGCTTCACGATGCAGAGACCGTGACGGTTTTCCGAGGCGACTGAAGCCGCTTCCCTGGCAATTTCGCCGCGCGCGGGGGAACAGCTCCACGAGTACGAGGAGTTACGCGCGGCACAGACGCTGCTAGAGGCGAGCCCATGTACTCACGCCTCATCACTTACTTCGCATTCTCGTCGCTCGCACTTGGTTGTATGGACAGCACCACGCGCACCGAGACCGAGCACCAGACGGCCCCGGATCCGACCGCGCAGTACCGCGTGGTCGTTTCGCTCGCGAGCCTCGGCACCGGCATCGATCACGATGCTCACGAGCAGATCCTCGCGTACGTCAACGCGCACGATATCGATCTCAGCCCGGTCCGCTTCGACTGGGGCCTCGAAGGTGAGCGCAACCTGTGCTTCTCGCTGCACGGCCTGAACACGCAAGCCCAGGAGATCTTCGTCGATGAGCTCGAGGCGATCGCGCAGTCAGCCGCGGACGTCACGGTCCACGAGCAGGCACGCTGCGATGTGATGTGATCGTCCACGATGGACCGCGGCGTGCGTAGATTCTCGGCTGGCCCCGATCATCTGCGGCCAGCTCGCACGACCTGGCTCCAGACGTGGGAGCGCTTTCACTCCAGCGGCAACTCGCGCTCGTCGGAGGCGGGCTCGAGGTGGTCGCGCTCGATCGCTCGCACGCAGCTGTTCCAGCGCAGCTGCGCATCGACATTGCCAGGCGGGCGCAGCGCCTCGGCTCGTTCGTACCACTCCATCGCGTGGCGAAAGCCGTCGTACGCGGCGGCGCGCACGACGTGGCGTTTCTGCAGGTACGCGCGCGCCTCGCGCTCGAACACGATGCCCGTGTAGTAGGCCCGATCGTATTCGTCATCGAGCTGGACGATGTAGCCGCGAGCTTCGCGAACGGCTCCCCCGGTTCCCCCCATAGCGAATTGATCGGTGAGAGCAAGGATCAACGCTCGCAGCGCGGTCTGGTTGTCGGCGTCGACGGCGAGCACGTCGCGATAGATGCTCTCCGCCTGCGCCGGGTCGTTGAGGAGCCGATAGCGCTCGGCCTTCTCCAGCGCGTGGGGAATGCCGTCGGGCGAGATCTTTTTCAGCACCAGTTCCATCGTGCCCTCACCTCTCCGCTACTCGTCCTTTGCGCCGGGAGACCCCTGCGAATCCTTGACGAGAGATGCTTCCGACTTCGTCCGCTTGCGGATCCCGAACAGCTTGCGCCCGATCATGGCGATCGGATCGTAGAACCGATCCACGACGCGCTCCTTGAGCGGAATGATGCCGTTGTCGGTGATGTTGATGTGCTCGGGGCACACCTCGGTGCAGCACCGCGTGATGTTGCACATGCCCGAGCCGAACTCGTTCTTGATCTCCGGAATCCGATCGGCGGTATCGAGCGGATGCATCTCCAGGCTGGCGAGCCGGATCATGAACCGCGGCCCGACAAACGCCGGAGATGTGGACGACGGCTCGCGGCCGTCGCGATCGCGCAGCACGTGGCACACGTCCTGGCACAGGAAGCACTCGATGCACTTGCGGAACTCCTGCACGCGATCGACGTCCTCCTGGTACATCCGATGCGTGCCGTCCTTCTCGCGCGGCCTCGGCTGGAACGGCTTGATGCGCTTGTTCTGCTCGTAGTTGAACGAGACGTCGGTGACGAGGTCCTTGATCACGGGGAACGCCTTCAGGGGCTGGCACGTGATGGTCTCGTGCTCCTCGAAGACGTTCATGCGCGTCATGCACGCCAGACGCGGCTTGCCGTTGATCTCCATGCTGCACGAGCCGCACTTGCCGGCCTTGCAGTTCCATCGCAACGCGAGGTCGTTGGCGTCGTTCGCCTGGATGCGATGCAAGACGTCGAGGACGACCATGCCGGGATCGACCTGGGTGTCGAACTCCTTGAACTCTCCGCCAGCCTTGTCTCCGCGCCACACGCTGAACTTTCGTTTTGCCATGGTGCTGGGCTCCTTACTTGGGGTCCGCGCCGACTTTGCCGGACTCGAGATCTTCGATCTTCGCGTTCGCGATCGCGACGAGGTCGGGTGGCCCCTCTGGCTTGGGTCGCTTCTCGACCTGCATGCCACTCGCGCCCTTCGTGATGATGACGTTGTACTTCACCCAGTCGGCGCTCTCGCCGGGGTGATCGGTGCGGGTATGAGCGCCGCGGCTCTCCTCGCGCATGAGCGCCGCACGCGTCACGGCTTCCGACGTGATCAGCAGCGACTTCATCGCGAGCGCTTCGTGCCAGCCCGGATTGTACTGGCTCGCGCCGGGTGCCTTCATGGTCTTCCCCTGCTCCTTGAGCTGCTCGAGCTCGACCAGCGCGGTCTCGAGCTCTGACTTCTCGCGGACGATGCCGACCCCCTTGGCCATCGTCTTCTCGAGCTCGCCGTGCAGGAGGTACGGGTTCGCGCCTTCCGCGCGGTTCAGGATCTCCGTCGCGCGCCGAACGGCGTCGACGATCTGTGCGTTGTCGACCTTCGGCGACGTGCCGCTGTCGACGTACGCCTTCGCACCGTCGCCGGCGAGCTTGCCGAACACGATGAGATCGGAGAGCGAGTTGCCGCCGAGACGGTTCGCTCCATGGAGACCCGCCGCGCATTCGCCGCACGCGAACAGGCCGGGCACCGTCGTCATCTGCGAGTCGGCGTCGACCCGGATGCCGCCCATGAAGTAGTGCAAGGTCGGGCCGACTTCCATCGGCTCCTTCGTGATATCGACCTCGGCCAGCTCCTTGAACTGGTGATACATCGACGGCAGCTTGCGGCGGATCGTCTCGGCCGG
>JBKJUF010000395.1:0-19003 GCA_046590445.1 Kofleriaceae bacterium
GCGGCGACGAACCGCGACCTCAAGAAGATGGTGGACCGCGGCGAGTTCCGCGAGGACCTCTACTACCGCGTGAACGTCATCAGCATCGGGATGTCTTCCTTCCGCTTCCGGAGTGCCGGCACCGTGATGTTGATGACGTTGACGCGGTAGTAAAGGTCCTCGCGGAACGTGGTGTCCTCGACCATCTTGCGCAGGTCGCGGTTGGTCGCGGCGAGGATCCGCACGTCTACCTTGCGCTGCTCGGTGGCGCCGACCGGCATGAAGGTGCCTTCCTGCAGGACGCGCAGCACCTTGACCTGGAGGGCCGGCGTCATGTCGCCGATCTCGTCGAGGAAGAACGTGCCGCCGTCGGCGACCTGAAACAGACCCGGCTGGTCCTTCACCGCGCCGGTGAACGCACCGCGCACGTGACCGAACAGCGCACTCTCGAGGAGGTTGTCGTTGAACGCGGAGCAGTTCTGGACGACGAACGGCTTCTTCGCGCGAGGCCCGTGATAGTGGATCGCGCGCGCGATCAGCTCCTTGCCGGTGCCGCTCTCGCCGTGGACGAGCACCGTGGCCTCGCTCTTGACCACCTTGGCGAGCAGCTTCACCACGTCGCGGACGGCCGGCGCATCGCCGACGATCTCGTTGAACGGATGGCTGAATGCGGTGGTCGGGATCTCGATCGGCAGCGCGCGCTCGACGGCCGCCGCCGCCGCCGCGACCAGATCCTTGATCTGCAGCTGATGCTCTGCCGACACCACCGGCGTCGCGGCGATCAGGATGCGCGCCTCGTCGGGAGTCGAGCCGATCGTCTTGATCAGGCCGTGCTCCGCCGCACTGGCATCGACGTCATGGCCCCCCGTCGCGAACACGATGCCGAGCAGGCCCGCGATGCCGAGGACCGGCGCCGCGACGATCGTCATGCCGGCGTGGCACGTCTTCACGATCGCGCCGCGCTCCTTGGTCCGCGTGAACTGCGCTGCGAGGTCCGCCAGCTCCTTCGCGCACGCGGGGCCGGCGATGCCTCTGACGCTCTCGCAGGTCGCATGCGACGTGCGGTCATACCCGCCGCCCTTGGCATCGGACAGACCCATCTCGAGCCCCCACCAGCGCCGGAGCAGGTCGCGCGCCATCGCGACCTCCGCGAGTCCATCGAACGTCAGTGCCACCGGGCGCCACTATAGCTCAACGCGACCACCGTGCAGTGCCGTCGAACCGCGCTCGTCCTTCGTTCACTAGCTTGTCGAGGTGCGCGCGCAGCGATCGCTCCGCGAGCGGCCACAACATCGGCGGCGTGTCTCCGTACGCGATCGGCAACAGCTCGCTCAACGTCGCCGGCGTCTCTGAAAGCGAGGACATGACGCGGGCCTCGCGCATCCGACGGTGTGCGAGATATTCGCGAAGCTTGGCCGGCCCATCTGCGATCGCAGGCCCATGTGCCGGCAGCAGCATCATCGACGGGCGAGCGAGCAACTGCTCGAGCGATGCGAGGTAGAGCGCCATGTCGCCCTCGCTGGGATCGATCAGGATCGTCCCGATGCCGGCGACCATGTCCCCGGCGATCGTCGCACCCGCATCGGCATGCTCGAAGCACAGATGGCCCTCCGCATGGCCAGGCGTATGCACCGCCGTGACTCCGTGGAGCTCCTCGCCGTCTGCGATCAGCCGGGTCACCTCGAGGACGCCGTCGAGGCGTCGCGCGGTGGCTGCATGCGCGGCGATCGGCACGCCCCAGCGCTCGGCGAGCGCCGCGGCACCACCGATGTGGTCGCCGTGATGATGCGTGAGCAGGACCAGATCGATGCGGATCTGGCCGAGGACCTCGTCGAGCACGGCCTGCTGGTCGGGATACGGGCTACCGGGATCGACCACCGCCACCGGCCCGATCTCGGGGCCGACCAGGTAGACGTTGGTGTGTGCAGCGGGCGGGAGCGTGGGCGTCCGCAGCGCAAGCACCCGAATCCCCGGAGCAACCTGCGTGAGCACGGGCTGCTCGAACGGCGCGGCGGCAGGTGCGGCGTTGCGCACCTGTTCATACAGCGTCTCGATCGTCCTGCTGGTCATCCGTTACAACCCCAGCGCTGCCCCGAGTGTTCTCGCAAAGAGGATGACGACGGCGCGAGCATCTCCTAGACTATAGGTAAGCGACCCCATGGTCAGCGTCACGGCCCGCAAGATTCGTGAGCTCGGTACCGAGAGGCCTTCCGGCGCAAGCGGACGCCTCTATACGGGCTATCTGATCTCGTACCCATATATCGGGCGAGGCATGGTGATCTTCCGCGATCCGCATGGCCACCGCATGATCACCACCCCGGTTCGCCGCGTGCTCGGTGAGCCCGGCGGCAAGATGATCTACGTCGAGACCGAGAACAGCGTGTACCGCCTCGAGATCCACGGCGAGCCACTGTTCCCGATGCGCGCCGCGGGCGAGTAGTCGCTACTTCGCGAGGAGCTGGCCGAGGCCGCGGACGTCCGCGGAGCCGAGCGACTTCACGAACACCATCGGCAGCTGCGCGATCGGCGCGCGGGCGCGCTTCGCGAGCTCGGCCAGGTAGTGCGCATTGAGTGCGCGGCGAGCGCGGGACATGCTCGCGTGCGCGGTGACCTCGGCGAGCGGCGACGGTAGCGACGGATCGGCGACCAGCGCGTCGAGCACGCGCGCCTGGGGCAGCCCCGCTCCGACGTGGTCGGGATAGACCTGGTTGACCACGAGCTGCTGCGGAACAATGCCGAGCGCCGTGAGCTTGGTCTCGAGCTCGAGCGCCTCGTTGACCGGCATCTCCTCGGCGAGCGTGACGATCACCGCCGCGGTGCGAGCCGGATCGGTGAGCAACGCCTTCACCGTGCGTGCATCGCGGGTAAGCGGACCCTCGGGCACGGTGTCGACGATCACCCACGGCACCCGCAGCATCGAGACCGAGTGACCCGACGCCGGCATGTCGAACACCACGGTGTCCCACACCGGCTTCTTCTTCTTGATCTCCTCGGTGTGGAACCACGCCTTGCCGAGCAGGGCATAGTCATCGAGGCCGGGGATCGCGCGAAGGAACGCGCGGGTCACGCGGTTCTCGAACACCATCTCGTAGACCGACTTCCAGCGCAGCACCATCAGCCCGTACTCGGCGAGCGCGCTCGCGGGCGTGGCGTTCACGGCCCACAGGTTCGGCGCGAGCTGGCTCGGCTGGCTACCGACCGAGGGCTTATCGAAGTAGTTACCGAACCGGTCGTTCGCGTTGGTCTCGTAGAGCAACGTCTTCTTGCCGGCACTCGCGCACTGCAAGGCGATCGTCGCGGCGATGGTGCTGCGCCCGACACCGCCCTTGCCCACGACGAGGATCAGTCGCTTGTCCGTCAACTTCACGGGGATGAAGCCGGTGTAGCAGGTGATCCGGCTGCTGGATCGGTCGGCGCGGCGGGATCGACGATGATCACCGCCACCCCGCTCGCCTCGGCGCTGCGCCAGCCGAGCAGCTTGCGCAGGGTCCAGATTCCCCCATCGGGCGTGATGTCGACGCGGATGTTGACCACGCGGTCGGCGCCGAGCGCCTTCGCCGTCGCGAGCAGCATGCGATTGACGACGCGGTCGAGCTCGACGTGCCCCGGGATCGGGATGAACAGCAGGTAGAAGCTCGAGACCTGCGCGTGGACGATGGCGATCGGCTTCAGGTTCGGGCCGACGTAGAGGCTCTCGGGCTGCACCCGGACGGTCTGAACCGAGGAGCAGCCGGCGCTCCCGACGGCGATGACCGCGACGACCATTGCCGTCACAGCTGCCCCAGCGAGCCGTCGTGACCAGGTCATGGGCCGCACGCTAACACGCCCGCCGGCGCGCCGGCTGCGGCGGCAGTCATGACCCACGCCACGCGGCCATCGCCGCAGACAGTGATAAGATCGCTGCGTGGTGCGGAGGCTGATCTCGCTCGTCGCGAGTGTGCTCGTGATGTGGGCGCCGCTCGTCGCGCGCGCGGAGACCGGCCCCGACAAGGCGATCACCCAGCGGATCGCGGTCTGGCGGTTCGACGCCCTCGGCATCGAGCCCGAGCTGGTGACCCGGCTCGAGACGCTGTTCCGGCTCGAGCTTGATCGGCTCGCGACCCAGCCGCTGCCCGCCCGCCGCGAGATCGATCGCGTGATCACCGGTGATCAGCGCGAGTGCACCGGCGAGGACAAGTGCCTCGGCGCGATCGGCAAGAGGCTCGGCGTCGACATCGTGGTGACCGGGACGGTCGGCGCGATGGGTGCGAACTACGTGTTGACGATCAAGGCGGTCGATGTCGCGACCGCGAAGTCGATGCGGCGCATCGAGAGCGAGCCTTTGCGAGGCAGTCCCGACGAGCTGATCGAGGGCGTGCGCGTCGCGGCCTACCGCCTGCTCGCACCCGAGCAGCTCCACGGTTCGATCCAGGTCCAGAGCGATCTCGTCGGTGCGACGGTTGCGCTCGACGGCAAGCCCGTCGGCAAGACGCCCCTGCCAAACCTCGGCGTGATCAGCCGCCAGCCGCTCGGCAAGCACCAGCTCCGCGTCGAGGCCGCTGGCTACGCGCCGTTCGAGGACGAGGTCGAGGTTCGCTTCCAGAAGGTCAGCCAGGTCGTCGTCCGGCTCCTGCCGTCGACCGAGACCATCGGCAGCGGACGGACTCAGGAGGTCGCGCGCGAGCCGTTCTACACGAAGACGTGGTTCATCGTCGGGGTCAGCCTCGCGGCGATCGCGATCGGCGCGGGCATCGGCTATTCGATCGGCAAGGTCGACTGCCGCGTGATCGGCCCGAACGGCGAGATCTCGTCGTGCTGAAGCTGGTGATCGCGACGAGCGTGCTATCCGCCGTGCTCGCGGCCGCGTCGGCGCATGCCGAGCGGGTCGTGGCGATGGCACCGCTGACCGCGGTCGGCAACGAGGACACGACCGACGCCACCAAGAAGCTGACGGCGCAGCTCGAGGCCGCGATCAGCGCACAACCCGACACCCGCCTGATCTCGACGGCCGTCGTCGGCGAGGCGATCAAGAAGGCGAAGAAGCCGCAGCTCCGGGCATGCGAGTTCGATGCCGCGTGCCTCACCGAGGTCGGCAAGCTGGTCGGCGCGACGGTCGTGATCGCCGGCGAGGTGGTCGGCATCGGCGAGGCCAAGGTCGTCTACCTGGGCGCGACGGACGTCGTCGCCGGCAAGGAGCTGCGCTCGACCACGCTGACGCTCGGCGCGGCGACCGACGCTGGCGGCACGAGCGGGGCAGTCGTCCGGCTGCTCCAGCCCGAACGCTATCGCGGCACATTGCACTTCACGATCGACGTCAAGGGCGCGACGATCTACATCAACGGCAGCAAGGCCCCGCTGCCGCCGACTGGCGAGGTCACCCTGCCCGTCGGTACCCAGGCGGTACGCGTGACGCATCCCGAGTATCACGACTTCGTGCGCTTCATCGACGTCGCCTACGACAAGACCACCGAGGTCCCCGTCGGGATGACGCAGTATCCGATCATCCGCCGCGACCTCGCCGGCAAGCCGACGAACCGCGATCACATCAGCTATGTCGATCCCCCGGTCTGGCGCCGGTGGTACGTCGTCGCGCCCGTCGCGGTCGGCCTCGCGATCGTGTCCGGCATCATCGTCGGTTACCTCGCGCACGACTTTCCGGACGGCCAGTGCCGGAAGGTCGGCGGCGACCCCTGCTGACCGCGGCTACTTCAGCTGCGACGCGAGCTGGTTGAGACGCTGATTGGCGGCGCTGAAGTTGCCGTCGTTGTACTTCTGCGCAACATCGCTGAGGATGCCGACGAGCTGCTGGTTCGTCGCCTCGTCGACCTTGCTGCTCGCGAGCTGACGGTTGAGGCGCGCCATCTTGGCCTGGATGAACAGCCGGTCGATCTTGATCTGCTCGAGCGTCGCGACGAGCTGGGCCGCCGCGAAGTAGGCCTTGCTCCAGTCCTGCGCCGCGATCGCGTCGGTCGCCTGGCTCTCGAGGTTCTGCGCACCACCGGGGAGGTCACTCGGCAGGATGCCCTTCTTCTGCATGATTGCCTTTGCCTTGGCGAGCAACGGCTGGACGTCCGACTTGCCATAGCTGCCGCCGCTCTTCGGAGCGACCTGCTGGATGATCATCGGCGCCGCGGCACCGCACGTCTCCTTCTCGCGCTGCGCCAGCGCCGCCTCGCGTGCTGCGATCGTGCGCTCGCGATCGGCGATCTCCTTCTCGCGCTGCGCGACCGACTTCTCGCGGCCGCCCATGTTCGCCTCGCGCGATGCGATCAGCGCCGCAGCATCACCGCGCGCGACGACCTCGTCGAGCTTGCTCGTCAGCGACGTCAGATCCGAGCTCTGCCCCGCGATCTGGGTGTCGAGCGCGGCCTTCTTCTCCGTCAGCTCGGTCGCGTCACCGCCGGCTGCCTGGACCTTCTGGATCTCGGTCTCGAGCTTCGTGCGCTCGCCCTCGAGGGCCTGGCGCTGCGCCATCAGCGTGTCGCGGCGCGCGATCAGATCCTGCTGCGCCTTGAGCGCCGCCGGGTCGGGTGACGCGTTCGCATCTCCCTTGGCCTTGCAGCCGGCTGTGAAGCTGAGCGTGAACGCCAGCACGCACGACGTGACCATGATCCCCGCAGTCCGCATACCGGACGATTGTACGAGATCCGCAACCGCGTTGCCGTTTTTTGGGCGTCCTCCGAGTAGAGTGCGCGAATGCTCCTCTACCACGACCTCCGAGCGCCGAATCCGCGCCGGGTTCGCATCTTCCTGGCGGAGAAGGGTGTGGCATACGACACGATCGAGGTGTCGATCGCCGCGGCCGCGCACCAGACCCAGGAGTTTCGTCGCAAGAACCCGCTCGCGCTCCTCCCCGTGCTCGAGCTCGCCGACGGCAAGGTCCTCTGCGAATCGATGGCGATCTGTCGCTATGTGGAGGAGGTCCAGCCCGAGCTGAACCTGTTCGGGGTCGATCCGTGGGAGCGCGCGCAGGTCGAGCAGTGGAACCGTCACGCCGAGTTCGAGGTCTTCTACCCGATCGCCCAGGTGTTCCGGAACTCGCACACGTTCTGGAACGGCCGGATCAAGCAGGCCCCGGACTTCGCGGAGATCATGCGCGAACAGGTCGCCGCCCGCTTCGAGTGGCTCGACACCGAGCTCGCGGACCGGCCGTTCATCGCCGGCGAGCGGTTCACGGTCGCCGACATCACGGCGCTCTGTGCGATCGATTTCGGTAAGGTCTCCGACATCCGGATCGATGCCAATGCCCGGCCCAATCTCGCCGCCTGGCACAAACGGGTGTCCGATCGCCCCTCCGCGAAGGCCTGATCCAGAGTAGGAAACACCCGTGCCCGCTCGCATGCGCATCGGCGAGATCTTGCTGCTGCGCGAGAGTGTGGACGCCCTGGTGCTCTCGCAGACCGTGCGCGAGCAGGCCCAGGCGGACGGGCAAGCTGGTCAGCGCCTCGTCTCGATCTTGATCAGCCGCGCGTTGATCGAATCCGACGAAGGCGCGCTCGCGCTGTCCGAGCAGACCGGCTTCCCGGCGGCGCTCGAGCGCCACCTCGAGAGTCGCGACGCCACGGCGATCGACGCGCTGCCTGCACAGCTCGCCCGGACCTGGGTCGTCGTGCCGATCGGCCGCTCGCATCACGGTGACCTTGTCGTCTGCGCGCGCGATCCGACCCCGATCCTCGCCGCAGCGCTCGAGCATGCGACCCGCGGCAAGGTCAAGCTCGCGGTCGCGCCGGCCGTGCATGTCGAACGACTCGTGCGATCGAGCTATGGCGCGCCCGGACGTGCCGATACGCCGCTGCCGATCGCGCCGCCGTCGCTCGGGGACATCGGGCATTCCACCGTCGGCCAGACGACGGTGGCTCCACGGCGCGCGCGCACGGTATCGAAGTCGTTCACGGACATTGGCGACTCGGGGCCGGTCCGGGTCCCGATGCGGAGCATGAGTGCGCTCGAGATCACGCTGCAGGAGATCGATGGCGCGTTCAGCATCGTCGCGGTCGAGCGCATGGTGATGAGCTATGTGTCCGGACGCTGGCAGTCCGCGCTGCTGTTCGCCATCGCCGATGGGGTCGCGCGCGCGACGCGCAATCACGTCGGCGCCGTCGACGGCATCGTGGTTCCGCTCGACGTGCCGTCGCTGATCCAGGTCGCGTGCGAGACGCGCAGCGTCGCGAGCAGCAGCCCCGACAGCCCCGTCCACCAGCACCTGATGTCGCTGCTCGGCGCCCCGACCACCCCGCTCGCCGGGCCGATCGTGTGGCGTGGCGAGGTCCGCTCGGTGCTGGTGATCGGCGACGCGATCGAGGGCCGTCACCGTGACTCGATCGTCGAGCTCGACCGCCTCGCCGATGCGCTCGGTGCCGCGTACGAGCGGTTCGGGCGCGACGAGCGCGACCGTTAGCGGCCTTCGCCGCGGTCGTACGCGTCGCGCGACGTGCGAATGACCTCGAGCGCGCGCTCGTGACCGTACATGTCCCCGACCTCGACCGACTCCTGCTTCTTGCCCTCGAGCGCCTTGTAGTCGCGGAAGAACCGATCGAGCTCGCGGAGGATATGCGGCGGCAGCGCCTGCCAGGTCGCGTAGTGGGCGTACGCCGGATCGTCGATGCAGACCGCGACGATCTTGTCGTCACCGCCCTGCTCGTCGACCATGCGCAGGCCACCGAGCGGGCGCGCGCGTAGGATCGTCAGCGGCTCGACGGGCTCCTGCATCAGCACGAGGATGTCGAGCGGATCGCCGTCGTCGGCATGGGTGCGCGGGATGAACCCGTAGTTCGCCGGATAGTGCACGGCGGAATAGAGGACGCGATCGAGGCGCAACATGCCGGTCGGCTTGTCGACCTCGTACTTGAGCCGCGAGCCGCGCGGGATCTCGATCACCGCCGGGACAAACTCGGCGATCGCGGTCGGGACCTCGATGTCGTGGACGGGATGCACGCCGCGAACGTACTACAGCGTCGCGATCAGGTCGCCGCGAGCTGGCCGCACGCCGCACCGACATCGGAGCCGCCCGAGTAGCGGCGGTGAGAGGCGACCTGGGCGGCGGCGAGCACCGCGCGGAACGCGACCTCGCGAGTCGATCGCCGGTATGGATCGTCACCACCGATCGCGTTGTAAGCGACGATCGAGATCCGAGGACGCTTGCCGGTGGTCACGGCGAACGCGCGCGCACGCTCGACGAGGGCCAGCGCGTCGGCGTCCGAATCGTTGACGCCATCGAGCAGGGTCAGCGCCCACATCGGCGCGTGCCCGGTGAGCTGCGCGTGCTCGGCGACCGCGTCGATCACGTCGTCTAGATCGTGGCGCTCGGCGATCGGCATCACCTTGCGGCGGTTCGCCGCGATCGCGCTCGACAGCGACAACCCGAGTCGGACGTTCGGCGCCTCGCGCGCGAGCCGGCGGATCCCGACGGGCAGGCCCGCGGTACAGACCGTGATCGCGCGCGCGTCGATGCCGAGCGCGCATGGCTCGGTCATCACCGCGATCGCATCGATCACGGCATCGAGGTTCGCGAGCGGCTCGCCCATCCCCTGGAACACGACGCCGTGGACCCGAGGACCTCTGGGCAGCCGGGCGCGGACAACCCTGACCTGCTCGACGATCTCCCACGCGGCCAGGTTGCGGGCGAGCCCGAGCCGGCCGGTCGCGCAGAACGTGCAAGCGAGCGCGCAGCCGACCTGCGAACTGACGCAGACCGTGAACCGCCCTGGGTGCTCGAGTGGGATCCGCACGGTCTCGAACCGGTCGCCGGCTGGCCCGCTCGCGCACAGATACTTCACGAACGGATCGAGCGCGCTCGCGACCTCGCTCACGACCTCGAGCACCGGGACGTAGCCTACCGCCTGGACCGCGGCTGCCGCCGCACGGCGTACCGCCGAGCTGGCCGCGACCGGTTCACCGCGGTGGACCTGCGCGATGATCTTGCGCGCCTCCGCGAGGGTGACCTCGGGGACAGCATCGGCGAGGGCCGCCGGCGTGACGGCCTGGAGCGCGAGCACGCGGCATCTTAGAACCGATCCTGAAATTCAGGTTCCCGGTTCCGCTTCCCTGCTACGAAAATGCGCGCCTAAGATCGCTCGAGAACCAGTCCCGGACGCGAAGCGGCCGCCGGGCGCGGAGCGCACGGGGCGTGCAATGCACGCCAGGAATCGTCGAGCCGGAGCGCAGCGGAGGCGAAGCAGTTCCTTGCTTGCCGCCTGGTCGGGCTCACGGCGCGATGCGAACGAACGTCGGTGACCACGCTGTCTCGTCGCCGATCTGCCCGTCGCCGTTCGCGCCCCAGCACCACAACTTCTGGCCCACCTTGAGCGCGCATGTCTCCTCGCCGCCCGCGGCAACGTAGAGCCAGTCCACGTCGGCCCCGATCCGCGTGGGAACCTGCTGGTCGATGCGGGTGCCGTCGCCGAGCTGGCCCCGCGCGTTGTCGCCCCAGCACCACAGCGACCGATCGGATCGTACGCCGCAGGTGTGGCGGAGCCCGAGTCCGATGTTCAGCCACCGGTCCGCGCCGATCGGGCGCGGTACCGTGCCATTGGTCGTCGAACCGTCTCCGACCTGGCCGTGGCTGTTGGAGCCCCAACACGCGAGGCTGTCGCTCGTCGTGATCGCGCAGGAGTGGTTGGCTCCGAGCGTGACCGCCCCGATCCCGCCGACGACGAACAGCGGTCCAGTTCCGGCGGCGACGGTGCCGAGCTGACCGAACTGGTTGTCGCCCCAGCAGTACAGATCTGCGTTCGACACGGCGCATCCGTGAGCGAGCCCGGCGGCGATCCGCGACGACGACACGGGGACTTCCAGCGGGGTTGCATGCGGATTTCCATCCGGCGCTGCGCCCGACTGGCCGAGCTGTCCGAGGCTGTTCGATCCCCAGCACCACACGCGGCTGGCGTTGTCACTCGCGCAGGTGTGCGTGCCGGCGACGAGCGCGAGCGGATTCGTGAACATCGAGGCAACGACCCTGAGCTCCCGCGGAGTCGGGAGGCCGGTGCCTAGCTGGCCGAGGTTATTCCTCCCCCAGCAGACGACTGTTCCACTTTGGTCCGCCGTCTGCGCGCATGCATGGGTGTCGCCGACCGCGAGCTGGCTGTCGGGCGCACCGGCGACCACGAACTGCGGGCGCTGCCGCGAGTGCTTCGTGTCATCAGCAAGCTCGCCGCTGCTGTTGTTACCCCAGCAGGAGACCGAGCCCGTCAGGTGGTCGCGCGCGCACGCTGACTTGCTACCGACGTCGACGATGCGCCAGCTGCCAGAGAGCGGCACGGGCCGGACCTTGCCGCCGCCGGTTCCGTCTCCGAGCTGCCCCGCTCCGTTGGATCCGGCGCACCACAGCATGCCGCCCGTATCGATCGCGCAGAGCTGACTGGCTCCGATGGTGATCTCCGCGAGGGCGCCGAGGTCGACCGCAGTCTGCGTCGGTATCCGCACCGCGTCCATCGCAGGGAGCCCGAGCTGGTTCTGGGCGTTGGTCCCGAAGCACCACAGCGTGCCGTCGTCGCGCAGTGCGCACGTCTGGTGGACCGACGCGGTGACTCGCTTCCACGTCCGTGTTGGTGATGCGGCTGGAACGTCGACCGCGCTTCCGGAGGGCGCGCCGGTGACACCGAGTTGCCCGTTGTTATTGGATCCGGCACATCGGAGCGTGCCGTTCGAGCGTACCGCGCACGTATGCAGCTCGCCGAGCGCGAGATCCGTCCACGCCGTCTCGGACTCGACCTGCAACGGATCCGTGGCGAAATCCAGAGGCCCGCCGATCAACACTTGCTGGTTGTAGTTCTCGCCCCAGCACCAGAGCTCCTGGCCGCTCGTGATCCCGCACGTGTGGTGGAGCCCGCCGTCGATCCGGCTCCACTCGTGCCCGAGCGCGACCTGGACCGGGAGCGGCTCGCTCGCCGTCAGCCCGCTCCGCCCGTTGGCGAGCTGTCCCTCGTCGCCGCGTCCCCAGCACCACAGCGAACGATCGGACTTGATCGCGCAGGTGTGGCTGCCGCCGGCCGTGATCGCGATCGCGCCGTCGAGCACGCGCGTGAGGGGCAGGTGGTCCGCCAGGATGTTCGCACCGATGGCGTTCCGCGCGTTCGCGCCCCAGCACCAGACGTTGGCGTCGACGTCGATCGCGCAGGTGTGAGCGGCCCCCGCCTCCACCGCGGTCCATCGCAGGTCGCCGACCTGCGCGGGCACCAGCACCTCCACGATCGTGTCGACCTGCGCGGACTCGCCGCGGGCGTTCTCGCCCCAACACCACAGCGTCTGGTCGATCTGGATCCCGCAGGTATGTCGAGCGCCGGTCGTGATCGACTTCCACTCCGGGGGCGGCGGGGTTGGGGTATCGAGTGGTGCAGCGAGCCCGAAGACCCAGTCACAGCCAGCGAGCGCGACGGTGATCAAACAGCCGAGCGTTGGCCAGCGCACTTCCCAAACATCGCACGGATTCGGCGCGCGCTTGCTGCGCGAAGACGATCGGCTGGGCCATTCAAGAGGGCAGCGGAACCGAGAACCAGCATGGCGCGTTACGATTCGGATCGGTTCTTACTCGGGACCCCTGCTTCGAAATGCGGGTCTGCCCTGCCCGAGCCTTTGCGACCACGACAGCCGCGCGGTAGGCTGGATCGTGGCCTACCCCGAGGTAATCCGAGTCTTTGCGACGTCTCAGGACCCCGACTTCGACGGCCCGTGGCAGGCCCGGACCCCCTCGAACTCGACGGGCTCCGCGGTCGTGATCGGGCCCGGGCTCCTCCTCACCGGCGCCCACGTCGTCGCCAACGCGACGTTCATGCAGGTTCAGAAGCCTTCGCAGCCGGACAAGGCAATCGCCCGGGTCCGCGCTGTGAGCCACGACTCCGACCTCGCCCTCCTCGAGGTCACCGATCCACCCGACTTCCTCGCCGACATCGAGCCTGCCGAGCTCGGCCCGATGCCCAAGCTGCGGGACGAGGTCGCCGTGGTTGGCTACCCGGTCGGCGGCGAGGAGATCTCGATCACCGAAGGCGTGGTGTCGCGGATCGAGGTCCAGCGCTACAGCCACTCCCAGCGCCACCTGCTCGCCGTCACGGTCGATGCCGCGATCAACGCCGGCAACAGCGGCGGTCCCGTCTTCGGCAACGGCAAGGTGGTCGGCATCGCGTTCCAGAAGCTGACGGGCGTCGACAACATCGGCGAGATGGTCCCGCCCCCGTTGATCCGCGCGTTCCTCGAGGGCGTCGATCTCGGCAAGCGCTCCGAGATCCCGGCGCTCGGGATCACGACCCAGAACCTCGAGAACCCGCTGCTCCGCCGCCAGCTCGGCCTCAACCAGAGCGAGCGTGGCGTCGTCGTGCTCCACGTCGATTACTCGGGCTCCGCGGACGGCGTGCTCGAGCCGCGCGACGTCATCACCGACATCGACGGCCTGCCGATCGCCAACAACGGCACCGTGCAGTACATGGGGAACTACCGCACGCGCTACGATGTCGTGCTCGGACATCGCTACATCAGCGATCGCATCGAGCTCGGCATCAAGCGCGGCGGCATCGCCCGCACCGTCACGCTCGAGCTCAAGCCGTGGCGGCCACTCGTGCCGCGATCGCGCTACGACCTGCCGCCCGCGTACTTCGTCTACGGCGGGCTCGTGTTCCAGACGCTGACCCGCGACTACCTGACGACCTGGGACAAGTGGTGGAACAAGGCTCCGAAGGAGTTCCTCAACTACTACTACCTCGGCTACCGCAGCCCGCAGCAGCACGAGGTCGTGATCCTCACGCAGATCCTCGCCGACGAGATCAACGTCGGGTACGGCCACCTCTACAACGAGGCGGTCGCGAAGCTCGACGGCGTCATCCCGCTCGACATGGAGGACTTCGTGACGCGGCTCTCGAGCGCGCGCGGCGTCGTCGAGATCGAGACCACGTCGGGGGGCGTGATCATGCTCGACGCCGAGGAGGTGCGGAAGTCGACACCGCGGATCCTCACGCGTTATCACATCCCGCGCGATCGCACGCCCGGCCTGCCCGGCGCGGTGATCATGCCGCCGATCCCGATGCGCGCCGCGTTGCCGTGAGCGCGCGGTCCGGCCTCGGCCCCGCTCGCCAGCGCCCGCTGGCTCGCGCCATCTTGGGCCTCGCGGGCCTCGTGTGCAGCGCACTCGCCGGCTGTCACGACGACGGCTGGCTGCAGTATCCATGGGACGACCGCACGATCCTGTGCAGCGTGTCGGTCGACGACATCTCGCAGCATGCCGCGTGGGGCGAGATCACGACGGAGCTCGAGCGCGCACGCGATCACGAGAGTGTCGCGTTGATGCACGCGCACGGTCCAGGGCTGACGATCACGCCGGGAGCGATCGAGCGGCTGTTCAACCTCGCCGACGACAACGGCCTCGCGTACGTCACCTATCCCGAGCTCGTGCCGACCGGCACGCCGCGCGCGGGCCTCGCACTCGGCTTCGACGACAACGCGATCGACCAGTGGTACGAGATGCGCCCGCTGTTCCTCGCGCGCGGCGCGCGCGTCACGTTCTTCGTGACCCGCTTCCACTCGCGCACGCCCGAGGAGCTCGCGAAGCTCGCCGAGCTCGCCGCCGATGGCCACGCGATCGAGGCGCACTCGGTTGCCCATTTGAACGTCCGCGACTACGTCCGAGACAACGGCCTCGCGGCGTACCTCGCCGAGGAAGCGCTGCCATCGATCACCCGGCTGCGCGACGCCGGCTATGCACCGACGTCGTACGCCTATCCGTTCGGTCGCGACCACGCGGCTGCCAACACCGCGCTCCTCGAGCACGTCAGCCGGATCCGCGTCAGCCCGGGCGTCTGCCCGCACTGAGCGCCCGGGGTCAGATCACGTCAGAACCACAAGCAGGTCGCCGGTATCGACGGCCTGGCCCGCGGTCTTGTGGATCGCGTTGACGGTGCCGCCGCGTTCGGCGATCAGCTCGTTCTCCATCTTCATCGCCTCGAGCACGATCACCGCGGTGCCCGGTGCGACCACGTCGCCGACCGCGACGAGCACCTTGACGACCTTGCCGGCGATCGGCGCGCTGATCGATTCGCCGGTTGCCGCGACCCGCGGGCCGGCGGCCTGCGAGAGCCGGCGGTGCAAGGCGTCCTGAACTTGTAAAAGTGCCTCGCTCGCGCCAACCGACGCCGCGATTCCGGTGCGTCGCGGATCGAGATCGACGATGAAGCTACGGCCCTCGATCACGAGCGACCAGGTTCCCGGCCGGATCGGCTTGCCGTCGACGGTCCGCTCGAGACCGTCGATCGCGACGCGAAACGTGCCATCGGGCAGCGGGCCTTCGACGGTCACCGTGCGGTCACGCCCGTCCGCCGTGACGATCAGCTCGCGCTTCATGCGGGACTCTCATAGCATCGCTCCCGCGCGCGTTGCCACCACACGGGGATGCGTGCTATCCGCGACCAACACGTGTCGTCTGCCCGCCTGCTCGAAGTGCTGATGGAGCGGCGGATCCTCGTGTGCGTGGGATCCGGCGGCGTTGGCAAGACCACAACGGCAGCGGCGCTCGCCCTGGCCGCGGCCCGGCGCGGCAAGCGGACGCTCGTCCTGACGATCGATCCGGCCCGCCGGCTCGCGAACTCGCTCGGGCTCGTGTCGCTCGGCCATCAGGTGCAGCAGGTCGAGCCCGCACTCATCCGGAAGGGCGCCCAGAGCGATCGCGGCGAGCTCCACGCGATGATGCTCGACCAGAAGCAGGCCTTCGACGAGGTCGTCGCTCGGCACGCGAAGGATCCAGCGGCGGTGCAGCGCATCCTCGCAAACCCGGTGTACGCGCAGATCTCGGGTTCGCTCGCCGGCGCCCAGGAGTACGCCGCGATGGCGAAGCTGCACGACTTCGATCGTAGTGGTCAGTGGGACCTGATCGTCGTCGACACCCCGCCGACCGCGCACGCGCTCGACTTCCTCGATGCGCCACGCAAGCTCAGCGAGGCGATCGACTCGCCCGCGATCGAGTGGTTCCGCAAGCTGCAGGGCCAGGGCGGCTCGCGGTGGTCGCTCGTCGGCAAGACCGGCGCGTTCGTGCTGAAGCGGCTGGCGAAGTTCGTCGGCAGCAAGTTCATCGATGACCTCGGCGTGTTCTTCACCGAGTTCAACGACATCCTCGGCGGGTTTCGCCAGCGTGCCGAGGAGACCTTCGCGCTGCTGCGCCAGCCGCGCGTCGGCTTCGTGCTGGTCGCGAGCCCCGAGCCGATGGCGGTCCACGAGGCGATCGCGTTCCACGAGCGGCTCGTCACCGCCGGCATGCCGTTCGTCGGGTTCGTGGTGAACAAGCTGATCCCGTCGCGGCCCTTCGCGGGTGGTATGCCGGCGATCGAGCAGGCGATCGCGGCGCATCCCGGCATCGCCGCACTCGGGCTGTCGGCGACCACGCGTACGATGGCCGCGCAGGCGCTGATCAACGCGCACCTCGAGATCGAGACCCTCGCGCTCGCCGATCTCACCGCGATCTCGCAGCTCCGCACCGCCGGTGGCGTCAGCTCGCTGCTCGTCGAGGTCCCGCTGCAGCGCGATGACGTGCACGACGTCGAGCGGCTCGTCGGGCTCGAGCGGTTTCTGCTCGGGTAGGCGCGGGTTGCCGCTCGCTCGTCTGCGCCCGTATACTCGACACGTGCAGGATCTGATCGCGAAGGTGACGCGGATGCTCGAGGCGGGACCCCCGCTGCGGCTCGCGGTCCTGTTCGGCTCGTACGCGAGCGGTCGCGCCCATCCCAAGAGCGATATCGACATCGCGATCCTGCCCGCTGACTCGACATTGTCGCTCGGGCACGAGCTCGCTCTCGCTGCCGAGCTGTCTCGAAGCCTTGGTCGCGAGGTCGACCTCGTGCGCATCGATCGAGCGTCCACCCTGGTTCGCTGGGAGATCGCACGGCATGGCGTGCTGGTCCTGGCGGAGCCGGCCTGGGAGTGGGTTCGCTTTCGAGCGAACACCGCCTCCGAGCACGCGGACATCGAGGAGGCCCTCGGCCGTGCGGCCGAGCTCTTACGGCAGCGCCTCGCAGGTCCGGCCCGATGACGGATCCTCTGATCCTGCTGAAGAAGCTGGCGATGCTTCGCGAACATGCGGCACGCGTCCGGCGTCGAAGGCCACCGGCGCAAGCGACGTTCGAAGCGGACATCGACATTCAGGACGCGCTGGCGCTCAGCTTCCTGGTGGCCGTGCAGGAAGCCAACGACATCGCGATGCACATCGCGGCCGACGAGGGTTGGGACTTACCGGGATCGTACGCCGAGGCGTTCGAGATCCTGGCCCGTCATAGCGTCATCACCGTCGATCATGCTCGCGAGCTCGGCGGTGTTGCGGCGGTGCGAAACCGGATCGCGCATGGTTACGCCAGCCTCGATCCCGGGCGGCTCTGGGCCGAGCTGCCAGCCGGCCTCGATGCCCTCGAACGCTTCGTCGAGGCGATCGCCCGACTTGCCGATCGCGCTTCCGGCGCCTGAGCCGCGCGGCTCGCTCACCTCGGGGACTTCGACGACTTCGGCAACTTCGGCCTCGGCGGCGGCGCGACGATCCGCGACTGCGTCCACACGTCGGTCGCGAGCGTCTCCGCCGACCATACCGGTGCGCCGATCACGATCACGAGCGACGCGCCCTTGCGCTCGACCCACGACATCATGCCCTCGACGCCGAGCCAGCGCGTCCGCGTGAGCGTGTGCTCGACGACCGCGCCGACGCCCTTGTCGAGCGCCTTGACCGCCGCCTCGTGCGCCTCGATCGCGTCGGCCTCGCTGTCCCATTCCGAGCGGCTGACGCCGACGGCCTGGTGCGGTCGGCGGTCGGCGTCACGCGCGAGCACGATCGTGCGATCGCCACCCCAGCCGGCAGCGGCCGCCGTGGCCGTCGCGGCGTCGATGCCGTTACTGCGCAGGAACAACTGGAAACCAAGCTCGCCCCACACCGTGTGATGCGCGCGGGTGTATCCGCGGAGCACGGGTAACGGATCGATCACCACCGGCACCGGCTCGTCGTCGGCGAGGTAGCGATCGGGATGCATCACCTGCTCGGTCGACTGCGGCGGCTTCGCGAACGCGGCATCGATCGCGCTCCACGGCTGACGACGGCGTAGTGCGGCCACGAACGCGAAGCCGGCACGGTACGGAAAGATGAGGGCCTCGCGGACCGCGAGCGGCGCCTTGTCGAGGGTGTCGCCGTTGCCGGGCGCGCCCATCGCCTTCTCGATCGAGTCGGTGATCTGCGGGTTCGACCACGGCACCGCCATGTTGTTGCGCGACAGCATCACCTCGAGCATCAGCGCGATCCCATCGCCCTCGACGAGCGCCCGCCGCGCGGTGAGCGCGTCATCCTCGCCTTCGGGGAGATCCTCGAACTTCTCGAGATCGAACGCCTGATCCTGCAGCGCGTGATCGATCTCGTGGGCGAGCACGAGCTCTGCCCACTGCGGATCGTCGCCGGCGTTCTTGGAGATCGTCAGCTTCTTGGTCTCGGGATCGTAATAGCCCGCGATCTGCTCCGACAGCACGTCGAGCAAGAGCGCGGGGTAATCCGTGGCGCGTGGGATCATCCCCCACCGTGCGAGCGCGAGGCCCTCGGCCGCGGTCTGGGTCCGGGTCTTGTCCTCGGCGGCCATCGCCACGAGCCGCCGGCGCAGCTCGTCGCGATCGACGACCTCGTTCGGGATCGGATGCTTGAGCGGCAGCCCGCGGATCTTCGAGACCTCCTTCGAGACCGCATCGGTCCGCGCGACCAGCTTGGCGAGCGCATCGTGGCTCGGCGCCGGCGGCGGGGTCGGCGCGGTCGCGGGTGGCTGACGGGGCGGTGCCGGCGACGGGGCGGGTTGGGCGATCGCGAGCGCGGCGACACCCGCGAGCACCACGCTGCCGGCCATGATCGCTGCGCGGCGCGCCGGCTTCATCGCCTCGATCGTACACGATGATTGCTGATCGTCGAGAGTGCCGTCGCCGCGGCGCCGCGCTCTGGTACCCCACGCCTCGCGTGCTAGGGTCCGCGCCGATGTGGCCGGAGCTCGAGGCAGCGCTCGCCAGCGACGGCGCGGTCGTCGTGCACGGCGCGACAACCGGGTGGGCCGCCTGGCTCGCG
>JBKJUF010000704.1:0-4888 GCA_046590445.1 Kofleriaceae bacterium
CCGAGATGGAGCGAGCCAGCGGACGCTGGCGAGCGCGGAGGACGCCGGCTCGAAAACGACAGGTCGTGGCGCGTCGGCCTCGTGTATACTCGCGACTCGGGTTCCTTGCCGGGACCAAACCCGTCCTCAAGCGAGGCGGAGGCATCGATGATCCGAGCAACGATCACAATCCTGGCCGTGCTGTGTGCTGCGGCTGGAACGGCTGCGGCCGCCCCGAAAGTCGCGTTGACCGCGATCGACGGCGACCTCACCGGCAACATGCGCGACGCGGTCGCCGAAGCCCTCGATGGCGACGACCTGACCGTCCTCGGCGAGAAGGAGACCAATCGCGCGGTCGACAAGCTCGGGGACGTCAGCGAGCTCTCCGAGAAGCAGGCCAAGAAGCTCTCGACCGACCTCTCGGCCGATGCGGTCGTCATGGCGACGCTCGACAAGAAGGGCAAGGCGAAGATTCTGCGCTTCAAGCTCTTCGTGAAGGGCAAGAAGCAGCGCGGCTTCCGCGTCCAGTTCAAGAGCGAGAAGTCGGCGAAGTTCAAGCAGGCGCTGCGCGAGAAGATGATCGACAAGATCGGCGAGGGCTCCGAGCCTGCCGAAGACGAGGCCCCGAAGAAGAAGGGCAAGCTCGCGAAGACCGCGCCGGTCGGCGAGGACGACGAGGATCCGAACCCCAAGCCCAAGGGCAAGAAGGCGAAGGCCGCCGACGCGGAGGCCGAGGCCGAGGCCGAAGGCGACGGCGAGGCCGACGCCGAGGCTGCCGGGACCGACGAGGAGGCCGCCCCGCGCAGGGGCAAGAAGACAACCGCTGCACGTGGCGACGACGACGACGAGACCGCGATCGAGAAGCGCATGCAGCCCAAGCACGCGGCGAACCGCTTCGCGATCCGGCTCGATACCGGCGTCTCGATATCCGGACGCTCGCTCCAGTTCACGCAGCGCGCAAACTTTCCCGAGGGGCCCAAGAAGTTCAAGAGCTCGCCAGTTCCCGGTGGCCGCTTCGAGCTCGAGGTGTTTCCACTCGCGTTCGGAACCCCCCAGAGCTTCATCGCCGGGCTTGGTGCCGCTGTCGAGTACGACAAGACGCTGGTCCTCAACCTCGGCACGAGCGCCGAGGCGGATCGCGGCAAGAAGATTCCGGTCAACCAGACCCACTTCTCGGTGGGCGGCCGGTTCCGCCTCGGGCTCGGCAAGAAGGCGACGAGCCCGACGGTGACGCTCGGGGTCGACTACGGAAACCGTCGCTGGAAGGCGGATCGCTCGGGGCTGACCGATCCGAAGTCGCTCGATCTTCCGGACACCAATTACACGTTCCTGGCGCCCGGGCTCGGCTTCCGGATCCCGCTGGGCAGCGTGCTCGCGTTCGTGATGTACGGCGAGGCGATGTTCATCAGCAACGCGGGCCCGATCCAGAAGGCCGACTCGTACGGCAAGGCGAAGGTGTTCGGAGCTGCCGGCGAGGCCGGGTTCGACGTCGTCCTTGGCAACCGGTTCGCGATGCGGTTCATCGGCGAGCTCACGCAGATCGGTTACACGTTCATCGGCGCGGGCGGCCAGGAAGCGAACAACCGTGATGGCGATCCCGCTTCGCGTGACGTGGGTGGCGCGCGCGATCGATCGTACGGCGGCACCGCGACGCTCGCGGTCCTCTACTGATCGGCGAACGTTTCGCTTATGCTCGCGCCGTGCAGCCGTCGTCGGATCCATGGGGCAAGCTCGTGGTCGCACACCCCGAGCGCAAGGCGCAGCGCGCGCTGCAGCGGCTGGTCGGCGCGACGCTGTGCCCGGTCGAGGTCGTCCCCGATCTCGAGGCGCTGCTCGCGGCGGTCGACAACCAGACGATTGCGATCGTCGATGCGAGCCTCGCGCGGGCACATCCGACGCTGCACCAGCGGCCTGCACGCGCGTGGATCGCTGTGCCCGGCGAGGGCCTCGCACGTGCGGATAACGACTCGATCACAGCGCTGCTCGCGGCTGGCTGGTCCCACGTGCTCGCCCACCCGATGCCGATCCTCGCCGAGGAGCTGCTCGCGACCGTCCAGAAGCTGATCCGCGGAGAGCTGTTCGGCCTCGAGAAGTACATGGCGTGGGGCGCCGAGGTGCGGAGCTACCAGCTCGAGGACGCGCGCGATCGCGACGCCGCGGTCACCGCGCTCGCCAAGGACGTCATCGCGGTCGGGCTCCCCGATCGCATCGGTTCGCTGGTCAGCGTGATCGCTGACGAGCTGATCGCGAACGCGCTCTACGCCGCGCCGCTCGACGATGCCGGGGTACGGTTCCGCGCGCGCGAGGCACGCGATCTGAGCCGCGCCCTGGTCGGCCGCGACGAGGTCACGGTGCGCTGGGCGACCGATGCGCGGTACCTCGCGATCGAGGTGCGGGACCGCTGGGGCTCGCTCGCGTGCGATTCGCTGGCCGGCAAGCTCGCCGCGGGTGGTAAGCAGAACCTGACCGAAGGGGAGGGCGGCATGGGGCTACCGCTCGCCTATGCGTGCTCGAACCAGTTCGTGATCGACTGCGCACCCGGTGTGATGACCGAGGTGATCGCGCTACTCGACGTTCGCTACAAGCCGACCGAGCTCGGCCGATCCGGCAGCTTTCACGCGTTCGTCGGCGGTCGTCCGTGATCCTCTCGCTCGCGGGATCGCGCCGTTTTCAAGGGGGTGATTTGGCGGTAGGGTGCGCCGGTGCAACCCGACTTGCTGGCTCCTTCCGACACGTTCGCTCGTCGCCACATCGCACCGCAGGACACCGAGATCGCGGAGATGCTGGCCGCGCTCGGCTACGCGAGCCTCGACGAGCTCGCGAACGCGACGGTGCCGGGCACGATCCGCCTGAAGCAGAAGCTGGCGCTCGGCGAGCCGCTCGGTGAGCACGAGCTGATCGAGGAGCTGAAGAACCTCGCCGCGGATAACCATGTCCTGCGCTCGTTCATCGGCCAGGGTTACTACGACACGATCACCCCCCCCGTGATCCTGCGCAACGTCCTCGAGAACCCGGGCTTCTATACCGCGTACACGCCGTACCAGGCCGAGATCTCGCAGGGCCGCCTCGAGGCGCTCGTCAACTTCCAGACGATGATCGAGGACCTCACCGCGCTGCCGATGGCGAACGCGTCACTGCTCGACGAGGCGACCGCCGCGGCCGAGGCGATGCTGATGTGCGTCGAGAAGGCAAGCGAGGGTGGGGACCCTGCCGGCTCTGCCGGCGGGGCGGGGGCGGCGAGCCCCCGGGGGATCAACCGCAAGCGCCGCGTGTTCTGGGTGCAGGCCGAGACCCATCCGCAGACGATCGCGGTGATCGCGACGCGCGCGGAGCCACTCGGCGTGACGCTCAAGGTCGGCACCGCCACCGAGATCGACGGCGGCCTCGGTGCGGACGTCGCGGGCGTGCTGCTGTCGTATCCGACCTCCGATGGTCACGTCGACGACTACCGCGCGCTCGTCGGCAAGATCCACGCGGCCGGCGCCGCCGTCGTGATGGCGACCGATCTGCTCGCGCTCACGTTGCTCGTGCCGCCGGGCGAGCTCGGCGCCGACATCGCGATCGGCTCGTCGCAGCGGTTCGGCGTGCCGATGGGCTTTGGCGGCCCGCACGCGGCGTTCCTGTCGTGCAAGGACGACTTCCGCCGCCTGATCCCCGGCCGCATCATCGGCGTGTCGCGCGACGCGAAGGGCAAGGTCGCATTCCGGCTCGCGCTGCAGACCCGCGAACAGCACATCCGTCGCGAGAAGGCGCTGTCCAACATCTGCACCGCGCAGGTCCTGCTCGCCGTCATGGCGTCGATGTATGCGGTCTATCACGGTCCCGAAGGGCTGCTGCAGATCGCCCGGCGCGTGCGCGCGTTCACCGCCGTGCTCGAGGCGGGCCTCCGCCGGCTCGGCTTCAGCTGCCGCGCCGCCGGCGATGGCGCGTACTTCGATACCCTGCGGGTCGACGTCGACGCTCACCAGCAGGCCGACATCCTCGCGCGCGCCCTCGATCGTGGCATCAACCTCCGGCGTTACGCCGACGGCCTCGGGCTATCGTGCGACGAGACCACGAGCCACGCCGACGTCCACGACCTGCTCGAGGCGTTCGCGCTGACCCATGAGGAGCTGCCGTTCGAGGTCGCCGAGCTGATCACGTCGACGCCGCTGCCCGCGCTACCCGCGAGCTGCGCGCGCTCTTCGAAGTTCCTCGAGCACCCGACGTTCCATCGCTATCACGCCGAGCACGAGCTGCTGCGCTACCTCAACCGGCTGCAGGCGAAGGACCTCTCGCTGACGACGTCGATGATCCCGCTCGGCTCGTGCACGATGAAGCTCAACGGGACGACCGAGATGCTGCCGGTGACGTGGCCCGAGTTTGGCCGGCTGCATCCGTACGCACCGGCCGAGCAGTGGGGCGGCTATCGCGCGATGTTCGATCAGCTCGAGAGCTGGCTCGCCGAGATCACGGGCTTCGCCGCGGTCTCGCTGCAGCCGAACTCGGGTGCGCAAGGCGAGTACGCCGGCCTCCTCGCGATCCGCGCCTACCACCGCGCCCGCAACGAGCCGCATCGCACGATCTGTCTGATCCCGCAGAGCGCGCACGGCACGAACCCGGCGTCGGCCGTGCTCGCCGGCATGCAGGTCGTCGTCGTCGCCTCGCGCAACGACGGCACGATCGACATCGACGATCTGCGCAAGAAGGCGGAGCAGCACGCGACGAACCTCTGCGCGCTGATGGTCACCTACCCGTCGACGCACGGCGTCTTCGAGGAAGGCATCACCGAGGTCTGCGAGATCGTCCATCGCCACGGCGGCCAGGTCTACATGGACGGTGCGAACATGAACGCGCAGGTCGGCATCACGCGGCCCGGCGACTTCGGCGCCGACGTATGCCACCTCAACCTGCACAAGACCTTCTGCAT
>JBKJUF010000629.1:0-25882 GCA_046590445.1 Kofleriaceae bacterium
GCACCTTCGCGCTCGCCGCGAACGGCGGCATCCACGCGACCAGCTTCGACCAGGCGCACTACGCCGCGAAGCTGGGCGCCCGCATGCGGCTCCGTGCCGGGCCGCTGTCCCTCGTGACCGTGCCGAGCATCGCCGTGGCGATCTCGCACCGCGACGAGCAGTCCGACCGCCTCTTCGTGCCGATCAATGCATCGGTTCCGGTCGGCGGCGGCGTCTCGGTCGGCGTGATCACTGGCTTCAAAGCGCCGCTCGACGAGCTCGCCGCCCGCTACGAGCTCGCCGCCGGTGCGTTCGTGCAGTACGTCGCCTCGCCGAGCGTCGCGTTCGCAGCGTCATGGGTGCACGGCTCGCTGATCGGCGGCGAGGACGCGTTGCCCGCCGAGACGAACGGCGTCGATAGCCGCGCGTTGCAGATCTGGATCACGATCACGCGCTCGGCCTATCCGCGCTACCGATGACGCGCCTGCCCGGCGCCCTGGTCATTATCTGAGTCGACTGAGTAGGATCGCCTCGCCGAAACGTCACCGAGAGCTGGCCGATGACTCGCCGCTACTCGCCGTAGAGCGCGGCGGATTCCGAGACCCGCGTGCCGAACGAGCCGAGCTGGCTCCACAGGATCGCCAGGTCGATCTCGATCGCGTCGAACGGCTCGGCGCGCACGCGCTCGTCGTCGGTGTGGACCGCGAGCGTCAGCCACTTGCCGTCGTGCAGCCGCATCACCTCGACGGTGCGAAACCGTGGATCGACGAGCCACAGGTGGCCGACGCCGTCGCGCGCGTAGATCCGCTGCTTGCGTGACCGATCGAGCTTCGCGGTCGACGGCGACAGCACCTCGCACACCCAGTCCGGCACGATCGAGAAGTACGGAACCTGCACCGTCGGCAACCGGGGCTGCCGCCAGCCTCCCAGATCGGGGACGAGCACGTCGTTGCGGAGGTGGAGCTCGGGCTCGATCAGGATGACCCAGCCACCGGGGCCTCCGCGAGCACGTTGAAACGGCGGCGAGATCTCGTCACTGAGCCCCATCGTCACCGAGGCGTGCGGGCCCGCGGGGCGGGGTGACAGCACGAGCTCGCCATCGACGATCTCGGCCACCTTGTGCGCGGGGGCATCGAGCACGTCCTGGTAGATCGCGGGACGCTTGCCGGAGGTCGGGGTCGCCATCCGAAAACCGTACCACGCGACCCCGGCGTGGCCGTCAGATCATCGGAACAGCGCGTCGACGAGCTTGCCCGGTAGGTCGTCGGGCATCTCGGGCTCGGGCAACGAGCCGTAGATCGCGGAGATGTCGCGCATCGGGGCGTCCTCGTTACCGATGCCGGTGCCGTAGCGGCCGTACGGGTTGTCGGCGGCCTTGCGCAGCGAGACCACGCCGCCGGACTGGCCGATCGATCGGATGAAGCCTTTGTGGAGCGCGGTGCCGACGCGCGCCGGGCAGCGGCAGGGGTTCATCGGGTTGACGTGCTCGCAGCGCGGCGCGAGGTAGTCGCCGACCTTCTTGCGCGCGCGAGAGAGCCGGACCTTGTAGGCGCTCTCGGTGATCGCGAGGCACTTGGCGGCCTGATCATCGGGGAGCTTGAGGATGTGGCAGACCACGAACGCCGCGCGCTCGCCGGGCGGCAGGCAGTTGATCACCGAGGTCATGCAGCCCTGCTTGAGCTCCCACAGCAGGAAGTCACGCTGCGGATCGCTGAGCGAGCGCACGACGTCGGTGCGCGTCGCCTCGCTGCGCAGCGTCTCGTCGAGGATGTCGAAGTTGACCTCGGGCTGGCGCGGCAGCCGGGACTCGAGCAACGTGTTCGCGATGCCGAGCAGCCAGACCTCGACCTCGGCGGGCGCCGCGGGTGCAGTGTCGATCTGCGAGACCGCGCTCGTGAAGATATCGCCGACGTAGCGCTCCGCGCGATCGCGATCGAGCGTGAGCCGAAACACGAAGTTGTAGAGCCGCCGCCAGTGCGGCTCGACGAGCGCGCGGAGCTGTTCGCGGTCGAGCTTGGCCACCATCCCGGGTCGACAATACACCCATCATGCTAGCGTCGGGCGATGTCGCGCCGGTCCGTGTCCCGAGGAGCCCCCCTCGGCCTCGTGCTGATGCTCGGCTGCGCGCTCGTCGCCTGCTACGACCCGCCGAAGCCCGCCTGCGGGTTTCGCTGCGGCCCGGCCGCGGGGTGCCCCGCCGACTACACGTGCGGCGACGACAGTCGCTGTCACCTCAACGGATCATCGCCGACGCTGCAGTGCGGAACGGCCGATGCCAGCACCGCGCCGACCGATGCGTACTCGCCCAACGTCGTCGAGGTGTTCCCGCGCAGCGGCGCGAGCGAGGTCCCGGTCGACGTCGCGATCCAGGCGCTCTTCGACGTCGACGTGTTCGGGGTCTCGGATACCAGCTTCGTCGTGTTCGTGGGCGGCAAGCCGGTCAACAGCAGCGTCAGCTATGATCCGTCGAGCCGGATCGCGACGCTCGTTCCCGCCAATCCCCTTCCACCGTTGTCGCAGGTCGAAGCCACGCTGTCTCCGGAGATCAACGATCCGGCGAGCGGCCGAACGCTGCACACGACCTCGTGGTTCTTCACGACCGGCTTCGACGACACCTCACCGGCCGTCACCAGCGCGACGCCGGGACCCAACGCAACGCTGGTGTCGGTGGGCGCGAACATCGTGGTCACGTTCAGCGAGCCGGTGCAGAACGTCGACGTTCTGAGCTTCGGGGTGAGCGAGGCCGCTGGCATGATCGAGGGCACGATCACGATGACTAACACCAACCGCACCGCGACCTACGATCCGACGGGATCGATGCCGGCCGGGACGTCGATCACCGTCGCGCTGTCGGGCGCGATCACGGACGCCTCGAACAACTCGCTCGCGCCCACGTCGTACTCGTTCACGACCGCGCCGTAGCTACGAGATCTGCAGCTTCGGCTTGCTGGGCCTGGTCGGCGGCGGCGGCGGATCTGCCTCGACGAGCCCGACCCGACCGGTGACCTCGCCGCGCGGATCGTCGTACTTCTGCAGCTCGCGATTGATCTCGGCGACGAGGTCGGCCTTCTCGCGGTACGGCATGAACGCGCTCTTGAAGCCCGCGATGATGATCTCCTTGATCGTCTGCAGCGACCAGCCGTAGTGCTGGTGGCAGAGGTGGAGCTCGCGCGAGACCGTGGTGTCCGACATCAGCCGGTTGTCGGTGTTGATCGTCACCCGCAGGCCGTAGTCGACGTAGAAGTCGACCGGGTGGGTCTCCCAGCTCGCGGCCGCCTTGGTCTGCATGTTCGACGACGGGCAGATCTCGAGCGGGATCCGGTGATCGTTGACGAAGTTCAGGAGGTCACCGTTCTCGACGAGCCGGGTGCCGTGGCCGATGCGATGCGCGCCGCACTTGTGGATCGCCTGGTGGACCGAGTCGGGACCGAACGACTCGCCGGCGTGCGCGGTGCAGTTGATGTTGTTGTCGATCACGAGCTGGAACGCGGCGCGGTGCAGCTTCGCCGGGTTGCCCATCTCGGAGCCCGCGAGATCGAAGCCGACGACGCCGCGGTTCTTGAACGCGACACAGAGCTCGGCGATCCGCAGCGACGACTCCGGGCCGAGCGAGCGGATCGCGCACAGGATCAGGCCGTAGCGGATCCCGAATTCGCGCTTCGCGGTGCGCAGGCCGCGCAGCACCGCCTCGACGACCTGCGCCGGTCGAAGCCCGTCGCGGATGTGGAGCAGCGGCGAGTAGCGGACCTCGAAGTAGCGGATGTTCTCCTTCCAGCAGTCCTCGGCGAGCTCGTAGGCCGCGCGCTCGAGGGACTCCTCGGTCTGCATCACCGAGAGCGTGATGTCGAAGGCGCGCAGGTAGTCGTCGAGCGAGGACACGTGATCGCCGGCCGCGAGCATGAGGTGCAGCTCGCGGCGGTCGAACGTCGGTAGCTGCGTGCCTTGCTTACGCGCGAGGTCGATCACGGTGTCGAGGCGCAGCGAGCCGTCGAGGTGGCAGTGCAGGTCGGTCTTCGGCAGCTGCTGCAGCAGCTCGAGGGGGATCTCGGAGGCCTGGCTCATGACGTCTGGCCACTATCCCGCCCGGAGCACACCGCCTGCAACAGCCTTCGATCGCCATGAAGCTCATCACCATCACGACCCTCCTGTTTGCCGCCTCGGCCTCGGTCGTGGCGGCCGAGCCCAGCAAGACCGAGTCAATTCCGCGCGTCAGCTACACCGACAAGGGTGCAGACGCCGCCTCGGCGGGCTGGATCGAGCTGGCCTCGCCGACGCCTGCCAGGCACGGGATCGCGACGCGTTAGTCCGGCGTTACTTCGACGGGACCGGCGGCGCGAGCTCGATCGCCGTGAGCCCGTAGTCGCGCGCGAGCGCCTTGCGCAGCGACTCGACGAGAAGATCGTCGCCGAGGAACCACCGGCTCGCACCGACCGGGTAGCGCGGCACGACGACCGCCTGGCCGTCGGGCGTGTCCTGGATGATCCGCAGGCGCGCCTCGCCGATCGGACCGATCGCGCGATAGACCGCGAGGCTGCGCCACGCGCCAAACGCGAGCACGCTCGCCGACAGCACGCTGCACGCGAGCTGCGACCAGCGCGTGACGAGCTGCGCATGAACCCAGCCGGCGATCGCGACACCGGACAGCACGACCGACGCGAGGTAGAGCCGCGGCCCGAGCTTTGGCGACGCGAGCAGCGTCAGCGTGCAGGCGAGCCCGGCGAGCGCGAGCACGACGAACGCGCGCCGGTTCGCCGGCCAGGTCGACGTCATGACCGGCGGCGTGACCGGCGGCGTGACCGGCGGCGTGACGGGCTGCGCCGGTGGCGTGACCGGTGCCGTGACCCGCGCGACGATGCCGAGGCCGATCCACGGCAAGGCGTGCGCGAGGTAGAGCGCGAATGCTCCGATCACCGCGAGGTTCGCGCCGAGGCCGCGGCTCGCGATCCGCTCGACGATCCCGGCCTCGTTGGCGAGCCCGCCGTAGCGATGCGCGTGGCCCGGCGCGACGATGAGGAGCACGTAACCGAGCGCGAGCCCGACGAGCCCGGCGACCATCCAGGCCATGACGACGCCGCGCGCGCCGGCACGCCAGGCGTACACGAGGGCCAGGCCGCCCAGCCCGAGGAACGCCGGCCCCGTGTGCTCGTTGCACATGCCCGCCGCGACGCCGAGCAGGAACAGCGCAGGCGCCCACCCGATCGAGCCGCCGCGCGCGGATCGCGACGCCTCGGCGTGGAACCGATACGGCACGAGCCACGCGAGGTTCAGCACGAGCCCGAACACGTAGTTGCCGGTGAACGGCCGGTAAAACAGCATCGGCCCGATCTGCGGCATGCAGATCGCGACGATCGCGGTGACCAGGAGTGCTGCCCGCGCATCGTCCGAACGCCGGACACTCGGCCAGCGTCCGAGCGCGAGCGCGGTCGATAGCCCGAACATCGCGAGCTCGAGCAGCGGCGTCGTGATCACGTGGAACGGACCAGGCGCGTACATCAGCAGCGTCCAGGTCTGGCCGAGCCGCGGGTTCGAGCCCACCCAGCCGTCCTTGACGTACCGCGCGAGCCGCGCGGGATCGAGATCGTTCAGGAGGTACCAGTACGTGTTCCCCCAGCCGTCGCGTGTGACCGGCTCCCACGACGTGCACAGCGCGAGCACGAGCCATGCCGGCAGCACGAGAGCCGCCCACCACCAGATCGCGCGAGGCACGCCGTGGCCTGACACGGATCAGATCCGGAGCCCGACTCGCCAGCGCACGAGCACGCGGAGCAGCACCGCCGACGCGATCATCGAGGCGGTCGTCGCGATCGCGGCGCCCTCGAGGCCGAGCCCGGGGATCAGGAGCACGTTGCCGACGATGTTCACCGAGAGGATCCCGAACATGTAGACCGTGTACCAGCCCGGTCGGCCTGCCATCAGCAGCACCTGGTTCAGCGGCAGCCACGGCGATGCCAGCGCGAGCCCGCTCATCATGATCGCGAAGGCGACGGTGCCGTCGCGGAACGACGCGTCGCCGATCATCCACGGGATCACGAACGGATAACAGACCGCGCCGAGCACGCAGGCGACGACCATCACCGGCACGAACCACCGCCGCATCCGGGCCGCCAGCGTCTCGACCTCGCCGAGCTCCCCAGCCGCGAGCTGGCGCGCGATCACCGGGTTCAGGTTGTTCTGCAGCACGACGGCGAGCTGGATCACGCCCTCGTAGACCGCCGAGGCGAGGCTATAGATGCCGACCTGTGCGTCGGGCAGCGCGATGCCGAGGAGCCAGACATCGATCTTCGAGTTGATCTCGAACGCGAGCGTCGCGAGCACGCCGCGCGCGCCGAAGTCGAGGTGACGGCGCGCCCACACGGCCCAGCCCTCGCCGGCGACGCGCCGGGTCGCACCACGGCCGACCGCGACGGTGGCGAATAGCTCGACGAACAGCACGAGCATCATCACGCCCTCGGTGAAGGTCCAGATCACGGGGAGCTGCTCGGCGTCGAGCTGCCAGATCCGCGCGAGCACGAGGCCGATGCCGATCAGCGCGTAGCGCAGCGACGTGTACAGCGCGAACGCGCGCATCCGCCGCAGCCCGTTGACGATGCCGAACAGGACCTTGTTGATCGCGAAGCAAAAGACGCCGGGCGCGGCCCACAGCATGCCCTCGGCGACCGCGTCGCTCTCGAGGAGCTGCCCGACCGGTTCGCGCAGGCCGACGAACAGGGCCGTCACGACCGCGGCGAGCGCCACGCACGGGATCAGCGCACCGACCGCGACGACCGCGACGCGATCGCGATCCTCGGGGTGCTCGGCGATCGCGCGCAGCACGGCGTACTGCAGCCCGCACGCGCCGACGACGGCGAACGCGAAGAACGGGATCGTCACGAGCGTGAACGAGCCGAGCGCCTTCGCGCTCCACCAGCCGCCGATCACGAAGTTCATGCCGAGGCCCACCGCGGCGAGCAGCGCGACCGGCACGAGGTTCCAGCCGATGTCGCGGCGTAGCCGCGCCTGCTCGGAGGTCACCTGCGTCACGTCGTCACGTCCAGGCTCAGTACAGCTTCGGTGCGGCGTTGATGGCCTGGAGCGCTTCTTCGGCGGAGAACCCGATCAGCTGCGCGTACTCGCGGATCGAGGGCCAGCGCGGCCGCCCATAGTCCGCCGCGCGCCGCATCGCCTCGTCGCGATCGAGGTGGGCCTCGCGCACCATGTTCGCGAGCATCACCTCGTCCTCGGAGAAGCCCGCGATCGTCTGGTAGATGTAGTTGTAGAACGGCGCGGTGCCGTCGCCGATCCGCCACGTCGTGTTGGTGTCGGTCGCGACCTCCCAGTCGTACTCGTCGCGGATCGTGTTGACGATCAGATCCTCGCGCCACGGCAGGTAGTGGTAGAGGTACAGGAAGTCATCCTTGACCATGAACGTCTGGTAGAACGCGTTCGCGGTGTCGACGAGCGACTCGTTCAGATACGCCGGGTTTCGCGCGTAGTTCTTCGCGAAGTACCAGAGCATCCCGACCTTGTTGCGCAGGGTCATGCCGGTCAGCGTGTTGCCGTGATCGTCCTGCGAGACGCCCATCAGGCCCGTCTTGTACGGCGCGTCCTCGATCATGTTGCCGGCGCAGAACAGCACCAGCTTGATGCCGGTCTCGGTGCGGAGCTGGCGCGCGTGCGCGTAGAATTCCTTGTCGCCGGCCATCAGCAGCGTGACCATGCCGAGCTCGGGTCGCTTGAGCCACGCCTCGACGTTCTTGCGGACGTAGCGGCGCTTCGCGGTGATGTCCGCCGAGCGGATGATGTGCTCGACGCCGAGCTTGCCGCACATCCGCGCCTGGTTGCGGCGCGCGAGGTCGGTGACCATGCCCCAGTCGTAGGTGAAGGCGACCGGGTTCATCCCGAGGACCTTCTTGATGTAGTGCAGGCCGTACGAGGAATCGCGCCCGCCGCTGAACGCCACGATGACGTCGGGGCTCCCGTCCTTGCTGCGGTACGGCTCGACGGCGTCGAACAGCGCCTGCTCGCCCTTCGGCGCGATCGTCTTCCAGGTCCGACAGTAGTGGCAGACGCCGTGCGCGTCGAAGTCGACGAACGGATAGGTCTCGGGAAGGATGCACTTCGTGCAGCGGCGCAGGTTCTCCGCGCGCGGCGACTGATCGAGGATCGCGACGTGGTGGCCGTTCGGCGCGAAGCCGGCGCCACCGGACGGATCGGATGCCGCCGCTTCGGGCGCGAGCGCGAAGGCGTGGCGGCGGAGCCCGGCTTGGTCCCCGGGGGTCGGGCCAAGCTCCGGCCGACTGGCGACCCTTCCCCCCAGGTGCACGGCGAGCGCGTGGCCCGCGCGGATCTGCTCGAGGTGGCACTCGCCAAGCTGCCCCGCAAGCTCGCGATCGGCGAGCACGCGCTGGAGGATGAAGCGCTCCGATGCGAACGCGATCAGCTTGCCGTTCGCGGTGGTGAGCTGAAACAGCGACCCGGTGTTCGTCGCGAGTAGCATCGCGTCGAGATCGTCGAACAGCATCGCGATCGACGCCGAGCCCTCGATCTCGGCGAACGTCGCGCGGGTCGCGGAGACGAGGTCGCCCTGCTCGTCGAGCTTGCGACGCAGCAGGCCTGCGAGGACCTCGCTGTCGAGCTCGCCGTGCCGCACGAGCTGCGGGTACTTCGCGATCAGGCGCGCGTCGTTGACGATGATGCCGTTGTGCAACGCGACCGCGCCCTCGGTGATGACCGGCTGGTTGTTGTCGACATTGCTCTGCGTGCCGTTCGTGGCGAGCCGCGAATGACCCGCGATCGCGAGCGCCGTGCCGCCGCCGGCCACGCGCCGCGCCGCGTGACGCGCGAGCGCTCCGTCGAGCAATGCGTGGAGCCGCGGGTTCGCGAGGAACTCGGTGACCGAGCCGCCCTGCTTCAGCACCTCGATGTGCTCGCCATCGTGAACGGCGATGCCGACGGCCTCGCGACCGCGCGTCTCGGAGTACCGCAGCAGCGACAGCGTCAACGAGCGGACGAGCGCGCTGTCGACGTCATGCTCGCTCGCGCAGATCACCCCGAAGATGCCGCACATGATCGGGCCTCTTATACACGCGTAACAGAGGGCTGACGCAAGATTGTTTGCGGCTGATAGGTTAGTCGACTCGGCGCGCGATCACGCGCATCGCATCGAACAAGTTGATCGGGATCCGGCCGCCCGGGATGAACCTACGAACAAAGTCCTGGCCGCCCAGATAGCGCGTTGCCTGGTACGCGACGAGTGCGAGCGGCACGAGCTTCCAGGGATGCTCGACGGTGTGCACGCGGAAGCCGTGGCGCTCGAGCAGTCCGGTGACGGTGGCCGGCGAGAAGAACCACAGATGCTGCGGCGGTGTCATCAGGCGCCAGCGGCGGCCCATCACGCGTGCGAGCAAAGAGCCATAGTCGCCGGTGGTGACGACGAGCTGGGCGCCGGGATTCATCGCGGCGTGCAGGAGATCGAGGGTCTCGCCGGGATCGCGCATGTGCTCGATCACATCGAGCATCACCGCAGCGTCGAACGGCCCTCGCGAGCCGAGGAACTCCGGCGAGGCGTCGCGCACGACGTCGAGCCCTCGGTGCGTGCAGACCTCGCGCGCGTGGTCCGAGATCTCGACGCCGCAGGTCGTGAATGCCGAGCTGGCCTCCTCGAGGAAGAACCCGAACGCACAGCCGAGCTCGACGAGCTTGCCACCCGAGACGTGGCGGCGCAGCGCGGCGAGGATCCGGCGGAATTCGTGGCGAAGCTCGTCGCCGCTCGCGAGGTAATCGGCGTAACCGTCGCGCTGACCGCCCTGGAAGTAGGCCTCCGTGTAGATCGTTGCCGGGTCGAAGCCGTCGGGCAGCGCGGTGCGTGCGAGGCCGCAGCTGCACTTGACGATCGAGAAACCGTTCACCTCGTACAGATGACGCGTATCGTTGCTGCCGCAGGCCACGCAGGTGTCAACGGTGGTCGTCATGGTCGCGCGCCGTGGAGAGCCGCCCGTCACCGCGGGGTTATCGCACACGTGGTGTGAGCAGTACGGGCGGGCTTACGCAACATTGTTTGCGGCTGATAGCCCTGCGATCTCGGTCGATTGTAGCTATAAGGCGGACGTGGCGAGCGTCGGTAGCGTGACGGGTCAGGCGCCCTACGAGCGTCCCTGGCGGCGCTTCGTGCCCGGCGCGATCGTCGCGGCCGCATGGGCCCTCGTGCTCGCCTACGCGTGGCCCGGGATCATGACGGTCGATAGCTTCGATCAGCTCCGCGAGGGCCGCGCCGGCTTTTACACCGATAGCCACCCTCCCGCGCTCGGCGCGCTGTGGGGCCTGATCGATCGCGTGGTGACGGGACCCAAGGGTCTCTACGTGCTGCAGACCGGCACGTTCGTGATCGGGCTGTACATCCTGCTGCGCCGCACGTTCGCGCCGGTTCGCGCGGCGACGATCGCGGCGCTCGTCACGATCTTCCCGCCGATCCTCGCGCCGATGGGCGTGATCTGGAAGGACGCGCTGATGGCATCGGGCCTCGTGCTCGGCTTCGCCGGCCTCGGAGCGGCCCGTCGCGAGCTCCGGCTCGCCGGCCTCGTCGCGCTGTTCGTCGCGAGCGCCGTCCGCTACAACGCCGCGGCTGCCACGATGCCGCTGATCATCGTGCTGTTCGTGTGGTCGCCGACGGCCGCGAGCTGGCGCGGCCGCCTGCGGCGCTACGCGATCTCGACCGCGACGTGGCTCGCGATCACCGCGGGCTCGATCGCGCTGAACGGCGCGCTCACGGATCGGCCGATGCACTTCTGGTACTCGTCGACCGCGGTGATGGACATCGCCGGCACGCTCGCGGGCGTCGAGCCCGATCTGCCCGATGCCGAGCTCAGGCCGATGCTCGCGAGCACCGGTGTCCTCGTCGACCACGACCTCCACGCCGCGATCCGCGCGCGCTACCGGCCGCACGACTTCATGAACCTGGTGATCGGAGACGGTCGGCTGTGGGACCTTCCGATCATGGGCACGACGCCGGCCCCCGCGCCGCAGCGCGACGCGATCGGCAAGGCCTGGTGGCACCTCGTCTCGACGTATCCCGGCGCGTACATCGAGCACCGGCTCGCCGTGTTTCGCACGGTGCTCGGCATCGGCGAGCGCAGCTCCGGCGTGATGGTGATGACGAGCCGCGGTCAGATGACAGGGTTAGCCGCGCCGATGGGACTCGACGTCCAGCCGCACCGCTACCAGAGGTACGTGCAGCGCCGCGTCGAGGCGATCGCGCTTCGCACGCCGCTGTTCCGCGGGTGGTTCTACCTCGTGATCGCCGTGCTGCTGCTCGTGCTGACCCGCCGCCACCGCGACGTGTTCGCGCTGCTGATGTCCGGCATCCTGCTCGAGCTATCGCTGATGCCGCTCGCCGGCAGTGCCGACTTCCGCTACTCGCACTGGCTGGCGCTGTGCACGATCGTCGCCGGGGTGGTCCTCGTCGCACGCCGCGTCCGCGATGCGCGCGCGGTGCTTGCGGCTCGGGCCGCTCCGGCCGCTCAGGCGGACTGACGCGTCGCCGCGATCACGAAGCACTCCTTGGCGTCGCACGCGAGCACCCAGTAGACGCCGGAGTGCCACGGCACGTAGCTCAGTGGCTTGCCGTCGGTGGTGCCGAGCTTCCGGACCTCGCCGCCGACCTGCACGATGAAGATCTCGAACGCGCGCAGCGTGCCGAGCAGCTCCTTGCCGAGCTTGATGTCGCGCGTCGTCGACCGACCGCGCCGCACGATCTTCGCGGTGTAGCCCTCGATCGATCCGCCGCCGCGATCCGCTCGCCAGCGTGCGACGAGGACGTGTGGCCGCGGCAGTGGCGGTGGCGCACCCACGAACGCGACGCCGAGCTCGAACGTCTCGAGCTGCGTGCCGTCGAGCTGCGTGTGCAACAGCTCGACGGCGGCGGTCGCCGAGCGATGGACGCCGGCGATGTCGAAGCCGCGGGTCACGCCGGTATCGAACAGCTCGTACTGGTGCGCACACGCGTCGCCGGCGACCCAGTAGCGCGGCACGAACCGCACGCCCGCCATGCCGAGCGGGCCCTTGAGGTCGTAGCCGCGAAACAGCACGCGGGCGAGCGCGAAGTACTTCTGCACGAGCTCGCGCTTCTGGAAGTCGCGGAAGTCGTCGCCGATGTACCACCAGCTCTCGTCGACCTGCGCGAACGCGTCGGCGACGAAGATGTCGCCCGGGCGGCTCGCGTCGAGCGCGGCCATCCGGGCAGCGCCTTGCCGCGCGACCTTGGTGTAGAGCGGCACCGTGCGCACGGCCGCGTACGCCGAGGCGGCGATCGCGAGCACGACGAATGGCGCGAGCTGCCGGCGCCGCACCAGCAGCGCATCGATCATGGCGAGCAACCCCGCGAGCAGGAGCGCCATCGACACCAGGTAGAAGCGCGAGCCGAGCTTCGGCGAGACGAAGAGCGTCATCGCCATCGTCGTGCCCATGACGAGCGCGAGCGCCACGAATCCGAGCGAGCGATGACGCCGCCGGTCCGCATCGGCATCGGCACCCCGTCCGACGACGAGCACGATCACGAGGAGGCCGAGCAGCGGCGCGGCATAGGCCACGTAGTCGCGGAGGATGTCGAGGTTCCCGGTGATCCCGCGCTGGAGGAGACGCGTGAACAGGCTGACCTGCTGCGCGATCTCGCCGTAGCGCGAGTCCTGGCCGGGCGCGAAGAACAGGAGCGCGAACCCGATCACCAGGCCGATGAAGCCGGCGAGCACGAGGCGCGACGCCATGCCGCGACTCCGCAGCCACCAGCCATACCCCGCGAGCAAGGCGATCAGCGTCGGTCCGGTGTGCTCGTTGCACAGGCCCGCGACGATCCCGGCGAGGCCATACGCGATCGAGGCCGGAGCCGAGATGGAGGAGGCCGGATTCATTCCCGCCCCCGGGATCGACGCCGGACCCCGGCGGGTCAGCCGCAGCGGCACCAGGAACCAGAGCTGGATCGCGGCCGTGTAGATGTAGTTCGCACCGTACGCGCGACAGAACATGTTGCGGCCGATCTGCGGCAGCACGAACCACGAGCAGCCGATCGCGATCGCCCACAGCGCGAAGTCACGAGGGCGGCGGGGCCACCGGCCGAGACCGAGCACGGTGATCGCGAGCGTCAGCGCGAAGAACGCGAGCGGCGTCGCGAGCTCGGCGAACCACTCGAGCTTGTAGGTCAGGTACGTCAGCGGCTGGCCGAGGCGCGGGTTCGAGTGCGTGTACTGGTCCCACCAGAAGTCGAAGAATCGTCCCGCGGTGATCGGCTTCGCGTCGCTGTCGATCGCGACGTTCCAGGCGTCGAACGCGAACGGCTCGTGGTGCGCGACGTAGCCGACGTGCAGCGCCGTGGCCACCACGTAGGCGGCGAACAGGGCGAGCAAGACGCGGGTCCACGGCATGGAGCGACGATGCCTACGGGCCGACGCGCGGGATCGGCGGTGACTTCGGCTTCGGGAGCTCGCGGCGCGGCGAGCTCTTCGCCTCGGGATCGCCAGCTGGCGTCGGTTCCGTCACATCGCCGCCCACCGCCCCCCCCTTCATCTCGGCCGGCCTGACCGCCTGCTCGCCGAACCCGAAGGTCTGCCCCACCACGTAGAGCGGGCGACCTTTGACCTCCTCGAAGATCCGCGCGATGTACTCGCCCTGGATGCCGTTCGAGATCATCAGCAGCGCGTTGAAGAACAGCACGACGATCAGGAGCGACGCGTAGCCAGGGGCGTCGATGCCGAAGAACAGCTTCTGGACGACCGTCACGGTCAGGTACACGAACGCGCCGAGCGCCGCGAGGACGCCGACGTAGGTCCACATCTTGAGCGGTGCCGTCGAGAACGAGAACAGGCCGTCGAGCGCGAACCGCCAGAGCTTGAAGAAGCTCCAGCTCGACCGGGTCTCGTTCGCGCGGACGTTCGCCTGGAACTCGACCGCCGTCACCTTGAAGCCGGGCCACGCGAAGATGCCCTTCATGAAGCGGTGACGCTCGGGCATGTTGTTGATGACGTCGATGATCTTGCGATCGATCAGCCGGAAGTCGCCCGCGTTCGCCGGGACCTCGACGGTCGTCATCCACCGCATGACCTTGTAGTAGCTCCGCGAGGCGCTGCGCCGGAGGAAGCCCTCCTCGTCGCGCTTGCTGCGGACGCCGATCACCATGTCGTGGCCCTCTCGCCACTTCGCGACGAACTGCGGGATCAGCTCGACCGGGTGCTGCAGATCGCAGTCGATCGGGATCACGGCCTGGCCGGTCGCGTGCGCGAGGCCCGCGGAGAGCGCGATGTCCTTGCCGAAGTTGCGCGCGAGCCCGACCACCTTGATCCGCGGGTCCTGCGAGGCCGCGGCCGCGAGCATGCCGAGCGTGTTGTCCCGGCTGCCGTCGTTGACGAAGACGATCTCGAACGTCTCGCCGATACCCTCGAGCACCGGCACGATCGCGGCGAGGAACTCGGCCAGGTTGCGCTCCTCGTTGTAGGCGGGGGCGACGATGGAGATCACCGGGGCCATGGCGCTTCCTCATAGCATGAGAGCGCCGGGCGAACGTCATGCGCGACTCTCGTCACGGGCCGCCGAAGCGTGTTACGAGGCTACCGTCGCATGGTGCCGCGCCGAGAAGGCCTCGTGTTCGCCGGCGCGGTCGCGGCCCTCTGGCTCTTGTTCTTCGTGCAGGCCTGGAACACGCCGGTCCTGCTCGACGACTGGTACCAGCTGACGTGGCACCGCCAGCACGTGTTCGGCCCGAGCTCGCTGTGGCAGTACTTCCACTACAATTACTTCCACTTCAACCCGCGCATCGGCGACGTGCTGCTGCTGGTCGTCAACGGCCCGCGCGGCTTTCACCTGGTGCTGACGCCGCTCGTCCAGGTCGGCCTGTTGTGGGTCGGCTTCGCGGTCGCGTTTGGCCGGTGGCCGCGGCCAACGCTACGTGACCTGCAGCTCCTGCTCTTCATCCAGGTGATGATCTGGATCGTGATCCCGGTACCCGGGATCATCTACTTCTATCGGCCGTTCACGACGAACTACCTGTGGGGCTGCGCGATCAGCCTGCTGCTCTTCGTGCCGTATCGCTTCGCGCTCGCACGGCCAGAGGATCGCAGCCGGCGGCTGTGGCTCGTCCTGCCGATGTTCGTCGTCGGCTGGGTCGCCGGCATGTGCAACGAGCACACGGGCCCGACCGCGATGGTCGCGATCGCTGGCTTCCTCGTGTGGGCGTGGCGCACGCGACGGCTGCGTGCATGGATGATCGCGGGCACGCTCGGGCTCTACATCGGCTACCCCATGCTGTTCCTCGCGCCGGGCCAGGCGCTGCGCTACGCGGGCATGGCGACGAAGAACACGCCGCTGAACCTGCTCGCCGAGCGCGGCATCACCGGCTGCTACGACATCATCGCGGGCTTCATCAGCGAGGCGCAGCTCGGCATCGATCTGTTCCTGCTCGCCGTGCTCATCTACCTCGTCGCGCTGCGGCGCCGCGGCGAACGCCCGGCCGAGCTGCCGCGCGCGATCATCGCGACCGGGACGGCGCTGATCCTCGCCGCGGGCTCGATCCTCGTCACGCTGTTCGCCTCGCCGACCTACGGCGAGCGCCTCTACTTCGCGCCCGCGATGCTGCTCGTCCTCGGGCTCACCGTGTTCGCCGGGCACCTGTTCGCCGAGGCCGCCGTGCGCCGCTGGATCGTCGGTGCCTGCGTCGTGGTGTTCGCGTTCCACGCGTACAAGTTCGTCGACGTCTACGCCGGCGCGAAGCAGGAGAACGACGACCGGATCGCGATGCTGCGCGCCGCTGCGCCCGACACGGTCGCCGTGCTCCCGCCGTACGACGCGTGGAAGCGCACGCGCTGGTACTGGGGCGATGACCTCCAGTACGCGTCGCTGCGCGAGTACGTCGCGAACGAGGTCTTCGATCTCGCGAATATCCGGTACGACCGCCAGCTCCACTGGGTCGAGCCGACGCCAACGGAGCACTACGTCGCGACGCGGGTCTACGATCCGCCGCTGCCTCCCGAGGTGGCCGCGACGATCGCGCCGCTGCGCTACATCCCGGCCTTCTGGGAATGGACGCTCGTGCAGTTCCGCCGGAACATGGCGATGCGCGGGCTCGGCGAGTACCAGGGCCACAAGCTCGTGCGCTACACCGTCGACGTCGCGGACCTCGCGTTCGCGGACCCGCTGCGCCGGCCGCTGCACGTGCTCGACTGGACGCCGCAGCGCCTGCAGTTCGTCGACGGCCGGCCCTACGACGATCGGCTCGGCCGCCCGTTCATCCGGGTCTGGGAGGACAGCGTGCCCGCGCGGCTGACCGAGTCGTGGGTCGTCGGGTGTGGCAAGCAGTGGAAGGTCGAGCTCTGGCCCGATGTCGACGACCAGATCGGGCCGATGCTACCGGTCACGCTCGACTGCCGCGGCACGTTCGTCGCGGTGATGTGCGAGCCCGACGTCTGCTGGTCCGCCGGGCGGTACTGGCGATGAGGTGGCGCACGCCGCGCATGGCGCTCGCCGGCTTCGTGATCGCGATGCTCGTCGTGTCGGCCGTCTCCGCATGGCTCTCGCCGCTCGCGGGCGCGGACTGGACACAGTGGACTCGCCCCGTCCGCCACGTCGGCGATCCGACGTGGTCGTGGATCGCGCGGCACTTCACGTTCGCCGACGTCATGGCCTACGCGGTCGCGCACTCGACCTGGGTTCACACGATCGTCACGCCGCTCGCCTGCCTCGCGCTCGTGATCGGCGCGTTCACGCTCGCGCTTGGCCGGCTCCCGCACCCGGACTCGTGGGACGACGTCCTCGGCGTGATGGCGGTCTCCGCGCTCCTGTGGATCGGCCAGCCGCGCCCCGGCTTCGTGCTGCTGTTCCATCGCCCGCACGTCGCGTGGCACGTCTACGGCTGCGCGCTGGCGCTCTGGACGATCGCACCGTTCCGCTGCGGGTGGCGGCCGCGGGGTGGCCTGACCGTCGCGCTCGCGCTCGCCGCGTTCCTCGTCGGCACGACGACGCGCCAGCTCGCGCTCGCCACGCTCGTCACGATCGTCGGCTATCTGGTTCGCACGCCACGCGCGGATCGCGGGCGCTGGATGGGGATCGCGCTCGCCGCGCTGGTGCCCGGCACGATCCTCGGGTGGTTCGCGAGCCCGCGCATCGAGATCGGCAAGGTGGTGAACCGCGGCCTCGAGCACAACCTGCTCGTGGTCAACCTCTCGGTCCGCGAGGGCGGCCAGATCGTCGCGGCCGTGCTGCTGCTCGTGCTCGCGAAGCTCGCGCTCGATCTGTGGAAGCCGAGCCCCGCACCCGCGCTGCCGGACGCCGGCGCGACGCATCGCTGGTTCTGGATCTGGTTCGGGCTCTGCGTCGTGGCACTGTTCGGCCCGCGGTTCGGTGAGGCCTCGCTGCTGCCCGCGACGCTCGTGCTGTGCGCGGCGGCGCTGCCGTGGATGCTGTGGCTCGCCGGGACGCGGCTGCGCGCGGTCGTCATCGGCCTCGCGGTCGGGGTACATGTCGTGATGTGGACGACCGGCCTCGTGACGTTCGCCGAGCTCGGTGGCGAGTTCCGCGAGCGGATCGCGGTGCTCGAGCGTACGCCGAAGGGCTCGGTCGCCGTGATCCGGCCATATTCAGAGGTGCTGCCGAACCCGTGGTTCCACGGCGAAGACTGGTTCACCACGAGCCGCCAGCTCGTCGCGATCGACGTGTTCGGGCTGGCCGATATCGACTTCGCGCCCACGTTCCGCAAGCTCGAGACGAACCCGCGCCTCGTGATCCGCCTCGAGGTCGAGGGCGCGACCGACGCCGAGGTCCGGGCGGCCGCGCCGGCGCGGTGGGCGACCGACTTGACGCACGCGCGCACGCAGTTCGAGGGCTTCGCGCGCGGCCTGCAACGCAAGCTCGGCAAGACGTTCACCGCACGGCTCGTCGTCGACAACCTGCCGTTTCCCGAGCGCGCCGAGCGCCCGCTCCACGCGGCCTGGTACGAGGGCGGGCGGATGACGTCGCCGCGGATCCGGCGCACGAACCCGGGCGTCAACGACGAGCAGAGCGTGACGATGCCCGCGCCGCTCGCCCGCCGGATGGGCGAGACGTACCTGGTCCGCGAGGCGAAGGGCACGCCGATCAAGAACATCAACGGCAACTTCGAGCTCCAGCCGATGCGGGCCGGTCTGCTCGCGATCGTCGCGTGCGACCCGAAGCGCTGCTTCGCCGTCGACGCGTGGTTGCCGCGGTTCTGAGCTACGCGGCGGGCGTCGACTCGGCGACCGCGGCGGCCTTCGACTCGGCGACCACGGCCTTCGACTCGGCGACAACCGGGCTCGCGGCGATCGGGTAAGACCGCGAGACGAGGACGCCGAGCCCGCCCGCGATCGTGTAGACGACCGCACCGACGACGAACGTCGCGGTGAACCCGCCGTACATCGCGATGATCGTCGCGATCGAGGTGCCGATCACGCTCGTCGCGCCGTTGACACCCCAGCCCCACGGGACGAGCGTGCTCTTCGCCGCGCCGAGCACGCGGACGACGCTCGGGATCATCACGCCCATCAGGAGGCCGCACGGCACCACGAGCAGCGCGGTGATCACGATGCGCACCGGCCGCGCGAGCCCGATCAGCGCGCGCAGTAGATCGCCGAGCACGAGGCCGTAGATCGCGGAGAGCACGCCGAGCGCCACGCCGGTGAACAGCATGACCTTGCCGAGGCGCGCGAGCTCGAAGCGCTCGCTGAGGCGCGCCCCGAACGCGGTCGTCAGCAGCACGACGAACAGGATCACGAGCAGCGAGTACGACGGATGCCCGAGGAACAGCGTGAACCGCTGCATCAGCGCGATCTCGACCGCCATGAACGCGAACCCGACGGCCCCGAAGTACGTCAGCGTGAGCGCGACCGTCTTCGGCGACTGGCCCGGGACCGCGCCGCCGCGGAACAGGCGCAGCAGGAGCGGCAGCAGGATGAACAGGATCCCGAGCGACAGCACCGAGCCGAGCGACACCACGACCCATAGCCCCGGGTCGTAGATCTTCTTGCCCTGCACCTCGAAGAGGTCGCCGAACTTCTTGAAGAAGAAGAAGAACGGCCGGTCGTCGGTCGGTGGCGTCAGCTCGTCCTTCGCGTTCGTCACGAGCGCGCTCCACGCGCCCTGGTCCATGTAGCGTTCGAGCAGCGTCGAGCCGTCGGTGTGTGGTGACAGCAGCACGGTGAACTTCGCCGCCGCCGCCGCGGCCTCGAGGCGCGCGAGCTCGGCCTCGGTGAACGGCGTCTTCTTCGCGATCAGCGTGCCCTGCGGCTCGTCGGACGCCGTCGCGAAGAACATGTGCTTGCGGACGTCCTTCGGCGCGACGCCGAGCTCCTCGAACGCACCGGCGGCGAGGATCAACAGGCGAGGGCTCTCGGCGACGCCCTCGCCATCGCGACCGCCGAAGAACCGCGTCATCGTGACGACGCCGCGATCGGTGAGGTGCGCGTAGTAGTCCTTGAACGCCTCGATCGTGTAGAGCGTGTTCTCGGTCAGTGCGAACGCGCCCGCCGCCGTCGCTGCCCAGGTATCGACGAGCGATGCCTGGATCATGTCGTACTTGCCCTCGGTGCGGCGGATGAAGCTGCGGCCCTCGTCGACGACGATCTCGACGCGCGGATCCTCGTACAGGCGCCCACTGAACTCGGCCCACTTGCCACGCATGACCTCGTCCGCGATGATCGGATTGATCTCGACGCCGGTCACGTGCTTCGCACCGGCCGACAGCGCGAACATCACGTCGCGTCCGCCGCCGGGACCGATGATCAGGACGTTCTCCGGCGGCGCCTCCCAGGTCGACAGCGCGAGCGCGGTGATCTTGTCCGCGTGCATGCCCGGCACGAGCTTGCGGCGATCGTGGATCGCAGTCGCCGCACCGGCGTCGATCATGATCATGCCGGTGCGGTCGACGGTGATCCGCGAGAACACGTTCCACTGCTCGAACCTGAGCTTGCCTTCCCACTTCACGGCGCCGACCTTGATGATCGGGAAGATCAGGTTCAGGGCGACCAGGCCGGCCGCGAGCGCGGGCAGCACCCACCGGCCACGCCCGCGCTGGAACAGCGCCGCCCCGACGAGCGCGATCGTCGCCGCGACGATCACCGTGGTCGGCCCGCCGAAGATCCCGAGCAGGACCCCGCCGACCAGGGCCGCGGCCGCCGCGCCGACCAGGTCGTAGAAGTAGACGCGGTTGACGTTGTCGCGGAAGTACGTGAGCGCGAGCGAGACGACCACGCCGGCAAAGAAGAACGGTAGCGCGGTGAACACGATCAGCAGCACGAGCTGCCAGAACACGCGCGTCGACCACTCCGGCACGGTGCCGCCGCCGAACACCGGGTTCGCGGTCGTGAAGATCAGCGCGACCAGCGTGGCGCCGGCGAACCACCGCGCGTACTTCGCGAGGTTGGCCTGGAGGTCCTTCTCGAAGTGCGCCTGGTTCGAGAACACGTAGACGCCGCTCGCCGCGATGCCGAACATCGCGAGCCCGACCGCCATGAACGTGAAGTGATAGAACATCGTCGCCGAGAACAGCCGCGTGATCAGAACCTCGAGGAGGAGGTTCGAGAAACACAGCAAGGCGATTCCCACGAGGGTCGACCGATCGGCGCGCATGGGGCCCTATATCACGTGCTTGCCCTCCCCCCAGGCCCATGCCTATAACGACCGCCGTGGACGCTGTTGACGCCGTGGACGCCGTGAACGCCGTGGAGGCCGTGGAGATCGCCCAGCCCAGCCGGCGTGACGCCTGGGTCGTGATCGCCGCGTACAACGAAGATCAGGTGATCCGCGGCGTCGTCGAGGGCGTGCGCCGCGAGGGCTGGTCGCTCGTCGTCGTCGACGATGGATCTACCGATGACACCGTCGCTGCCGCTCGCGCCGCCGGCGCCACCGTCGTCCGCCACGCGATCAACCTAGGCCAGGGTGCCGCGCTCCAGACCGGGATCGACTACGCGATCCGACGCGGTGCCCACGTGATCGTGACGTTCGACGCCGACGGCCAGCACGACCCCGCGGACATCCCCGCGCTCGTCGCCGCCCTCACCGGCGCCGATATCGCGCTCGGCTCGCGCTTCCTCGGCAAGGTCGAGGGTGCGAGCGCGCAGCGGATGGCGATGCTGCGCACGGCGGTCAGGATGTCGAACCGACTCTCGGGCCTCAAGCTCACCGACGCGCACTGCGGCCTGCGCGCGTTCCGGGCGAGCGCCGCCCGCGACCTCCGGATCAGCCAGGACCGGATGGCCCACGCCTCCGAGTTGCTCCGCAAGATCAAGGCGAGCGGGCTGCGCGTCGTCGAGGTACCGGTGACGATTCGCTACACCGCGCACTCGATGCGCAAGGGCCAGCACGGCATCCAGGCGGTACGGATCCTGTTCGACTACTTCTTCCGCGCATGATCATCCGCATCCTGCTCCTCGGAGGTCTGGCCGCGGTCGGCTGGTTCGTGTTCCGGCGCCGCAACCGGATGCCGTTCCACATCGTGATCGTGTTCCTGCTGCTGATCGCGGGCGCGCTCGCGGTCGTGTTCCCGGAGTCGACCAATCACATCGCGCACGCGGTCGGCGTCGGCCGCGGCGCCGACATGATCACGTACATCGCGATCGTCGCGGTGATGTTCGTGCTCGTGCACTACTACACGAAGTTCGTCGAGCTCCAGCAGCAGGTCACCCAGCTGACCCGCGAGCTCGCGATCCTGCGCGCCGAGGTCGACCGCGTCGCGCCCGCGCCCGCGCCGGCGGCAGCGGCGGCGTCTGCGACCGACCACGCCAGCTCGTAGCGCTCGAGAGAACGCGCGTACCGTGGGCCGCCTCGCCGTCGGGACGCCGCCTTGCCTCTCAGCTCGGGTTAACCTATTGGACTTGCGTCAATACATAGTTATCAGTTTTACTGATATTTTGATCTTATCGATTAATTTGATAACGTAAAGGGATGTTGCACTACCTGGTCACCTCGAAGGTCCGACGGCGGCTGCTGTCCCTTTTGTGGGGCGAGAAGAAACGCGGCTCTGTTGCGGAGCTAGCCGACCTCGCTGGGGTTGCCTTTGCTGGAGTACATGCCGAGCTCAGGGCGATGCAGCGCACGCAGCTAGTCGTGTCTCGGCACGAAGGTGGCAAGGAAGTGTACTCCGCCAACTTCGACCACCCCGGAGCAGAAACCTTGATGGCACTCGTTGCATCCGATCGTCCTGTCTCGCGGCCAAGCTCCGAGGACGAGCCTCTCAAGCGAAAGCTGGTTGCGCTGGGGGCTCCGCTCCGAGGTGTCGAACCGATGGAGGTCGCGCCATCGGAGCGAATGTCGACACTCCTTCAAGGAGCACTGCTTGCCCGACGCGATCCGGTTGTTGCTCGTAGCCTGCCGCTCTGTTTCTGGAGCCTTCGCGATGCCCTGGACGTGAAGGCATTCGAGGAGCTGACATCCCGCGCTGAAGACAAGCACACGCTTGGCTTCTTTCTGGAATTGACGGGTGAGCTTGGCGGCGATCGACGGTTACTTGGGCTGGCTGAGCGCCTTCGAGATCGGCGAATGACGGCCCTTCGAGACTTTTTTCACGCTGGACGACGCGACGTGAGTCGTGACTTTGCCCTGGCTACCAGATGGGGATTCAAGATGAACATGGACCTGGATTCGTTCCGGTCCCTGTTTGACAAGTTCGTGAGGTGAGCACGTACAGATCTACCCGCGCCTTTGGTGCCAACGAAATCCGTGCGTTCCTGGGAGCGGTGGATCGTCACCTCACCACGCGAGCTCGCATGGATGTGATCGGTGGTAGCGCCGCGGCCCTTGCGCACGGCGCTACCTCCACGACCACGGACCTCGACACCTTCACCGCGATCAGCGCGGAGCTCGAAGAGGCGGTGGCTCGAGCAACAGCTGAGACCGGCCTCGAGATCCCGGTGTCTCGAGCAGGGGTCGCGGATCTGCCGATCAACTACGAGGACCGTCTGGAGCGTCAGCTCGCTGACCTGAAGAACCTCGAAGTCTGGGTGGTCGAGAAACATGACCTCGTGCTCAGCAAGACGCTCCGGTGCTTCGATCACGACCTCCAGCAGATCCGGGAGATTCACGACCGAGTTGGACTTTCCTTCGATGTACTGGTGGAGCGCTTTGATTCCGAGATGGACCACGTCATGGGTGACCCTGCTCGGATCCGAGCGAACTTCCTCGTGATGATCGACGAGGTGTTCGGCGAACTGAAGCGCGTGGTGGCTGAGAAGCGGCTCGACCTGCGCGAACGGGGCTTACCGCCTTCGTAGCGCTATCGTGATGCGTGTGGTCGCGCATGCCGGGCGACCATCAGCACGACCGCGAGCAGCGTGGTCACGATCATCGGGTGGGACAGCCGGAGCTCGGGGGCCTCGGTGACGACAACCAGCGCGAGCTCGTAGGCGACACCAGCCGCGAGGAGCATGACCGCGTCGCGGTGGCGGCGCCTGATCGCGAGCGGCAGCAGGATCAGCGCGATCGCGACGTACACGTACGGCCGGAACAACGGGCCCTCGCTGAACCACTGGACGATGCGGACGAGCAGGCGCTGCGGAGCGGCGTGGCGCGCGCTGTGGTGGATCGCCATGCGATGGTCCGGGTGGCCGACGAAGCTCGTGACCACCGGCTTCCAGTCCTTGTTGCGCGACACGCCGAGGACGCGGATCGCGATCCGCCCGCGATGGCGTGCGTAGCCTCCGGGGTACGCGAGCGCGAGCGAGACCCGGATGTCCTCGAGCCGCTGCTTGCCGTCGTCGCTGGTCGGCGCCTCGAAGACGCGGTGCTCGCCGGTCATGATGCTGAGCCCCCGGCCGTAACACTCGCGGATGCGGCGCTGGAGGTCGCTGTCGCCTCGCAGCGTGAGCCCGGCCAGCTCGTCGCGGAGCGCGGCGTCGTCGATCGGCCCGGCCTTCGCGATCGTGCCAGCGATGTCGCGCTCGGCGAGCGAGACCTCGACGCGACGCGTGACCTTGTCGACGAGCAGCGCGTTGAGGCCGGCGGCGCATGCGGCGATCAGCGCCCAGGTCACGAACGCCACGGCGTAGCGCAGCGCGCCCCGGTGATCGTCGCGCCATACGAAGCCGAGGGCGATCACCGGCAGCACGAGCAGCGCCGCGCCCGGCCGCATCGCGCTCGCCACGAGGAGGGCGACGAGCCCGCCGAGCTTGAGCGCGCGGCGCGGGCTCGCGAGGCCGAGGATGCCGAGCAAGAGAAATGCGACGAGCTGGCTCTCCTCGCAGATCAGGCCCGTCGTCGCGAGGACCGGCGGGAACACGAGGAGCGCCGAGGCGGCGATCGCGGCAGCGCGGTCGGACATCGTGCGTCGAAACAGGTGGTACGCGCCGAGCAGCAGCGCCGTCACCTGCAGGACGAGCATCCCCGGCGGCCCCGACACCACGATCCCGACGAGCCGCCACACCAAGGTCAGCATCGGCGAGTGCCAGTCGCTGAACGACCCGTAGCGCGAATCGATCAGCTGGTCGACCGCCTCGTTGTTCATGTAGCCGGGGTACGCGTAGAAGATCGCGACGAACCAGCCGATCACGAGGATCGCGCGCGGCGACACCGTCCAGGCAGCACGCAGCTTCACGACGGCCTCGCGCGACGGCGCTGGATGAACAGGATCACCGTCGCGATCGTGACGCCGGTGATCATCCAGTGCGAGTAGCGAAAGTCGGGCTCGGCGGCGACCGGGAAGAAGCTCAGCTCGTAGAGCAGGCCGCTCGTGAACAGCGCGAACGTCAGGCGATCGCGGCAGCACAGCACGAGCAGGAGCAGCGCGACGATCGCGTAGACGTACGCGCGGAACAGCGGCGTGTCCTCGGAGAGCCAGTAGAAGGCCTCGCCGAGCCAGGTCTGGATCCGCGAGTGGCTGGCGCCGTGATTGATCGCGAGCACCACCTCAGGCTCCTCGAGGAACAGGTTCCACACCGGCCCGCGGAGCGGCTCGTCGGACAGCCCGAGCATCCGGCTGAAGCCGTCCCAGTGGTACGCGAAGTACGCGGCCGGATCGCCGAGCACGAGCTCCATCCACACCCGACCCAGCGCGTCCCATTCGGCGGGCGTCTGCGGATAGTTCAGCAGCCGGACGTCGCCTTGCGTGACGCGCCATGCACCACGCAGCTCGTAGAGCGTACGTGCGCGCGCCTGGATGGCGGTCTGGGTGGCGAGGCTCGTACCGCGGAACACGTGCCGCAGCTCCTCGTCGCTGCGGTCCTCGGTGAACGCGAGGACGCCGACGATGTCCTGGAACGCCGGCGTCAGCTTGACGTGCTGGACCGCGAGCACGCGCGTGATCGCGAACGTCAGCGCGACGGTCACGACGGCGGTGGCCGCCAAGATCGCGAGCCGCTTCCACCACCCCATGCCCGGCCGCCACTCGAACAGGATCGCGACGAGGGGCACCACCGCCGCGAGCGCGTTGTGGCGGAGCGCGCAGGCCGCGACGAGCAAGCCGAGCCCGGCGATCCGGAACCGCAGGCGAGGCTGCACGAGCGCCGCAGTGCCCGCGACGAGGTACGCGGCCATCTGCGAGTCCTTCCAGATCACCGCCATCGTCGTCAGCACCGGCGGGAACAGCAGGATCCCGATCGCGAGCCACGCCGCCGTCCGCGGGACGACGACGCGCTGCAGGAGGACGTACAGCCCGCCGAGCAGCAGCGCGCCTTGCAGGAGCAGCATCAGCAGCGGTCCGCTGATGATCCGGTCGAGCACCGACCACTCGGCGGCCATCAGCGGCGGGTGGCCGTCGCTGTAGACGCCGGTGCGCGCCTCCATCAGCTGCAGCGTCGAGTCCGTGCTCATGTAGCCGGGAAAGCCATAGAGCACGAACAGCGCGAAGCCGAGCACGAGCACGCCGCGCGGCGACAGGGCGCGCAGGCGTCGTGCCCAGCGCTTGCACTGATCTACTACCCCCACTCGGCCGGCGACTATAGCAGGC
>JBKJUF010000706.1:0-13897 GCA_046590445.1 Kofleriaceae bacterium
CGCCTCGAAGGCGATCAGCGAGGACCAGGGTTGCATGATGCTGAGGGCCTTCACGCTGCCCTCGGCGCGTTCACGGACAACAACGCGACCGGCATCACCGGAGACACGCTGTTGCCGCACATGCGGATCTGCGCCGTCTTGGTCAGCGGCTTGCCGTTCCAGATCGGCGCGATCCGGTAGTCGTCATCGAACCCCTGCGCGCGGAACAGCTCGCGCGGCGTGAGCATCCGCATACCGATGTCGACGATCACGTACTCCTCGCCGTCGATCGTGACGGTAATGAGGCCGAATCGGTCGCGGGTGTCGACCGTGCTCAGCGGGTCGACGAGGTCCTGGCCGGTGCTCGTGCCGTTGTAGCGAGCAAGGAACGAGGCGACGAGCGCGTACCGGCGCGCGGTGTCCTGCGTGCCCAGCGGATCGTCGAGGCCAGCGACGCGCTCGGCCCCGAGCTGGTCGCCGTTGTACCTGACCAGGTTCGACGCCACGAGCGAGTGGTGATCGCGGACGGTGACCGTGCCGAATGGCCGATCCGCTGCGCTTCCGCCGCCCCATCCGCCGGTAGGACGATCGCCGTAGTGCTTCGCGAGGAACGCCGCGCACAGCGCGTGCTTCTGGCCCTGCGCAACGATCGTCCCGAGAGGTCGCGCGATGTCGTAGATGCGCGGCTCCTGGCCGACGCGTTCGCCGTTGCTGCGGTGGACGAGGTACGGCGCGACGAGAAAGTTCCGGTTGCCTGTGGTCACAGTGGGAACCGGCTCGTCGATGAACTTCGGAACGTTGTTCGTGTTGTTCGCCATGATGAACGGCCGAGGCGATTCCAGAACGAACTTGCGGATGCCGCGGGCGATGCGCGCGAGCGTCTTGTCGGCCAGCGGTTTCTCGCGATCGAAGATCGACGGGCACGCGATGCTCCAGTCGATGCACTCGGCCGCGGTGCGGTACGGGATCCCGGCGAGGCTTCCCGGCTTCGCGTGCGTCAGCGTCGGCGCACCGAGGCTCGCCGGCGACGCGTGCCACCGGTACGACCACGAGCCCCAGTCCGACTGGATGCTGAGCTCGCCCGTCTGATCGTTGACGGTGCACAGCGCCCAGCTGCCGCGCTCGCCGCGGAACGTGTACGTGGTCGCGGTCGACACCGCGGTCAGCTCGAAGCGCTTCACTTCGATCCCTTCTTGGTCTTCGGCTTGCGATCCGACCAGGTGCGGTTGCCGTTGCTGTGCACGCTGTCGTGGCCCTGGTCGTGGATGCAAGGCTTGCCGTTCTTGCCGTCGAGGATTCCGCAGCGCTTGCCGTCGTCGGTCGCTGGCTTCTTCGCGGTCGGCTTCGCGGCCTTCGTCTTCGAGTCAGCGACGACCTTCGTCTGAATCTTCTTGAGGTCGATGCCGAACGTCTTGGCGGCGGTGACGAGGTTGTCGCCGAAGCCAGTGGCGTGCGTCATCACGGCGCCCTCCCACGCAAGGAGCTCGACGATCATCCCCTTCACCTCGGCCACGACGTTGAAGTCGTTGAGCTGCGCCAGGAGCGCGAGCTCGACGGGCGCGCGCAGGCTGTTGCTTCGCGACGCGATGTCGAGTCCCCGCCGTTTGCGCGTGGCGTCCTGCGCCTCCATCGACGCCTGGCGGATCACGCAGACGGCGAGCCACTTCCATGCGTCGACGTCGATGATCGGCTCATGAAGCAGCTCCTCGATCGCGCGGGTCGCGGTCTGCCGGCGCAGCTCGAGCGCGGCGAGCTGCTGCTTGCGCGCGGCCTTCTGCCGTTCGCCGTCGGCGCTATCGCTCGACGCGGCCACTTGCTTGGGCAGCTTGCCGGCGGCCTTGAGCTTCGCGATCACGTCGGCCTTGACCACGAGCTCGTGCGCGGCGCCGCCCTCGTCGCGCGCGAGCGTCACCGCCGGCACGTCCTTGCCGATCACCTGCGCCCACGTCTTTCGCTTGCCGCCCTTGTCGGACTGGAACTCCCAGTCGGCCTCAGCGCCGAGGTCGGCGAACGGGGTGCCGTACCGCAACCGGTCGCCCTGGAAGATCTGATCGCACTCGCTCTCGTTGAGTACCCGGCGTCCGGACGTCTTCGCGCCCTCGGCCTTGGCCGCCCAGTCGGCTTTCTTCTTCGCGTCGAAGCACGGCGGGCTCGTGCAGACGTCTGGACTGGAGACGTCACCGAAGAGATCCGGCTGGTTGCCCGTGCGCAGCACGCACTTCGTGCAGGCGCCGGCAGAGGTGAGCTTCGGATCCGTCGTGTCGAACGGCGCGAGCTCGAGCCGCAGCATGTAGCGGCGCTGCAAGAGCAGCTGCGCCTCGCGGAACGACAGCGGCAGGGTCTCGTCACCGTCGGGCTTGATGCCCTCGCGCGGCGCGCTGTCCGTGTGGCTGTCCTCTTCGCCGAGCTGGTCGAGCTCGTACGGGTCGGCGGTGCGGCCGCGGGTGATGTCGCCGACCGCCTGGTCCTGGAGCTGGCTCGTCGGGATTCGCGAGATCAGCTCGGCGATCGAGGCGTTGAACTTGTCGTCGAGGAACGCCTTGCGCGCGCGGGGCGCCAGCTTGAGGAGCTTGAGCCGGTTGTAGATCGCCGTCCGGCTCTTGCCCGTCTTGGTCACGAGCTGGTCGACGTCGTAGCCGTGCTTCTCGATCAGCACCGAGTAGCCCTCGGCCTCCTCCATTGGGTGGACGTCCTCGCGCTGGACGTTCTCGACGAGCTGGATCTCGATGACCTCGCGGTCGCCGAGCTCGCGCACGATGACGGGGATCGTGCCGAGACCGACCTTCGTGGCAGCTCGCCAGCGCCGCTCGCCGACGACCAGCTCGAAGGGCTCGTCATCGGGGTCGGCCTGGATGGACGGACGCACGGTGAGCGGGCTGATGACGCCCTTCTCGAGCAGGGACGCGCCGAGCTCGTCGAGCCCGTTGAACTTGCGGCGGTGATTGAAAGGCGACGGACGGATCTGATCCGGCGCCACGTCGATGACGGTGGTCATGGTGGGTCTCCTGCGTGCGTGGTTCAGCCGGCTGCGCGCTGCTCGACATCGCGGACGCAACCGTCCTGGATGACGATCGCGCCCGGGTTGGATGTGCCGACGATCTCGATCCACAGCCGCTTGCCGGCGGCCTGCGCGCTCGCGACGACGTACTCCATCGAGTCTTCGTCGAGGAGCGAGCCGTCTCGGATCCAGATGTCGTCGAGGTTGGGGGATGCCGACATCGCGAGCCCGAGCGCGACGCGAAGCTTCTCTGCGCCGCTGGCCTGCGCGAACGGGACGCCGTTGAGCGTGATCCCGTCCTTGTCGACGCTGAGGTTCTCGACCGGCAGCTTCGCCTCCGCGAGGATGTCGATCTTGCGGCGGTCGATCTTGTCGAGCAGCGCGGTCTTCACCTCGCGGTCGACCTCGAGCCTGGCGACGAGATCGGCGGCTTCGGCCCGGCGCTTGTTGCTCGCCTCGGCGGCGAACACGCCGCGGTTGTGCTCGTCCGCGCGCGCGAGGTCCGCGTCGAGCTCGGCGCGACGTTCTGCGGTCGCCTGCCACTTCGCCACGGTGGCGTTGAGCTTGGCGAGGGCGTCCTTCTCGAGCTGCTGGCAGGCCGCGAGGTCCGCGACGAGGGCAGCCTGCTTCGTCTTGGCCATCGCCAGGCGTTGCTCGAGCTCGGCGATCAGCGTCGCGCCCTCGTCGACGCGCGCGCTGGCGTCGATCGCTTCCCGCTGTGCCTGCTTGTGCGCGGACCCGAGGCCGTCGCCGGCGCGCTGCAGCTCGGCGAACGCGGCGCGCTCCGCGGCGAGCGCCGCAACTTCGATCGGCGCCAGCACCTCGAGCACCTCGAGCCGCCCGAGCTCGCCCTTCGCCTTGATCAGATCGCGGCCCGCGTCCGTCCGGTCCGTGTACGCCTTCTCGCGCTTCTGCTCGAGCGTCTCGATCCGGTTGTCCTTGTCGATGAGCTTCAGCAAGGTCGCGCGCTGCTCCTTCGCGGGGAGCAGGAGGAACGCAATCGGATCCAGGAAGCGCGCCCCAACTAGGCGGTCGAGCAACCCCTGCGCCGCGGTGACGCGGCCGTCGCGATCACGGACCTCGAGCGTGCTCGCGCCGTCCTTCGTGACCGTGCGGTTGACGGTGAGGGCACCGCCGTTGAACTCGACGAGGATCTTCGCCTCCTCCGCGCCGTGTCGGACGGGGTCTGCGGGCAGGGCGCGCTTGCCGCCGAGCGCGGCCGTGAGCGCGTCGAGGATGCTCGACTTGCCGTTGGCGTTCTTGCCGCCGATCAGAATGACAGCGCTGTCCGCGTCGGGACGGATCTCGACGTGGCGTAGGCGCTTGAAGTCGTCGATGACGGCTGCGGTGATGCGGTAGTTCGTCGTCATGGTCATCCCCTCACGCGTTCGCGCACGCGTAGCACTGGCCGCCCGGCGGGTCGGTCGCGGGCACTTCGATGAGGCACCCGCACATGGCGCACGCGCGGTCCTCGTAGCCTTCGAGCGGCGGCTCCGGCTTCGGCGCTGTCGCCGGGGCTGGTGCGGCCGCGGGCTTGGCCTTCTCTGGCGGCTTCGTGATGGCGGGCTTCGTCGCCGGCGTGGAGGCCGGCGCCGTGGATGGCGTTGCCGCCGGTGCGGTAGCCGCCGCGGCGGGTTGGCGCTGCTTCGTCTTCGCCTGCTCGATCTTGGCCTTGAGCTTGTCGCCGGCAGCCTCCGCCGCCTTGCTCGGCTTCTCGACCTCGCCGCGGATCGCGCGCTGCACCTCGACGAGCTCGATCCACTTGGCCTCGCCGTCACGGACCGCCGCGTACGCGGAGCGCAGCTCGTCGAGCTCGGCGGGCGACGCCTGATCGAACGGGTGCCCGAGGTACGCGTCGAGGTCGACCGGCATCACGCGCAGCGCGGCGAACACGTCCGCGAGCTGGCGGCGGGCAGCCGCCGGATCCTGCGCGTCCTTGTTGCGGCGCGTCTCCGAGCAGACCCACATGGCCTCGTCGACCAGGTCGGCGGGAAGGATCCGGAGACCGAGGTTGCGTAGCTTCTTCGAGCATGCCGCCGCCGACTTGTTGGCGAAGTCGTCCTCGGTCGCGCGGATCTTGTAGACCGTGTCGCCGTAGCTGTTGGTGCGGCTACCGAGGACCTCGTCGCCGTCCTTCGTCTTGCGACGCTCCACCGTCTTCTCGACGATGACGTCGCCGTAGTAGGTGACGTTGCGCTCGAGGTCGGTGACCGAGACGCGGGTGACGCGCTTCCAGTCGTCGTCGTACGTGATCGTCTCCTCGGGGAGACAGTTCGAGTACTCCTGGAGCGCCGTCTCGACGAACCGGATCGAGGGTCCGACGATCTTCTGGCCGCCGACCGGCTTCGAGTACTCCGCCACCTGGGCGAACCCAGGACGCTTGCAGTGCTCGAGCAGCCGCACGCGGGTCTGCATCAGGTTCCGCGGCCGCTGCAGCGCCATGATGTAGCGCGCCTGCACCTCGGCTTGCGCGCGTGCCGCGAGGGCGGCGCCCTGCGTCTCCTTCTGCGTGATCACCTCGGTGATGCCGAATCCCACGCGCTGCAGCGACTGCCCGCCGCCGTTCTGGCCGGGGCGGATGATGTTCTGGTCGTCGTCGTTGCTCATGATCAGGAGTCCTCGTTCTCGTCGGGCTCGCCGACGTCTTTCGTCCAAATGCGGGGGCGGTTCACAGACGGCTCGCCGATCGCGGTGTGGCGCGCGACGACTTCGCGGAAGTTGAGGACGTGGACGGCGAGCTCCTGCGCGACGGCCTTCCATGCCGTCTTGCGCCGCGGCGCGCCCACGTTCACGTCGCCCAGGTCGCTCACCATCCGGTTCGCGTTCGCCGCGGCGAGCTCGGCGAGGACGCGGTTCTTGAGCGTGCCCTCCTCGGTCTTGAGCGCCTTCATCTCTCGCGCGACTTCGCGCCAGCGCTCGAGGTTCGCACGTGCCGCGGCGGAAGCATGCACACTCGCCTTGCGCTTGATCTGCCGGAGCACGTGGCTGCGGAACACCTTCGAGTCGTCGATCTCGGGCTGCGTGTCCGACTCGACCAGCTGCCAGAACGCGACGAGCTGCTCGACGACGTCGGCCTCGATCTCGTCGTCGCGCCAGATCGTGACCTCGCGGTAATCCTGCCCCCCTACGAGGACTGCGAAATCGATGCGCGGCAGGTCGGTGACCGCCATCTCGACGACGCCCTGGATCAGGTAGTCCGTCGGTGTCGCACCGTCCGCCCACAGCGGGGCCATGCGAAGGCCGACGTTTTTTACCTGCGGTCCGCAGAAGGCCCACTTGTCGTCGGGACCGAGGACGATGCCGTCAGGTGTCGCGCGGATGAAGTCGTGATCGCGGTGGAAGAGGGAGGCCGGCGGTACGTACACGTTGACGCGGTTCTTCTCGACGTAGTGCGCGCGGATGACGGGCTCGAGCGCGTTGCCCCACCGCGTCTTCTCGTTGCCGGCAAAGCCAGGAACGCGGCCGGTGATCTCGAGCCACGCGTCGAGCTGCCCGCGGTAATCGGACACGCCGATCGCGGCCGCTGCCGAGCTCGCGCCGACCCCGCGGTCTGTGCGCGTCTGCGCCGGTCCCGGTACGAGGACAGCTTGAGCCGTCACGACGACGCCCCCGAGGTGTAGACGCGATCGCCGCGGAGCACGACGCTGAGGTCCGCGCGGCACCTCCGATGCGAGCGGCGGATCGCTCGCGCAGTCGCCGGCGGATCGGACGCCGTGGAGCGGTCGAACACGCCGGCGGCCGTGTCCCGCTCGTGCAGCTTGCCGAGCATGAAGCCCGACACGAGGCAGACCAGGCCGAACAGGATGATCGCGACCATCACTGGGCTCCGCGCACGACGCCGGCGAGCCGGGCGGCCGAGAAGAGCTGATCGCCGACGCGCACCAGCCGCTCGTTCGCGACGGGATCGGGCGTGCGGTTGGTGCGGCCGAGCGCGCGAAGGGTCGCGCCGACGAGGGCGCAGTCTTCGGCGTCGAGTACGACGGTGACAGGTGGGGTTCGGCTCATGCTGCTTCCTTGCTGCGCATCTCGGCGAGAGCGCGGGTTGCGTCCTGCTTGGCGTCGGACTTCTTGCCGTCGGTCCAGCCGTGGCGGACCAGGCGACCGTTGTCGTGGAGCTCCCAGTTCCAGCCGCGGCGGCCGTAGACGAGCTCGCCGCGGTAGATCCGGATCGCGAAGCGCGGAATCGGCCGAGCCATCGCGCGATCGAACGTGTCCTCGTTAAGGCCGTCTGGGCCGTCGTCGAGACCGCGCATTCAGTCCCACCCGCCGTGTCCGCAGTAGTAGCGGTCGCGCTTGTCCTTCGGGCGATGCTCGAAGAACGGCAGCGTGGGCTCAGACGGAACCGGCTCCTTCGAGCAGCACGTCGCGGTGCGGCCCGTCAGCGCTGGCGCGTCGACGACCTCGGTGCAGCCGTGCAGGCCGCAGCCGACCAGCGCGGGCGAACCGTTGATCGAGAGCGTGCCGGATGCGGTGCAGCCGCACGACATGCTGATGCCGTGACGGAACTGCGACGCGGGGAGGGTCTTCACGCTGCCCTCCGCGAGACGCCGTAGAGGATCTGGTCGACCGTCGCGAGGTTGAGACTCAGCTCAGTGTCGCGACCGAGCCAGCCGCGCTGGCGTGCGCTGCGGTTGTTCCAGCCTGCGCGGCCGGATGCGCGGTGGTACGCGATCGCGGCCGCGTCGGACTGCGTGATCGAGTAGACGTCGAGGCCGAGCTCGGCGTCAGCGCGACCGGTCGCGGCACGCTCGGCCAGCGAGTGGTGGCGGCCCAGGAGCGGCGTGACGAGATCGGGGGCCATCACGCCGCCCTCCGCGCCCGGTCAGCGCGGCAGCGGCAGTCCTCGGCGCGGTCGAGCAGCTTGCGGGCGGTCTGGCCGGTCGCGGTCTTCGCCGCGATCTCGCAGCGGATCGCGGTCGCGGTGTACGCCAGCGCAGTGCGGGGGCGGGCGGTGATCCGCTCGTAGCGGGTCAGGGCGGTAGCGGCGTTCGTCGTGTCCATGCATTGCACTCTAAGCAATCGCCGCCTGCTGCGCAAGCGAACAATTGCTCAAAATGCAATTAGTCTAGAACGCCCTGTTTCTTCTTCGGGAAAACGAAGTGTCCGGTGGCCTCGACTGGGGCCAGGGGATCCCGATGGATGCTGCAGATGTCCTCAACGACCTTGAGGATCGCCAGGTATCGCTGCGGGTCGAAGCGTCGCAGTTCGTCGCCGGCACGCGTCCAAGCCGTGTCGTCGGCGAGCAAGCGGTAGTTCGTGTGCGCTTGCGCGGTCGGCATCGCGCCAACGGCATCGGCAATCTGCGTGCGCAAGCTAGGTGGCGCGAGCTCGTCCAGGTAGCGGTGGTCGCTGTTGTCGTCGCTGTTTCCGTTGCCTGCTCCCATGTTCAGATACTACCGCTACGGTGTGACTTTCCTTAGTCTTTTCAGTCACTCCCGCTTCGATCTCGCGCACTTGTGCGTCTCGCTTAACCAGCCGGTGCTGTTTCGCTAGATGGAGTGCGATGTCCTCGGTCTCGGGGAGGAGCACTGGGTAGGGGATCTCGAGCTCATCGGAGATCGCCATGACGACCTCAAGCACCGGCATCCACTGCTTGTGTCCGGGTGCTCGAAGCGCGCGAGAAACCGCTGATTCAGCCAGCGCTAGCTTGGTCGCGAGCTTCTTCTGGTCGAACCCCGGTCGCGCCGCGATCTTGAGGCGTACCGCGTCCGCCCACCAGCCGGCGATCGGGACGGTACGCCGACGCCGTTCGCTTGCGCTCTCGTTTTCGTCCGACACGACGTCAACAGTATCAAGCACTTCAATTGTTCACAGTGCAACGCATCTTGACGCGCCATTGCTCTCTGTGCAATCTCATGGCGTGACACTTCAATCTCATCAGCGCGTCCGCCATTGGAGAGAGCTGAAGGGAGTCTCGCAGCTCGAGCTCGCGACGCGCGCGAAGATGGACAACTCCAAGCTCTGCCGAATCGAGAGCGGAGAAATCCAAGCGCGCGCGGCTGACATCGAGCGGTTGGCTAAGGCGCTCAACCTGACGATGCCCGAGTTCTACGGGGAGATCGCAGCGTGACGTCACTTCTTCTTCCTCGCGCTCGGCTTCACGCGCACCTTCGGGCGAACTCGAACGATTCTGCAATCGGTGACATCCGTGTAGCTGCCGTCGGCTTCGACCAGCGAGCGAAAGACTTCGCACCGGCCGTAGTTCACAAAGCAGTAGTCACCCTCGTCGCGAGTCGTTCGCTCCACTGCGGAGAAGCACGCGAACGCCTTCGCCTGTTTACAGGTGAACCCGGGACGGCAACGCTCAACGCATACACCTTCGGTCTTCCCCTTGGTGGAACACCACCAGCCGGGCGCGGTGGTGGAAACGACCGCAACACCGTCTTCGTACGTGATGGCGTCGCCGTTCGGATCTTCGGGTTCGACAGCTCGCGCGGCTTCGGCGACCTCGTCAGGTTCGTCGCGCCCCTCGATCCTGACAGGTTCGTTCACGTCGACCTTGGCCACAGCAGCGACCTCCTCCGCGACCCCTTGGTACGCGGCATCGACTTCAACCGTCCCTGCGTCGACGGGCGAACTCTCCGCGACCGGCGACTCGACAGGAGACCCCACGGCACGCGCCGTAGCCGCGCCTTGGTTCGCTCCACCGGAGCAGGAACACGCGGCGATCAGTGCCAGCCGCATGATCAGGGTGCGTCGTGACGTCACTTGCGCTCGTCGCACTTGGTGCTGCCCGATCGCTCCGTGCAGGTATCAGCCGTCGGGAAGCAGCGCTCGCGGCCATCGGCGTCGAAGCAGTGCGCAAATTCCACGAGGGCGCACGGCGCGAGGTCAGACGTGCCCGCGATCGCGACGTCCCGCGTCGACTCGCAGTCGGACCTCTCGCGCATGCAGAAGCCGGAACGAGCGGCGCTCGGCGAGATCGCACAAAAGAACCCGCGAGGCGCGGCAGCTGTCGGAGCAGCCTCTACAGCCTTCGACTTCTGGGCCGCACTCAGCGGCGTCCCCTTCCACAGCGCGGCCTTGCGCTCGACGCATTCCGCGCCGCGCCGCGCGCGACGTGCGTTGACGTGCGTGGTGCACGCGTCGCGGCTCCGTCCGCAGTTGTAGCCCTGCTCCGATGCGACGCACCACGCCGTCTCGGTCGGCGTGCACGTCCCTGCACATGTGGCTTCCTCGGTCGTGCAACGCTGGTTGTTGCCGCACCAGAACGAGTCCGCCTTGTTCGGATCGTCCCCTGGGTTCATGGAGATCTCGGGCTCGGCAGAACGGCCTGTTCTCTCGTCGACGCCGACGCCGATTGCACCGGCAAGTCGCCATGTCGCCTTCGCTTGCTTGCACTCGCGGTGGGTGCTTTCGCCAAGGACTGCGCTGACAGCGAACACCAAGCCGCCGACGAGCCCCGTCAACGCAAGCGCGTCCGCGGTGCCGTCGGGCATCCCCGTATCGTTGGCAGCCACGCTCTTATTGCCTGCGGCCACGCCAACGCCCAGCAGGAGACCAGCGAGGAGGCCGTCGGCGATGACTGGCCCCAAGCTGTCTTCGCACGCGGGTTCACTCTTGCCGTCGTAACTCGAATCGACTCGTTTCATCGTGAGCGAGCACCCGCTCGTCACCAGCACCAGCACCGCAACGCTTCGCATGAGACCAGTCTCGGTTCTCTAAGGATTCTCCGCAACTCGAACGACGGCGAACGCGTGTTCGCCCCGGTTCGCCCCGGCCAGGAGCACAGCTAATGCGGCAGCTTCCGCTCGCATACAGGCCGTCGCACACAGGCCGCGAGGCATGGCTCGTGATGCTGGAAGCGCTGCGCGCAGCCGTGACGCACCTCGGCTCGAAGGAAGTCACGCACGAGATCGACGTCGCGAAGTCGACGCTCTCCGAGGCACTCAACGAGCAGAACAACAAGCGCTGGGCCGGCGAGTGGACGCACATCGTGCTCGCGATGCTCGACGGTCAGCACACGCCGACGTGCGACGAACTGGCGAAGAAGATCCTCGATGCGCAGGTCGCCCTGTCGTCGCGATTCGTCGTGGCAGATGCCAGCGACGAGCCCACGCCAGAGGAAATCTCCGCCGCCGAACGCGTGATGGCCAAGGTCCGTGCGCGAAAGCGGGCCGCGTGACCATCGCACTCCTCCTTTTCGGCTTCTCGCTCGTGTTCGCCGCAGCGCGCGGATTGGAGACGAGATGCGAGTGATCCACGTCGAGCTGCACACGCCCTCGCTCGCCGAGGTGACGATCGTGCCGAGCTGGTGGGATCGCCTGCTGCGACGGCGGCGCGGCGCCACCTGGATGGCTGCGCTCGGCCGTGATGGCCGTTGGCACCACGACTCCGGTGGCCGTCTCATCACCGACGAGCGAGTGCTCGAAGCGCTGACCGCGGCTGTCGTCGTCGACCAGGCGCTGCGTCCGATCCGCGCGGCATTGCTCTCGCGCCGGGCCACGGCGCCGCCGAACTAGCTCCACGTCGCGCCTCGCTTGGGGAAGCGGGACACGGCTCCGCATCAACGTCTCTCTTGTCTGGGTGGTCCATGCAGAACGTCAACAGCACACATCTCGCTCGCGTCACGAAGGCTTTCGTGTGGGCTCGTCACACGCTCTCGACTGCGTTCTGCGAGGTCGTCGGCGCCAACGATGCAGGGCGCACGCACACGAGCTGTCGGGGCTCGTGGCCCGCCGGTGACGTCGTCGAGGTAAGTGACACACCGCCGCGTGACGAACGATGTGACGAGTGTGTCCGCGTCGGCATCGAGCGTAAGGAGGTCGAGCGCGGCCTCGCCGAGCTCGTCGCCCAGGCGCCGGTGGATCTCGATCATCGCTTCGACTGCGGAGGTGAGTCGTGACGCGGACGCTCGTTTCCGAACAGGCCGTCGCCGAGGTCGTTGTCGCCTATCTTGAGGCGCTAGGGGCCGACGTCTTCCAGGAGGTCGAGTGCGCTGGCGGCGTCGCCGACATCGTGGCTCGACTCGGCGCCGAGATCTGGGTCGTCGAGGTAAAGACGAGCTTCTCGCTCGCGTTGCTGACGCAGGCCATCGAGCGGCGTCGCGTCGCGCATCGCGTCTACATCGCGGCTCCGTACAGTCGAGGCGTCAGCAACGTCGCCGGCCTGTGCCGCGAGCTCGGCATCGGCATGCTCGAGGTGGCATGGAGCTACGGCTCGCCGCGGGTCCGCGAGTGCGCGACGAGTCGCCGCTGGAACAGCCGGCCGGTGCGGCTCGCTGCTCAGCTACGACCGCAGCACAAGACTCACGCGAAGGCTGGGGCGGTTGGCGGCGGCGGGCGCTGGACGCCGTTTCGCGACACCTGCGAGCAGCTCGCTCGAGTCGTACGCGACGCGCCAGGCATCACCCTGAAGGCCGCGATCGACGGCATCAAGCACCACTACAGCACGAACGCATCGGCGCGCGGCAGCGTCGCGAAGTGGGTTGGTGACGGCAAGATCGCGGGCGTCGAGCTCCGACGATCTCCGGCTGGGATCACGCAGCTGTATCCGACGGAGGCGCCTTGAAGCGCGCCGACTTCCACACGGCGGCCGAGCCGATCGTCCGCGCGTTCGTGAAGGCGCTCGCCAACGTCACCTTCACGCACTACAGCGCCGCGAGAGAGCGAGCCTCGAAGAGGGCGGCCGAGATGTTCCTCGCCGAGATCGAAGAACCATCGCCATCGCCGACTCGCGCCAAGCCCGTGCAGCCCAAGCCGCGCGCGGTGAAGGCAAGCGCGCCACCGCTGCCGACGAGGCCGGCAGCACCGCCACCGCTACCCGTCGCCACGCCGGCCCCGCGCAAGCGCGCCCTGATGCGCTGCTCAAAATGCGGAGCCGAAGGGTTCCGCTCGGACGGATGCGGGCGCACGCACAACGTCGGTGGCGCCCAGCCCACGCCATCGAGCGACGACGCGGAGGAGGAACCTCGTGCTCGCCGTGGTCGACCTCCCAGGTCGCTCGCGCTCGCGGAGGAGCACGTGATCTCCCACGTCGCGTTGGTGTCGATGCTCGCCGCCGATCGCGCACAGAACGATGTCGGCGATGCTGGCGGCTACCTACGACGTGAGGACCGTACGCCGTCGCTCATCGGACCGACAGACGAGACGCGCGAGCTATGCCCGGTCCACGGCTGGGTCGGCCGGTTCGCGTTCGATCGCGATCAGCACGAGCTCTGCTTGCCCGTCGGCGAGGCGTGCACGCACTGCGATGGACGGAAGATCGGCTGCGCCAAGTTCTGCGTGCACTGCGAGGGCACCGGGATCGAGCCGATCCCCATCGCTCCGGCGGTCCGGATCGAAGAGGTGCGTCCGCTCGCCGCCGCGCACGTCAAGGTCGATCGCTCATCAGGTCGTCGGCAGCGGGTCGCGCAACGATCGCGGACCATCTCGGCGAAGCGCCTCACGAAGCGTGTCCTCCACGAAGGCGCGCTGCTCTACCCACCGACGGAGGAGCAGCGTCCGCGCACCCGCGGCGACTGCGCCGGCGGAGCCAGGCCATGTCCGTTCGTCTCGTGTTCCCAGCACCTCTACCTCGACGTCGCGCCCGAGACCGGATCGATCAAGATCAATTTTCCTGACGTCGAGCCCGATGAGCTGATCGAAAGTTGTGCACTTGACCTTGCTGATCGCGGCGGGCTCACGCTCGAGGACACCGGCAACCTTCTGAATTTGACGCGCGAGCGAGTTCGCCAAATCGAGGTCGGCGGCCTGCTGAAGTTGCGCGCGTCGCCGGTGGTCGCCGAGCTCGGCGGTGAACCCTTCGTCGCCGATCGCCGCGAGGAGGTCGCATGAAGCGCAGCAACGCGCAGGCGATCCGCGAACTCCGCGTGCGTGCGGTGCTCGCCGGACTCTGTCAGATCTGCCGATGTCGCCCGCAGAAGACCGGCCGCAAGACGTGCCAGCAGTGTCTCTCGGAAGGCTACCAGCGCAAGCGGCA
>JBKJUF010000012.1:0-16776 GCA_046590445.1 Kofleriaceae bacterium
GTCAAGGCGCACTTCGATCGCATTCCGGATCGCGCAGCCGTCCGCGCCAAGCTCGCCACCGCGCGTACTGCAAACCTCGCGCGCTTCCGCGCCTACCAGAAGAAGGGCGTGTTCCCAAACAACACGTACACGTCCGGCAAGCTCAACGTGTGGCTCGACGATGCCGGCAACCTCTGCGCGGCGGCGACGATCATCAAGCTCTCCGGTCACGACGCGCTCGTCGCGCGTGTCGCCACCCAGGACAACTTCATCCGCCTCGCCGACGTCCACCAAGGTCCGCTGATGGACTGGATCCTGACGTCGGGGCTCACCCACGACGAGATCGTCGCGATCCAGGAGCCGATGATGCGCGTCACCGACGAGCCCAGCCTCGAGCCCACCGAGCCGACCGTCGTCGACGCGCGCCTGCGCCGCCTCGAGAACCGCCGCCTGATCGCGAAGTACCGCCAGGTCGACGCTCGCATCGTCAAGCAGCAGCAGCGCAGCCTCGACGCCGCGGTCGATCGCCTGATGGCGCAGCCCCGGCTCGCCGCGCGGTTCCTCGCGAGCTGATCCAGAAGCCATTCTCACCGGTCACTCGCTTCCCCGAGATCACGCCGACGCGTCCGATCGTTGTCGACGCCCGGCTGCGCGCCGCCGAGACCCGGCGCCTCGCGCGGCTGTACCGCCAGATCGAGACCCGGCTCGCGAAGACCGGCCAGGCGAGCATCGAGGCCGCGCTCGATCGGCTGATGAACCAACCCCTCGTCGCCCAGCAGCAGCTCGCGAGCTGACGACGGCGGTTCGACGGCTTGTCACGGTGAGCTCGTCGGCGCGGCTCGGCTTCGCGCGCCTGGTTTTCCGTGATCTCTCGGGCGCTGTTGTCGAGAATCGCCCACCGAAATCAGTTCAGCCGTCCAGCCTTCGACGCGAACGCGCACCAAGTCCGCGAAAGGCGTAGTGGTTCGCGTCGTGCAGGTGCGTCGGTCATGACTCGTGCCGGTGTCGTCGTCCTCGCGCTCGCTGTGGCAACCGGCTGCACGATGTCCGCATCATCGCGACGCGGGACGATGGCGGCCGGCGCCGTGCTCACGGTCGGCGGGATGCTGCTCGTACGGGCGAGCGAGGTCGACGCCGATGGTGACGGCCGCAACGAGACCGTCCTCGACGACGATCCGGGCATGTACCTCCCCGGCTCGCTGATGGTGATCAGTGGCATCGTGCTGTTGCTCACGGCGTTCGCCAGCGACACGCCGAGCGAGCATCCAGCCGCCGTCGTCGTGACGCCGCCTGCACCAGCACCGGCGGTCTCCGAGGCGCCGGCCATGCCCGCGCCCGAGGTGCCCGCGCTCGAGGTTCCCGCGCCCGAAGTCGGCAAGCCTCCGCACGAGACCACCGTCCAGCGCATCCCGGCCGCGCCGCTGCCAGAGATCCCGGCCTCGCCCGAGGTCGACGCCCTCGCCCGCAAGGTGCGTTCCGCGTCCGCGTACGGCCACTGCGACGCGGCGTGGATCATGTGGACCGATCTCGCGAAGCTCGATCCCGCGTACGCACGAGCCCTGCGCGACGGGCAGGTGATGGCCCGTTGCGTGGAGCCATGCTGCCCACGCGTACTTTTGGGCCCGTAGCGATGCTACGGATGCTGGCGTGCACGCTGCTTGTCTCGTGCGGTGGCCCGGGCAAGGCCATCTACGGGCCGCGATCGGGCGATGGGGTCTCGATCGAGTCGGTCGAAGCGAGGACCCGCACGGAGGGCTTTTACTCCGCGGGGTGCTGGCTCGAGGGCATGGTCGAGAACCGCACCGAGGTTTCCAAGCTGATCGAGATCACCGCCGAGGCCGTGACGGCCGAGAATCGCGGGCTTGGCTCCGAGAAGCATCGCGGCGCGCATATCGTGCAAGCCCGCGCCGACGTGCCTGCACGCGCGCGCCGCGCGTTCGAAGTGCGGATTCCGGTTCGCTCGTGCGACAAGCTCATGTACGTCACGATCCAGAACGTCACGGCGACGTCGAACTGACCGCAGCGACTTCCTCGACGCCGACTGGCCGAGCACTCGCACGACCGGCCTTCGACCTGGAACTTCGCGTGATCGCGCGGTTCACGGAGCGAGGACGGTGCCGTTGCCGGTCTTCGCACACGGGGTGCCTGCGACCGCGCCGGTGACGTCGTACTGCTGGCGCCGTGGATCGTCGCTGATCGCCCAGCCCACGACCGACCCGTTGACGACCGCGATGCAGACATCCGCAGAGTCCTGAAGGATGCCGCTCGCGCGCGTCGAGTCCGAGTAGAGGTAGCGCTTGCCGCCATGGCCCCGCGGCGCGAAGCAGTCTGGCCACGCGCGTTGCGCGTCGAGCTCGCACGCCCACAGGCGCCCCGACCGATCGAGCAACTCGTGGACCTGAGCTGTCGGCAGGGGCTTGTCGAGCTCGACGGGCGCGCGGGTGCGGGCCGCGATGACGTGGATCGGGATCGACTTCTTCTCGCGGGTCTGATGCTTCGGGTGCACGAACTGAACTTCGAGCGACGACGACCCGACCCTCTCGCCGTAGACCCAGACCCGGGCGCCCTCGTCGAGCTCGAGCGTGGCGAGTGCAGGATCGCCGAGCGTTGCGCTCAGCTGCTCCACGGCCTTGGGCCCCGGCGAGCCCCCGGAGTAGACCGCTGCCTCGAAGCGAACGTAGCTCCCGGCAGGGACCGTGATCTCCGCCGGAAGCGTTGCCGGCCGGTCATACAGCGCGCCGCACGCGGTCAGCGTACTGGCCACGACGAGCGAGATGGGGACACGCACGGGCCGCCAGTATACGCGACCACGACGCGCGGCCGCGTTGCTGGCTGACGCCGCTCGCTGCGGTGCAGGACTGGCGCATCTGTGCGATCACCGACGTCGTGGTCGCCACCTCCCGCCCCCCTCAAGCTTGCGCATTTCTGCACAACGCCAGGATCGATTCACGGGACAACTCCTTAGGATAAGGGCCATGCGCAATGCTCGGTTGACCATGCTGGTGATGGTGTCGTTGCTCGGGTGCAAGCGAGAGGGTGCTCCCGAGAACCACGTCGCCGTGCAGGATCCGGCGCCGACTCCAACGTCGTCGCAGGACGCGGCGGTGGTCGAGCCGCCCCCCACCTGGTATCGCGCGGCGATCCGCGCCTCGGATGGCGTCGAAACCGTGTTTTTTTTGGGTGTTCCAGCGCCGGGTGGTGTCAGGCAGGCAATCTTCAAGGTCGGAGATCACGAGGTGCGTAGCGATGCGACCTTCGATGGCAAGACCGTGAAAGTACCCATGGCTGTCCACCAGACCTCCGTCGAGGCAACCCTGGGCCATGATGGGATCCTGAGCGGTACATTCTCGACCTCCTGGCGAGCGTGGGGCGCGTCTTCGATCCCGCTCACCGCCACGAAGGTCGATGCGCCGACGCCGAGCTTGCTGGCTACGGTCGGCTCCGACGGCGCCGTGGTGGATCTGGGCGAGCCGCGGACCGTGTGGCGGCTCGCAATGAAGGATTCCGGACTCGCCAAACTGGTCGTCAACCAGACCGCGCCTGGCGACTTCGCCGGGCTGATGTTCCTCGATACGGGAAACATCATCTACCTGGCCGGCAACGGACGTGGCGACAAGGTCAACCTGACCGGCTTTGATGGTACCTCGGGCTATCGGCTCGAGCTCGACCTCGGCACCGATCGCAAGCGTGCGCGCGCCAAGTTCTTCGGTGGCCATCGCCTCGACTGGCGCGAGGTGGCGAACGCGACGCGCGGACAGGATTTCGTGTTCGAGGTCAAGGCGAAGGCGGCCAAACCGAACGCGAAGATCGGGCTGCCTGACATACCCGAGCTCGCGGCCCTCGAGCCCGGGCCGCTGGTGGTCGAGATGGCAGGGAGCTGGTGCTCGACCTGCCGCAATGTCGCGCCGTTCTTGGTCGAGCTCTACAAGGAGTACCAGCCGCGCGGCCTCCGCATGGTCACGCTGCTGTACGAGTTCACCGAGGACCCGGCCATCGACGCCAAGCAGGCCGAGACGTTCAAGACGACCTACGGCGTCACCTGGCCGGTGGTCGCGGTTCCCGGCTCGCTCGATAATTTCCTGGACATGATTCCGAGCGGGTTGTCGGACATCAATCCGGCAGGCTTCCCGATCACGCTGTTCCTCGGCGCCGACGGCTCGCTCTCGGCGCTGCACGCCGGATTCCCGTCACCCGACGCGCCGGACGAGTTCAAGCGGGTGGCGGCAGAGTTCCGGGCGAACATCGATCGCCTGCTGGCTAGCCCGGCCGCTTCGCGGCCGTGACCTGAGGGCCACGCGCCAACCATCATCTTCGTCACGCCGCTGTTCCTTCCGCGCGCGAAACATCGATCCGATCGTGCCGATGCTCTCGGTCACCGAGCTGTGCACCAGCTTCGCCTCGGAGCCCGCGCCGAGCGCTTGTGGGAGGAGCCCGCCCCAGTGAAGACAGTGGGAGTGCTATTGTCGATCTGGTGAGATCGATCGTCTGGATGTCGGAGTCGCTCACCGTGGCGCTTCGCGAGCTGCTCCCGTCGAACGTCACAGTCGTGAGCTCCGAGCGCGAGTTCCTCGAGGCACCGCGCGACTCGCGGACGATTTCGTTCGTCGATGGCTCCACGCTCGAGCGGCTTGCGGGACCTCCCGGTACCGCGGGTCACGTCATCGCGATCTGCAACGACCTGCTGTCCATGGCGGTGAACTGGTTGCCCTCGCGGCCATGGCTGTCCCATGTGGTCGGCTCCGCGATGCTCGAACATCCGCTGGCGCGGGAGCATCTGGGCAATGTCATGGGGACGCTCGTCAAGGTCGGGAAGCCGCGCCTGCTCGACTGGCTCGCGCCGAGCGCGGCGGGCCGCCGGATCCGGCTGACGCACGCCAGCAAGCGGGTCGAGCGGCTCGATCGGATGGGCGAGTACCTCGCGTCGAAGGGCGTGGGCACCAGTACGATCGATCTGCTGCGAGATGCAGCCGAGGAGCTGCTGACGAACGCGTTCTATGATGCTCCGGTCGCGTCGGGCGCGGTGAAGCAGCCGATCTCGAGGACCCAGGACGTCGCGCTCCCCGACGACAGCGCGTGCGACCTGGTCTACGGCTGCCGCGCGGATCTCGCGATCGTGCGCGTACGCGATCCGTTCGGTTCGCTGTCGCGGCCGCGACTCCTCGAGGTCCTCACGCGCTGCGCGCGTCCAGGCGTGAACGTCGAGGTCGACGAGACCATGGGCGGGGCGGGGCTCGGCTTGTGGCGGATCTTTTCGGCCGCGACGTTCGTGGCGATCTCGGTGATCAACAACCATCACACCGAATTCCTGGTCGGGATCGGCAAGCACGTGACGGGCCCGCGGCCGTTCGCGTTCCACCTGTTCTTCAAGGAGGGCGGACCGGTCCGGCGCTGGAAGCTACTCGACGTCGACACCAACCAGCCGGGCACCGAGAACTCCATAACGATCCTGAAAAGCAACGGGTGAGCCGAGAAGCCAAGTCGAACAGCAGCGCCGCCGAAGGTACCAGAGCCGTGTGTGAGCCCTGGTCGTCGTCTCGGTGATCTTGCAGGACGTCACACCCGCTGACGCCGGGCCGCCCGACGCCGGACACGGCATACATCGCCATCGGACCATCCCGATTGAATTGGGTCAGCGGTCGGTGCTGATTCCGCGCACGACGGCGTCGAGGACCTCGACACCCCACGCGAGCCCGGCGATCGGGATGCGCTCGTCGTGGCCGTGGAACATGTCCGCGAATTTGATCCCGCTGCGCTTCTCGATCTTCACCGGCGAGAACCCGTACCAGCGCGCGCCGGTCTGCGTGAAGTACTTCGCGTCGGTGAAGCCTGGAATCAAATACGGCAGGACGACCGCACCGGGCTCGCGCCGCTCGACCTCGTGCTTGATGAGAGCGAACAGCGGCGACGCGACCGGCTCGGTGACGATCGGCGGCGCGGACTTCATCACGGTGAGCTCGACGTCGGGGCCGAGCACGGCGCGCAGCTCGCGGAGTAGATCGTCGTCGGTCTGACCGGGCAGCGTGCGGCCGTCGATCTCGAACTCGGCGAGGCCGGGTATCACGTTGGTCTTGTTACCTGCGCGCACGACGGTGGCGGCCGCGGTGTTGCTGAGCAGCGCCGAGAAGCTACGAGCGATCGATCCGCCGGCGGATGCGCCGGGCACGAGCCGAGCGAGGCGGGCGAGCAGGTGCGGCCGCCCGAGCAGCCGGACCAGCGGCTGGAGCAGCGCCGGCTGGCGCGCGCGCACCGCTTCGACGAAGTCCGCCATGTAGCTCGTCGGGTGTACCGGCAGGCTCGCGCGGCCAAGTGCGGCCAGGGCCTCGCCGAGCCGGGTGACCGCACTGTCCTGACGCGGCATCGAACCATGGCCGGGCTCGCCGGTGACCCGCGCGCGGATCCAGCAGAAGCCCTTCTCGGCGACCTGGACCGGATAGAACGTGGTGTCGCCGAGGTGCAGCGAGAATCCGCCGGACTCGCCGATCGCGTACTCGGCCTCGACGAGCGAGCGGTGTTGCTCGACGAGAAACCGCGATCCGAGATCGCAGCCCGCCTCCTCGTCGGCCACGGCCGCGAAGATGATGTCGCGGTCGAGCACGGTCCTCGTGATCGCGAGCCGCCGCATGATCGCGGTGCACATCGCGGCCATGTTCTTCATGTCGATCGCGCCGCGACCCCACAGACAACTTTCAAACTCGTCGCCCGAGAACGGCGGACGTCGCCACTTCGTCGGATCGGCTTCGACGACATCGAGGTGCGCGGTCAGCAGCAGCGGCGGCAGCTTGCCGGTTCCGCGGTGCCGGACGACCAGGTTCGTGCGGTTCGGTGCGCCCTCGAGCAGCTGCGGCTGGTAGCCGACCTCGGCGAGGTTCTCGGCAAGGTACTCGGCGCACACTCGCTCGTTGCCGGGCGGGTTCGTGGTGTCCATCCGCAGCAGTGCCTGACACAGCCGGCGCGCCTCGTCGGCGAGGGACGGTAACGTCGTCGTCGCAGCGCTCGACGGCTGGTTCATCGCGTCACTGTAACAAAGCGCCGGCGCGGCGGCGTAGGGAGGGACGACCGCCGCACCGGCACCAGGAGACGACAAGACGGTCGGATGCCTGTTCAGCTCGGCATCCAGCGAACATCGCCTCAGCGTTTCGGCGCGAGCGTGGTGTCGCCCTTGATGTCGAGGAACGGCTCGAGACGCTTGAACGTCTTGTAGCCGAACCCCTTCACACGGCGCAGATCGGCGACGCGCTTGAAGCCGCCATTCTTCTTGCGCCAGGTGACGACCCGCTCCGCCTTCGAGGGACCGACGCTCGGCAGCAGCATCAGCTGATCCTCGGAGGCAGTGTTGAGGTTGAGCCGGCCGCTGACGTCCTTCTTCGGCGGCCGCGCGCGCGGCATGTCGTCGTCGAGGATCGCGACCGCGCTGGCGGTCGTCTTGGGTTGCGCCTGCGCAGGCGCGGCGAATGCGTTGTCTGCGGTCATCCACGTGCCGCCCATCGCGAGGACCAGGGCGGTGATCGCGGCAAGCGGTGCAAGCGGACGGGTGAGCTTCGAGATCGTGAGAGTCATCGGAAACGGTTCCTTTCGGGCAAGGCTCGTCTCGAGCGCCGCGCGAGGCGCGGCACCCGAACGAACCGGAAATGGTGGACAGCCGACGCGTCGCTCAGAACGGCGCGGCGTCGCTGGCTCCGCCGATCGGCAGGACGGGCGCAGCGCCACGCGACGCCTCGATCTTGCGGAGGTCCTCGGCGTCGAGCTCGCGGATCGTGAACTCCATCTTCTTCGTCGGGATGACGTCGAGATAGACGTTCATCGACTCATCGCGATTGCGGAACGCGGACCCGCAGCGCATCCAGTAGTGGCCGCCACCCTTCTTCTCGATCGACGTCATCACCTTGTACATTTTGTTCTGCACGACTGTTCTCCTTCCGACGCCCTTGCGTCGGCGAACCAGAGAGCAACCGCAGTGCCACGCGTAACCCCACGATCACGAAGGCGCGGCTGTCCGGTTTTTTCCGGCCCTCGGACACGCGGCCGAGATCCGGACGAAGCTCGGACGAAACGTCAGCGACCGAGCGTGACGTCGATGCGGCTCGCGCGCGCATGCGTGACGCGCACTGTCCGCTTGATGATCGTCGGCGCACCATACGTCAGCGCACCTCGCTTCAAGACCGCCACGGGCGGCGACCAGATCGTGAGCTCGTAGGATCCGGCGGCGAGCTCGTCGATCCGGAACCGGCCATGATCGTCGGTCAGCGCATAGGACGGGGTGTCGAGCGCGATCACCCACGCCGCGCCGAGCGAGCCATCGTCGGCTTCGAGGCGCATCACACCGGGCTGCAGCTGCAGCGCGATCCGGCCACCCGCGTGAAGCTCGAGCACCTGGTCCGCGAACCGGATACGCGCGGGTTTCGCATCACCGTGCACGGCCACGGCGGCCGGCAGCGGCGTCACGAGCTGCACGCGCGGCTCCAGGCGACAGCCGCGCTTCACGATGGTCCCGCCGACGCTGACCGGTCGGCCATCGTTGCGCAGCACGCGGCCAACCTGCACGCGATCGATGTAGATCAGCACGCCGGCGACCGCGCGATCGGCGCTGACCCGCACGGGCTCGTGCTCGCCACACGTCGTCACGAGCTTTGCCGGCATGGCACCGCGCCAGCGCACGACACCTTCGACCGCGCCGCTGAGGTGGTGCACCTGGTTGTATTTCGGTGTGCGGTTCGGTGCCGCGACCGGCCACGCCGGCACCTCGAAGGTCGCGTAGCTCTGACCGCCGTACGCTGCGCCGCCATACGCCGCGCCGTGATGCGTGGCCGCCTCGAGCTTCTCGTCCTCCTCGTCGAGCAGGATCTGCGCGGACGCCTGCGCGAGCAGGCCATGCCCGTCGTCGCGTTCGGAGCCCGCAGGATGCAGCGGTGACTGCGCTGGCTGTCCGCCGCACGCGCCGAGCATCGCGCCGGTCATCGTGCCGATCATGGCGCCGATGATGACCGTGACGACGAGGCGCATCGATCAAGGATGCATGTGCGCCGTGGCCGCGGCAATCGACGTCACGGCGCCGGGCCGAAATAGGTGTCGAGCTGCTGTGCGGCGACCTGGAGGATGAGGCGCGCATCGGCGATCGAGACCGACGTCGTGTAGGACACGCGCGGCCCGGTCCGCCGGAACGCGAGGTTCGCGATGACCCGTGCGGGCGCCTTGCCGATCGCGAGCTGGAGCGTGCGGCTGTCGGCGATCCGCTGCTTGGCGGCCTCGCCGGCGGTCACGAACTCGGCCGCCGCGGCATCGCTCGTGAACCGCATGTTGCCGCGCACGAGCCAGCCCTGCTTGACCAGCTCCATCGCGAGCGAGACCCGATCCGGCGTCGCGAAGCTCTTCACGCCGAGACCGAAGTCGTTGTCGCCGAGCTCGACCCGCTCGCCGCCGAGCCGCAGCGTCAGCACGAGGGCCGGACCGCGCGGATCGCCTGACTCCGCCTCGATCTTGCGGATCCCGGCGAGCCACGGGGGCAACTTGCCGGTCGCCTCGACCGCATCGAGATCGCCGCGCGCCGCGGTCATCAGGCCGCCGAGGTCGCCGGGCTGCGCGAGCAGGAACCAGCCCTTGAACGGCGACAGGAACACCCGCTTGTCATCGGGGATCCGCGACGGTGCGCGCCTGCCGAGCAGACCGCCCTTCGCCGCGGACCAGCTCACCGTCGCCGCCGCGCCGAGGAAGTCGCGCAGCTCGGAGCGGCCGAGCCGGGTGTGCGCGACGAGCGTGGTGGCCGCCGCATCGCGCGGCCGCGGTGACGAGATCACGAGGGTGTCGAGCTTGTTCGCGATCCCGGCGTCGGCGGTCCCGAACAGCACGACGTAGTCGGGCATCGGCCGCAGGAGCCGCTCGGTCTGCGCCGCCCACTCGGTGCCGCGCAGGCGATCGAAGCGGATCAGCGCCGTGACGGTGTGACCCTTCGGAAAGTACGCGAGGAGGTTGGCGGCGGTGCCGGCGGTGGTCGGTGCACCGTCGACGGCGGGCTCGTTGGTCGCGCCCGGCACCCCGGACCCCGATCCTGCTTCGTGCGCGAGCCCGCCCGATCCCGAGCTGTCGCCGGCACCAGCGCCCGAGCCTGCCGACCCTGATCCCGCACCCGGCTCGACGGCGACGAGCATCGCGTCTCCGGTCCCGCCATCACCCTCGATCGCGACCACGCCGCCATCGTCCAGCACGGCGATCAGCGGCTCGCCGGCATCGACCGCGGCGGCATCGACGGCGGCGGCGGGCCGCTTCTGCTTCGGCGCATCCGTCGGCGCATCCGGCGGCGCGTCGACGGGCGCATCCGGTGGCGCGTCCGGCGGCGCGTCGACCCCTGCATCGACGAGCAGCTCGCCAGGTCCGGGCGCCGTATTCGCCGCCGTCGTGTCGTCGGGCTGTGCCGCGGTGTCCTGCTCGGGCGGCCTGGCGACCTCGGCCGGCAGCGCCTCGACCTCGGGTGGGGGGGGAGCGAGCTCGATGTCGACGAGCTCGGTCCGGGTCGGGTCCCGGCGCTCGAGCACCAGCCAGCCCACCGCCCCGAGCGTCACGTGGAGCGCCAGCGACAGCACCAGCGCACGCCGCGTCCCGCTGTGGATCACGTGGGGTTGCACGATTCTCGACGACGCTACCCCATCGCAGTAGCATCAGCATTGTCGCAATGCGAGGGCCCTCGAGGGAGTAGATGAAGCTCACCAAAGACCAGGTCATGGCGGTCGTCACCGAGGCGTCGCAGAAGATGTCCGACCCGAATTATTCCGCCGTGATGGTCGGTGGCTTCGTCCAGAGCCAGACGCCCGTCGCGCAGTTCATCAGCGCGCACGAGAGCGATCTCGGCGGCGCCGAGGCGATCATCAACGTCATCTTCCACTGCGCGCTCGTCGCGACGTGCTTCCAGAAGGCGGGCTCTCGGCTCCGGGAGCTGTCGTACGAGGATCTCGATGCGGCGGCGCGTGGCGATTCGTTGAAGCGCCTCGAGGAGGCGCAGCCGATGGTCCACGAGTTTCTGGCGGCCAACATCGAGCACGAGGAGACCCGCAAGCTCGTCGCGCTGATCGCCCTCGCGATCGATCAGATCGTGCCGTGACGGGAGTGCTCCGCACACCGCGGCCGCGCCGCCGAGGTTCGTGGTAAGCCTCTCGCCATGCCGAATCCGACCGCGACATTCGAGACCTCGCTGGGCACGTTCACCGCCGAGATCTACCAGGACAAGATGCCCGTCACTGCGGGCAACTTCGTGAAGCTGGCGCAGATGGGCTTCTACAACGGCCTGCACTTTCACCGCGTCATCAAAGACTTCATGATCCAGTTCGGGTGCGAGCACTCGAAGGATCCGAACAGCCCGCGCTGCGGCACCGGTGATTCGCCGCTCGGCAAGATCCAGGACGAGCACCCGGCCGCCCACAAGATCTCGAACGAGCCGGGCACGCTGTCGATGGCAAACACGGGCCGGCCGAACACAAACGGCGCGCAGTTCTTCATCAACACGGTCAACAACGCGCGCCTCGACTGGTTCTCGCCGGGCCCGTCGAAGCACCCGGTGTTCGGCAAGATCACGTCGGGCATGGACGTCGTGAAGAAGATCGAGACCACGGCGACGCTCTCGGGTGACCGCCCGAAGACGCCGATCCAGATGATCAAGGTCACCATCCAGGAGTGAGCGAACCGGCCGCGCTTCGGCGCGGTCCGTGTTCCTGATGGCTACCTGGCTCTGCCGCCTCGCGACGGTCGTGCTGCTCCTCGTCGGCGCTGCCGTCGCGGTCGCGGCACCCGCCCGCACCGTGCGCGGTGTGGTCACCCGCGATCGGGCATCGTCGATCTCCAAAACTCCGATCGCGGGCGCCTCGGTGCTCAGCGAGCGCGGTGCGATCGCGGTGACCGACGTCGACGGCTACTTCGCGATCACGGTCGCCGACGCGGATCGCGAGCTCACGGTCGTCGCGACCGGCTACGTGACGCGCAGCGTCCGGATCGCGGACGGCTTGCTGCGCATCGAGCTCGCCGCGGCATCTGGCTCGGAGGTCATCGAGATCACCGGTGAGGCGCCGGAGGAGACCCGGCCGCTGCGCTACCAGCTCACCGTCGACGAGATCCGCTCGATCCCCGGGGCCGGCAACGACATCCTGCGGGCCGCTCAGGTGCTGCCGGGCGTCGCGCGCATCCCGTTCTCGTTCGGCGGGCTCGTGCTCCGCGGGACCTCGCCGCGCGACACCGCGGTGTACCTCGACGGCATCGAGGTCCCGCTGTCATTTCACTTTGGCGGCGTCACGTCGTTCTACCCGAGCGGCATGCTCGCCGATCTGCAGCTCGCGAACGGCGGCTTCGACGCCGCGCATGGTCGCGCACAAGGCGGGCTCGTCACGCTCACCACCCGCGAGCCGCGCACCGATCGCTGGCGGATGGGCGGCTCGATCGGGCTCTTCGATTCGTCGATCCAGGCCGAAGGACCGTGGCAGCGCGGCGGCATCCTGATCGGGCTCCGCCGCTCGTACTTCGACCGGATCGCCGCGCCGTTCGTCGAGGACGACATCCCGCTGCCGAGCTACTACGACTTCCAGGTCCGCACGACGTTCGGCGACGCGCGCGATCGCGGTCGCATCAACCCGACGATCTTCTCGTCGATCGATCGGGTCGCGAGCGACGAGGTCTCGTTGACGTCGCTGTTCGTGCGGGTCGCGGCGCCGTATCGCAAGGTGTGGGGACCGACGACGCTGATCCTCGTCCCATGGCTCGGCACGAACCGGCTGACATTCCAGGAGGAGGACAGCGACGAGGGCTCCACCGAGCGCTTCTCGCGGCCCACCTACCTCGGTGGCCTGCGCGGCGAGCTCGTCCGCGACTACCGCTGGGGACATCTGCGCGGCGGTGCCGAGCTATCGAGCGGCTACCTCGCGCAGACCCAGATCAACACCGAGACGCCGGGCGGCGAGCAAGCGTTCGACGGCCAGTCGACGGTCAGCTGGAGCGATGCGTCGCTGTGGTCCGAGCTGCGCTGGATGATCGATGGCGATCGGTTCGCGGTGAAGCCCGGCGTGCGCGCCGAGATCTACGGGCTCTCGCGCGAGCTCGTCGTCGATCCACGCCTCAACATCCACCAGCGCCTGACCGACCGGCTCACGCTGCGCCAGGCGATCGGCCGCTACCACCAGCCGCCGACGCCCGGCGACGTCGATGCGCGAGACGGCAACCCGGCGCTCGATAGCTCGTTCTTCGATCAGATCTCGCTCGGGCTCGACAGCGAGCTCCCGCACGGCATCACCGCGGCGGTCACCGGCTTCTTCAGCTATGGCCGCGAGCTCGGCGTCCAGGTGCGGCGCCCGGAGCCCGGTTCCGAGCAGCCGTCGCCAAACCTCGGCGGTCTCGGGCCGACCTTCGAGCTCCTCCTCGAGAAGCAGCTCGGCTTCGCGATCTACCGCGAGAACCTCGGACGCGCGCGCAGCTACGGTGTCGAGGTCGCGATCAAGCGCAACGTCGCACCGTGGTTCACGCTGCTGTCGTACACGCTCGGCAAGTCGGAGCGCATCGACGATCCGCGGGCCGGCCGTGGCTGGCGTCCGTTCGAGCTCGACCAGCGCCACAACTTGCAGATCGCGGTGTCGCGCCAGTACGCGAAGTGGCGGCTCGGGGCGCGCATGCAGCTCGTCTCGGGCAACCCGTACAGCCCGTCGTACCTGCTCGGTCAGGTCCCCGTTCAGGACGCGTGGGCCGGCACGCTGCCCACCTTCTTCACGCTCGATCTGCGCGCCGATCGCCGGTGGCATCGCTGCTGGGGCGACATCGTGTTCTACATCGACGTCCAGAACGCGACGAACCGTCGCAACATCGAGGGCCGCGAGTACGACGACGACCTCCGAGCCGACGCCGACATTCGCGGCCTCCCGATCGTCCCGTTCATCGGCGTCGAGTTTCTGCCGCTGATCTAATTCATGAGGCCTCGCCCCGTTCCAGTGCGCGCCGCGCGCCTACGAGATCAGCGGGGTGAATCTCCACTGGTTCGGCACGGCACGCCGCATCGTCCCGCTCTGGTGCAGCGTCGTTGCCCGGTTGCGGGATTGCCGAGATCCGGTGTGCTAGCGTCCGCGGATGCATCGCGTCTCGTTCCTTCTTCTCGCTGCGCTCGTCGCGTGTGGTGGCAACAAGGCCAAGCCCACGAACCTCGCGCCGCTCCCCGCCGACAAGCCCGTTGCCGAGGCGCCCAAGCCGGCACCGGAGCAGGCTCCCGAGCCGCCACCGGCGCCGAAGCCGCCGCTCGAGGTCACGGTGCCGAGCACGACCGTCGCGGTCAAGCTGGTGTCGCCTGGCAAGGGCAAGCGCGCCCCGCTGCGCTACACCGCGACGGCTGGCGGCAAGCAGCAGGTCGAGGTCGCGATGGACTTCTCGTCGAAGACGACGATCGACGGCGAGACCCAGGAGCAGACGGTGCCAACCGTCGTGCTCGTCGGCCAGGCCGAGACCAAGACCGTCGGTGCAGACGGCAAAACCGAGTACGCGCTCGCGATCAGCTCGACGGACGCGCGCGAGGTCACGGGCTCGCAGGTGCCGCTCGACAAGTTCAAGATCGCGCTGGCCTCGCTCTCCGGCCTGGTGATCGGCGGCAGCATCGGTCCGCACGGCGCGGCCGGCGATATCACGCTGCGCATCGAGAAGCCGGACGATCTGTCGCCCGGTGCCATCGACCTCATCCGGTTGACGCTGCCGGCGTGGCCGGTGCTGCCGACCGAGCCGGTCGCGGTCGGCGCGAAGTGGCAGGCGACGACGTCGGCGAAGCTCGCCGACAAGCTCGACGTCACCCAGGTCACCGACTACGAGCTCGTCGGCCGCAAGGGCACGACGTGGACGATCAAGGGCAAGACCAAGGTCAGCGGCAAGGATCAGGACATCGGCGGCGGCAAGATCTCGAACATCACCGGCACCGGCACCTCCGCGATCACGCTGGCGGACGGCGTACTCTATCCGACCCACACGTCGACGCTCGAGACGAACTTCGTCGCGTCCGAGGGCGGCAAGGCGATGCAGTTCGCGATCAAGGTCGGCGGCGCCGTCACCACGAAGTGACGGAGACCTGGTCGGGATCGACCCGCCGCGGCGTCTCGTCGATCGTGCGCTGATAGTCGCGGCAGCGCTCGGCCTGGCGGAACGCGTTGGTCGTATCGAGCATGAACACGCCGCTCGCGCCGACCATGGCGATGCCCTGCAGCTCGCCGGTGCTGAACACGAAGTCATCGTCGTCGGCAGTCAGGTAGCGCACGAGGCCGCCGACCGCGAAGCCGGCCGCGAGGAGCGCGGCGACGTAGCCGTAGCTGTCCGAGGCGTGGCAGTGCTGGCGTGGGGGCGACCAGGGCCGATCCGGCGGCGCGGTCTGCACGAGCGAGACGCAGCCACCGAGCCAGCCACCGAGCACGACGATCGACGCCATCGAGGCGGCCCGCATCGTTCCACGATGACGAGCCGGCGCCCCTGCAGGTGGACGCTCACCCTGGCCTCACCGCCAATCACGCGGCAAGCGGTGGCGGAGAGCGGCACGGACCCGTGCAACGGTTCCAACGGCGCCAGGGTCGTATCGCCGTGCGGAAGCGAGCGGCCGCCATCGCGATCTCCGCGGGGTTGCACCTCGGCATGCTCGTCGGGATCACGCGCGCGTTGGCGATCGATGACGACGTGGGTTCGGGCGTCGACGTGCGAGCACCGATCACCGCGGCGCGTGCGCGCGGCAGCGCGGCAGTCTTCGACGTGATCGTGCTCGATGCCAAGGCGACCGCAGCGCTCGCCACGACCGCCGGCGAACCTGCGCGGTCGTCGCCACGGGTCGCGCGGATCTCGGCGAGTCGCAAGGCGAGCAGCGCCGGGACGCCGGGTACGGCGGGCACGGCGGGCACGGCGGCTACGCGTGACGGAACCGCGATCGATCGGCCGCCGGCGAAGCACCCGCTCCTCGACATGCGCAAGGGGCGACCGGTCCGACTCACCGTCGGACTGCCGACCGGCCGCTGGGACGGTCGCACGCGTCCGCCGGACCCGTTCGGGCCGGACATCGACAGCGGCGAGCTGCAGCCCTCCGGAGGCGGGACCCATCGCTCGGATCAGCGCCAGTTCACCGCGAAGGTCGAGCGCGACGGTAGCGTCTCGCTCACCGACAAGCGAAACCTCAAGCTCCATTCCGCGATCCCCGAGAAGGGACTCGGCGATCTGATCACGAGCTGGTACGCGGATCCCGACAAGCCGGTCGGCCTGCTCGGCAGGCCGACGCCCGTCGAGGACCACATCATCGATCGCGGCAACCGCGTGCCCACCGGCGGTGTGATCGCGACCTTCGACGTCGCCGACGCGATCATGCGCAGCCACGGCCAGGATCCGTACGCGCGCCAGAAGCTGCGGTTCCTCGACGCCACCCGCGATCAGCGCGTGCAGATCGGCAGCCGCCATCGCCAGCAGCAGCTCGCGCAGGCGCCGCAGCTCGTGCAGCGCAACCTCGAGCGGCTGTGGGCGACGGTGACCGATCCGGCAGCGCGGCGCGCGGCGCTCTGCGACGTCTGGGACGAGGTCGCCGAGACCGGCACCCCCGACCTCGTCGACGCCGGTCACGCGGCGCGCCTGCTGATCATCGGCTTCATCCGCGCGCGGCTTCCGGCCCGCTCGCTGCACGCGTTCAGCGCCGCCGACATCACGGCTTGCAACGCCCGCAAGCACTCGGCGGCGACGTTCGCGCCGTACCCGTGACGCCAGGCGCGCATCGGCTGGCGGTTGCCGCGGGCGGCCCCGAGATGGAGCGAGCCAGCGAACGCTGGCGAGCGGGGC
>JBKJUF010000067.1:0-30877 GCA_046590445.1 Kofleriaceae bacterium
GATCGTAGTGCGCGTGGATGTTGCGCGCGCTACCGCGCAGCGTGTTCGCGGCGCGCCGGTGGCGGACCCGCGCCGGCAGCTGGGCCATGCGGGTGAGCGCCGACTCGGCCCCACGCGCGCCGGTCGCCCGGAGGAACAGCCGGATCACCGCGACCAGCTCGTCGGCCGATGCCGCCGACCACTCGCCGGCGACGAACGCCTCGCCGATGCCGAGCTCCCCGCGCAGCAGCAGGCGGAGGAACATGCGGTCGTCGTGGATGCGCGCCGTGGCCTCCACGGTCCCACTGCCGCCGAGCCGGATCCGCTCGCCACCCCGCACCACCAGATCGAGGCGGCCCGCCGTCCATCGGGCACGCAGTATCGCGACCGCGGCCCAACGCACCGCGCGGCCCGCGGGCGGCACCACGCGCGGCATCGGCACGATCAACGGATGAGCCACGTCAGCCCCGGCCACGCGTCCACGACGTTACTTCATCGACGCCGGGCGTGGTGCGCGCGAGACGACGTTCGTCGGTGTGCGGATCGGCCGGTGATCGGCGCCGGGCCGGCGATACGGCACGCCGGCGAGCCGCAGCTTGAGCGCCTGGTAGTGGATGAGGCCGATCACCTGGGCGGTCATCAGCGGGAACCGGAGCGCCAGCCCGGCGAGCGAGCGATCGGTCAGCGCGTGACGGGCACCCGCCAGGTGAGCGACGAGCACGCGGGCCCCGCTCGCCAGCGTTCGCTGGCTCGCTGCATCTCGGGCCCCGCCGCGGTCGCCAGGATCGGGACCGTCGGTGACGTCGGGGGGCGCGTCGTGCATCGCCACGTGCATCGTGATCGCGAGCGCATCGCCATCGAGCGGGGCGTCGAGCCACAGCTCGTAGCTCGCGTCACCGTGGAGGAACGGCGACACGAACAGCGTACGCGGCAGGCGAAACCCGACGCGCGCGCCGCGCGCGCCGATCCGTTGCGCCGGTCCGAACACGTAGCGGTGGCGGCCGCCGTAGGTGTTGGCGACCTCGGCGACGACGGAGGTCATTGCGCCGGTCGCGGCGTAACCGATGAAGAAGCTCACCGGGTTGAACACGTAGCCGGCGACGCGCAGGTTGGTGACGAGCCGGGTCGCTGCAGGCGGTGCGAGCCCGTGCTCGGCGAGCAGGGCGTGGTGGGCCGCCGCGACGCCGTGGGTGCCGCCCTCGTAGTCGGCGTCGTCGAGCGAGTACAGATTTCGCCCGCGGTGCGAGAACAGCGCGAGCTCGCGATCGAGGGCGGGCAGCTCGTCGAGATCGAGGGCCGCGACGTAGACCGGATAGCGAAACGTGCGCTGCGCGTGGATGTCGCGCCGCGCGTGCAGCACGCTGCCGCGATAGAGCGCCGAGCGCCTTGTCATGGCAGCACCGCATGCGCGGGCTGGTGCTCGTCCGCGGCGAGTCGCGCGGCGGCCGCGTACCCGGACCGCAGCGCGTCCTCGTGAAACCCGAACCCGAGGTACGAGCCGGCGTAATAGGTGCGATGCGTGCCGGCGAGACGCGCCACCTCGGCCTGGGCGGCGAGCGCGGCACCGTCGAGCTGCGGGTGTGTGAACGTGACGTCGTGGAGGATGTGCGCCGGCTCGCGCCGCGGGTTCAGCGTCACCAGGTACGGCGCGTCGGGCAGACCCTGCAGGCGCGTCATCGAGTAGGTCACCGCGACCTGCGCGGTCTGCGGGTCGGCGACGTAGTTCCAGGCGGCGTGCGCGTCGGGGCTGCGCGGCAGGAAGCTGCGATCGGTATGGAGCACCGTGCGATTCGTGCTGTAGCGAAAGGCGCCGAGCACGCGACGCTCGTCGGCAGTGGGCGCGGCGAGCAGCCCGAGCGCGGTATCGGCGTGGGTCGCGATGATCACGCGATCGTAGCGATGCTCGCGGCCGGCTGCCACCAGCGTGACACCGGCGGCATCGCGCTCGATCGCGGTCACCGGCGTCGCGTGCGCGAGCGTGAACCGGCCGGTCGCCGCGAGGCGCGCGAGCAACGCGTCGACATAACGCTGGCTGCCGCCCGCGATGGTGTGCCACGCGAGCGGTCGCACGAGCCGCAGCATGCCGTGCTGATCGAGAAACCGGACGTAGGTCTCGGCGGGGAAATCGCCGCAGTGGTCGGGCGCGAGCGACCACAGGGCCGCCGCGAGTGGCACCACGAAGCCGTCGCGCAGCTCTGCCGAGGCGCCGGTTGACCCGAGGTAGTCCGCGAGCGAGCCGTGCACGCGCCCGTGCTCGAGATCGCGGCGCGCGCGGCGGAGAAACTGCATGACCTCGACCAGGAAGCGCCAGTGACCGCGATCGACGAGCCGCCGCCGCTGCGCGAACACCGCCGCGAGGCTCGCACTCCCCCACTCGAGGTCGCGGTCGGGTAACGCCACCGAGAACGCCATCGTCGTCGGTCGGGTCGCCACTCCGAGCTCGCCGAGCAACCGGAAGAACAGCGGGTAGCGTTCGCGATTACAGACGATGAAGCCCATGTCGACGGCGACACCGCCGAGCTCGATCGTGTAGACGTGGCCACCCGCGCGCGGTGCAGCCTCGAACATCGCGACGTCGTGGCGGCTGGCGAGCGCATGGGCCGCGCCGAGCCCGGCGATTCCAGAACCGATGATCGCGACCTTCATCGCGGCGCATCGACGAAGATCGGTCCGCGAAACCGGACCGGCGTGGTGGGGGCGGTGCCGTGGGCGTCGCGCAGCTCGATGCCGAGATCGAGCGTCGCGTTACGCAGCGCCTCGGCCGCGCTGCGGGTCACCGGGATCAGGAGCTCGCGCGTGATCGCCGCGCCCTTCGCGACCCGGCCGACATAGAGGATGCGACCGTCGATGGCCGGCGTGCCGGGCGCGGTGACCTCGCCGCGCAGCGCGAACGCGTCGCCGGGGCCGTCGTTGTGGATCGGCAACACGATCCGCACCGCGGGCTCGCCCTCGAGGCTCGTCAGGCTCGCGCGCAGCGTGCCGGCGACGATGCCCGGGAGGACGCGCATCGGCTCGATGCGGGCGTCGAAGTCCGCGCGCGCGAGGAACGCCGGGGCGTGGCGCGCGATCGTGGCCCCGTCGATCACGGTGTCGATCACGGCGTCGAGCGCGTGGGCTCGCGCCCCGGTAGCGGTCTCGATCCGCGCGGCGATCGCGAGTGCCGGTGAGCTCGCCGCGAACGCATCGACGATCGCGAACGGCGACACCGCGAACGCGCCATCGCGATCGACGCTGCCATGGATCTCGATGCCTTGGACGACGAGCGTCGCGGCGCGCGCGGCGAGCGGCCGTTCGCCACACGCGGTGCGCGGTCCGGCACGCCGAACCGGCGCGCGGTCCGGCAGCGGCTCGAGCGTCGTGCCGTTGCCGATCCACGGTCCGATCGCGAAGGGCAGGCCCGCGGCCACGAGCACGCCACCGGTAAGCAGGCCCGGATCGCTCGCCCGCTCGCCGCCCGCGACCCCGCGCACCACGAGCACCCCGCCGACCGCCGATGAGATCACGCCGACGACGAAGGTCGCGAGGTTCGGTCCCGTGGTGGTCTCGACCGCGTGCTGCTCGCGAACCAGCTCCTCGGTCGAGCACTCGAGTGGCTCGACGAAGCGCAGCGTCCCGGCGTCGCTCAGCACGAGCGTCGGGCGACCGGGCGTCGGGTCATTGCCCTGGCCGACGCGCTCGGTCGCGCCGGGCCGCGTGATCTCGCCGCGGGTCACCACGTGGCAGCCCGCAAGCCCGGCGAGCCCGGCGAGGCCGACGATCACGAGACACGGCACCACTCGCTGCATGCGACACCGACGATACAGCGGCTGGCATTGCCGCGCTCAGTCGTCCGTGATCCGTGCGAGCCGGGTTCCGAATGACGCGGCCCACAGCGCGGCGGCGGCGGAGCGCAGCTCGGTCGTCGAGCGCTCGGCGAGCGGAATCGCGAGGGCGGCCAGCCGGTCACGATCGATCGCGCCGTGATGGATCACCGGGCCCGGGCTCGGGATCCCGAGCTGCCGGGCGAGACCTTCGATGACGAACACCGCGACGTAGGCCTCCTCGAGTCGCTTCGGGGTTCGCCGGAACGCGTGGCGCGACAGGTTCCAGAGCGTCAGCTGCGGCAGCCAGGTGTCACTCGCGAGCTCGCTGAGGTACCCGGAGAGCTCGTGGCGCGTGCGCAGCGCGAGCGGCGACGACGCGGGGCCGGCGTGCGCGAGTGCGGGCGGGTAGGGCAGCTCGCGGTCGCGATCGAAGCCGTGTTGCGCCTCGTGGTGTCGCACCGACGAGGTGACGAGCTTGCGGCAGCGCGCCGTGGCTCGATCGAGCGATCCGACGTCGAAGCCAAGCGCGGTGTGGAGCTCGCGGCGGATCGCCTCGCTCGCCGCGACCGCGACGCGGCGGCCCTGCGTGGTGCGCGCCCAGCTGTCGTCGCCGACGAGGTAGGGCTGGCCCCCGAGCACCGGCAGGATCTGGGTGCGGACCTTGTCGTCGACCTCGTCGAGCAGGACGATCGGGTCGCGGCGCTCGCCGGCGGTCATCCCGAGGATCGTCACCTCGTCCGTGAGGTGATCGAGCCGGCGCACGCCGAGCACGCGCTGTCGCGCGCTGTCCGCACGCACGAAGCCGACCTCGTCGATGCGGAACGCGTAGATACCCGTCCGCTGGCGTGGATCGTCACCGACCTCGACGTCGAGCACGTAGCCGAGGCCGACCACGGCGAGCTGGTCGGACATCACGAAGACCCGTGCGCGCAGCTCGCGCGATGCGATGGCGGCCCGCCGGTGCGTCGACCGCGCGGACGATCCGAGCTCTTGCCAGTGCGCGAAGGTGTCGACCAGGTTGCGCCACGCGGCGGCGAGGTCGGAACCGTGGTTTGCGAACGCGCGGTGATCGCGCAGCGACGCGACGCGGCTCTTGCGTCCCGCCTCGTCGGTGACCCGATGGGAGTCGAGGGCCGGTAGCTCGACCGCGAGCACGCGTTCGATCGCGCTGTTGTGGATCGGGACACCACCGCTGCGAAACGCGCCGGCGCCCGGTGGTGGTGACGGCCGGCGGAACTCGGCGTTCGCCGCGCCGACGGTGACGACCCGAACCATCGCAAACACGACGACCATCGCGCAGGCCATCGTCGCGACCGCCGCGAGTCCGGTGACGATCGGCAGGCGCGGCGGTGGCGGCACCGCGACGTCGGCATACGCGGCGGTGACCACGTCGCGGTCACCGAGGTCGCAGGCCGGCGCGCGAGCGGCGATCAGCATGGCGGCACGCAGCCGGTGACGGACGGCACGCACGTCGTTGCCAGCAGCGCCAGCCCCGACCGCGATCGTCGCGTCGAGGAGCGCTGCCTCGAGCCGGCGGCGTGCCGGGAAGCGGAGCACCCAGTCGATCGCGGCGAGGCTGGCGCGCGCGACGTCCTCGTCGCCGGCTTCGATGCCAGCAGTGAGCGCGGCCAGGACATGTCGCCGGATCACGAGCCTTCGACACCACCGCGCCGGACCGGTTTCGAGTATTTCTTTCGAAGTACCGTGCCCGTCGTGACGACGACCGCCGAGACCGAGATCGTGCTCGACGGACGTCCCGCGCTGGTGGTCGAGCCCGCGCGTGCGCGGTGGCTGTACGTGTTCGCGCACGGTGCGGGCGCCGGGATGCGCCATGCCTTCATGCAGACCATGGCGTCAGCGCTCGCCGATCGCCATGTCGCGACGGTGCGGTGGGAGCTCCCCTACATGGAGGCAGGACGACCGCGGGTCGATGCGCCGGCAGTCTCCGAGGCGGCAGTGCGCGCGACCTGGCAAGCGGTGCGTGCGCAGCTCGGCACCCGACTGCCGATGTTTGCGGGCGGTAAATCGTTCGGCGGGCGCATGACCTCGCGGGCGCATGCCGCCGAGCAACTCCCGGGGCTCGCGGGCATTGTCTTCCTCGGGTTCCCACTGCACCCCGCCGGCAAACCCGCGACCGAGCGCGCCGAGCATCTCGCGGCGGCGAAGGGACGACTGCTGTTCGTCCAGGGCACGCGTGATGACCTCGCGGACCTCGCGCTGCTTCGTCCCGTTATCCAGCGCCTCGGCCGGCGCGCGAAGCTGCACGTTGTCGATGATGCGGATCACGGCTTCGACGTGCTCGTCCGCTCCGGACGCACGCATCCGGACGTGATCGCCGAGATCGCCGATACCGTCGCGAACTGGATGGATCGCGCCGCGCGCCTTCGCTAGGTTCGGAGGATGACCGATCGCTATGCGACCTGGATCCACGGGCAGATCGAGGAGCACGCACCGTGCGACGACCACCACGCCGTGATGCGGCTCGCGTCCGCGGCGGTGGCGCTGAGCGGCGGCGGCGGCATGATCTTCGGAATGACGATGCCCCCCGAGATCACGAGTCGCGACGAGGTGCTCGGCGAGCTGCGCGCCGAGGCCATCGCGATGCTCGAGCGCTGGGTCCCGCAGCTGTCGGCCGGCGCGACCGATCAGCTGGCCGAGCTCGCGCGGCGCGCGAACCTGCCGCTCGATCTCACCGAGCGTCGCGCCGTCCACGCCGCGCGGCGACAGGCGGAGCTCGACGCGCGGATCGCGAAGTCGTCGACCGTCGATGCTCGCTACAGCGAGCTCGAGCGCGCGATCGTCGACGATCCCGAAGATCCAGAGCCGTATCTCGTGCTCGCAGATCATCTACAGGCGCAGGGCGATCCGCGCGGCGAGCTGATCGTGCTGCAGCTGCGCGGCGAGACCGATCCCGCGGCCGACGCGGCGGCGCAGCAGTACCTCGCCAAGCATGTCGGCCCGCTGCTCGGCCCGCTCGCACCGCACCAGAAGGTGCACGACGGCTCGAACGACGACTCGTTCACGTGGCGGCGCGGCTACATCGATCGCGCGAAGATCTCGTGCCCCGACGACGATAACGACGAGAGTGCCGCCGAGATCGTCGAGCTGCTGCTGCGCCATCCCGCGGGGCGCTTCCTGCGCCACCTCGCGGTCGGGTTTGACGGCGCACCTGGCGACGGCGCACTCGACGGCGTGATCCGCGCGCTCGCCGAGCAGCTCGCACCGTCGCTGCGCAAGCTCCACCTCGGCGACTTCGTGTATCCCGACGAGTGCGAGATCAGCTGGTTTCAGGTCGGCACGCTCGGCGAGCTGTGGCGGGCGCTGCCGCGGCTCCAGCACCTGATCGTGCAGGGCGGGACGTTCGAGCTTGGCGACATCGAGCACGAGCGGCTCGAGCGCCTCGAGGTCTTCACCGGTGGTCTGGCCGTGACGAACGCGCGTGCGATCGCGAGCCTGCGCTGTCCGCAGCTGCGTCACCTCGAGGTCTGGTACGGCGGCGAAGATCACGGCTGGGATGGCTCGATCCAGGACATCGCGCCGCTGCTCGCACGCGTTGATCTGCCGCAGCTGCGTCACCTCGGGCTGCGCAACTGCGAGCTCGCCGACGAGATCTGCGCCGCGATCGCGACGTCGCCGCTGCTGCCGCAGCTCGCGGTCCTCGATCTGTCGATGGGGACGCTCTCGGATGACGGCGCGCGCATGCTGGCGCGGCATCGTGATGCGCTACGCCACCTCGCCGTCCTCGACGTGTCGAAGAGCTTCCTGTCGAGCGATGGCCGCGCTGCGCTGCGCGGCATCTGCGCGCGGGTGATCGACGACGACCAGCAGGACGATGATGGCGGTGCACGGTACGTTAGCGTCAGCGAGTGACGATGGTAGGATCGCTGGCGATGTGGACGAGCTATTCGGCGCGGCACGCCGCCCAGCTGATCGGGTTGCCGGAGTCGGCGGTCCGTAGCTGCATCCGCGACGGGCTCGTCGGCACGCCAGGCGCGGTCCCCGCGCAGCTCTCGTTTCGCGACCTCTCGGCGCTCCGCACGGTCAAGGCGCTCGTCGAGGCCGGGCTCCCGTTGCCGCGGGTGCGCAAGGATCTCGCGCGGATCCAGCAGCACCTCCCCACTGGCACCTCGCTCGCCGAGCTCACCGTCGAGGCGCGGGGAGGCCAGGTCCATATTCGCGGCACGCACGGTGGCGCCGCGCTCGCGGGTCAGCTCGTGCTGCCGTTCGAGGTCGCCGCGCCCGAGGCTGCGCCACCGCATGCCGGCGAGCTCCGCGAGCTCCCGCGAGCACCCGAGCCACCCGCGCTGGTCGCGGCACCGCCCGCGACCGCCGATCAATGGATCCAGCGCGCGATGGTGCTCGAGGACCGCGATCCGGTGGCCGCGATCGACGCGTACCGGCGCGCGCTCAAGCTTCACCCCGAGTGTACCGAGGCGTGGATCAACCTCGGCCGGCTGTTCGCCGAGAGCGGCGATGCGACCGCCGCGCACGACTGCTTCCGCAGCGCGCTCGATCTCGATCCGGCCGACGCGACGGCGTACTACAACCTCGGCGTGATCGCGCAGGACGCGGGCAAGGAGGCCGATGCGATCGCGCTGTATCGCCGCGCCCTCGAGCTCGATCCACACCTCGCCGAGGCACACTACAATCTCGCGACGCTGTTCGACCAGAGCGGCGACTCGCGTGCTGCGATCCGCCACATCAACGAGTACAGAAAGCTCACCCGATGACGGAACAAACCGATCAGACCGCGACCTGGCTCGCCGAGCAGATCGAAGCGCATGCCCCCGACAAGGAGCCCGACAGTGCAGGCGCTGCGCGACTCGCCGAGGCCTACGCGGCGCTCGCCGGTGCGCAGGCACCTGCGTTCGGCATGACGTTGCCGGCGGAGGTCGAGGGCCGCGACGTGCTGCGCCAGCGAGCGCTCGAGCTACTCAAGCAATGGCTCGCGAAGCTCGACGCCGACGCCAAGGACAAGATCCGCGCGCAGCTCGCCGGATATGGCATCGGCAGCCCGCCGCCGCCGCAGCCCACCGACTGATCAAACGCTCCTTCCAGGGACGGGAATGATAACCTATCGTTCGTGTCCCGTAGTCAGGCGACCGTCTGGTGTTGCTCGACGTGCGGAGCGATCTATTACACCGCGTTCCCACGCTGCCCGAACGACGGCGCCGAGGTGCTGCCGTCGGACGTCGATCCGCTCGTCGGGCGCACGATCGATGGCTACGTGATCGATCGCCTGGTCGGCGAGGGCGGGATGGGACGGGTCTACGCCGTCCACGAGGCTGCCGCGCCCCGGCGAACGTTCGCGATGAAGGTATTGCTCGGCGATCATGCGAGCACCGCCGCGATGCGCAAGCGCTTCGCACTCGAGGCCTCGCACACGAGCCAGCTCGCGCACCCGAACATCGTCCACATGCACGCGCTTGGGTCGATGCCGTCGGGCCTGCCCTATTTCGTCATGGAGATGGTCGAGGGCGGCTCGCTGTTCGACCTCATCGAGCAAGGTCCCGTCGATCCACTGCGCGTGGTCGCGCTGGCTCGTGGCGCCTGCGAGGGGCTGGCGTATGCACACGAGCATGGCGTCATTCATCGTGACCTCAAGCCGGCCAACGTTCTCGTCGCGAGCGGCCGCGATGGTGAGGTCGCGCGGATCGCCGACTTCGGGCTCGCGAGGGCAGTCGCGCTCGAGAGCACGCGCCTGACGACGACCGGGACCGTGATGGCCACGCCTGCGTACGCCGCGCCCGAGCAGCTGCTAGCGGGCAAGTCGGTCGATCACCGCGCCGACCTCTACGGCCTGGGCATGACGATGTTCGAGATGCTGACGGGCGGCGTGTTGCCGTTCGAAGGGACCGCGATGGAGATCGCGACCGCGAAGGCGTACGGCGATGCGCCGACGATCGCCGAGCGCGCGCCGGGGATCGTCGTGCCTGCATCGGTGCAAGCCGTGATCTCGCGGTTGCTTGCCCGTGCCCCCGACGGCCGACCGGCCTCGGCGCGCGAGGCAGTCGCGATGCTCGACCAAGTCTTGTCGGAGCTCACGCGCGTGCGCTGGTGGGGACCTCGCCGCGCCGGCGCTTCGCCGAAGACCTCCTCGCGGCGCCTGGCATGGTGGTTCGGCGCCGCGGCCGTCGGCTGCACCGCCGCACTCGTGATCGGGCGCCTACGCGATCGACCAGCGCCGGCGGTGGTCCGGTCGGCCGACATCACGGGCATCGCCACCGGAGCCGACGAACCTGCGAGTGCGGTGACGGCCCGCGAGGAAGCCGCGACGGGGTCATCGTCGTCGGCATCGTCGCCGCCATCGCCATCGCCATCGCGATCGCCATCGCCATCGCGATCGCCATCGCCATCGGCATCGGCGACGACGCCGTCGCCGTCGTCGTCGTCGTCGCGGTCGTCGTCGCAGTCGCAGTCGCCATCGCCATCGCCATCGCCATCGTCGGACCGCGCAGCCGGCGGACCGCGACGTATCGCGGCGGTGCGTCGCGAACCGGCGCGTCCTGGGCGCGCGTCGCGCGTCGCGAAGCCCGAGAATGTCACTGCGCAGTCGACGGCTCCACCCGCACCACCCACGATGTTGCCGCCGCCCGGGCCGCCCGACGTGCCGGCTCCGCCCGGGACCGCCGCGCCGCTCCGCGTAGCGATCGGCCGGGTCGTCGTGCGCGGGGCCCTCACCGCATCCGACGTCGAGCGCGCGATCGGGCGCACCGTACCGGCGCTCGCGCGCTGCAAGCCGGCAGTCGCCGAGCAGGTCGACGTCAGCTTCACGATCGACGAGCGCAGGCGCGCGACCACGGTCATCGCGACCGGCGGCTCGGCGTCGACGAACGCCTGCGTGGCGGGCGTGATCGGCACCGCGCGCACGCACGAGGCCCCCGACGTCGGCGACGCGAAGGTCTCGGTGCGTGTGGGTTTCGTGGTGGATCGGTGATCCGCATCGCGGTGATCCTGGCGGTCGCGATCGCGTTCGCAGGCACGGCCGCATCGCCCGCGCGCGCCGAACCTCAGCGGACGCTCGCCGGCTCGCTCCAGCTCGACTATCTCGCGTTGCCGTCCGAGCCGCGCGGCAGCAAGCTGACCCTCGATGGTACGACGGTCGAGCTCTCGCTGCGCATGAGCGTCGACTTCAACCCGCGTGCGTCGGCGACGGTCAAGGCGTGCTTCGCGTGCCACGGCTTCGAGGCGGCGGCGGCATTCGTCGACATACGTGTCTCCGACGAGCTGGCGTTCCGGGTGGGCCGGTTCACGCCGTCGTTCGGCAGCTTTCCGCAGCGCTACGATCCCGCGAACCACCGGACGAGCGACAAGCCGTTGCCCTATGACATGGGCCGGATGGTGCGGATGGGCGACTGGAACGAAGGCATCCTGCCGGCGCCGTGGGTCGATAACGGGATCGAGATCGGCGGCACGGTGTTCTTCGGCGATGGCCGCGTCGACTACGCCGTCTTTGGCGTCACGGGCGCGAAGGGCCAGGACGAGGCGGCCGATCTGGACTTCCGGCTGTCGCGCACGCCCGAGACCTATTACACCGACAACAACTCGGAGCCGTCCATTGGCGCACGCGTCGCGAGCGTGTACGACATCGACGATCATCACTCGATCAGCGTCGGCCTCTCCGCGATGGGCGGGCACTACGATCCCGCGGCCAAGCTCGCGTACTGGATCTTCGGCACCGATGTCGTCGCGAAGCTGCCGTGGCTGACGTTGCGCGCGGAGTACCTGCAACGGCGCACGGAGATGGCACTCGGCGCGGATCCGGCGAGCCGCTTCAAGTACGGACCCGGAGCCGACGGTCGCTACGACGACACGTTCGTCAAGCACGGGCTCTACGTCGAGACCGAGCTTCCACTCGGGCGGGTCGACCTGCTCGGACGCTGGGACGGTTTGATCCGCCACGGCAACGTGCTCGCCGGCAGCGTGCTGACCGATCGCGCCGCGGTGTTTCGGTGGACCGCCGGCGTCGCGATTCGGGTCTCCGGCGAGATCCGGATCAAGAGCAGCATCGAGTACTACCAATTTCGTGACCTGCCCGAAGAGCTCGCGACCCACGTCGGGCTCGCGACCCCGTTCTGAGCGCGAGCCGATGGTGCGGCAGCCGCACGATCTCGAGGGTAACGCTGTCCGTCCCATGCGCTGCGCGTCCGCAAGGCCGCGATACCGCTGGGGGGTGGCAGCTGGCACACGCCTGGCACATGGCTCCCCCGAAGCCCAAGGAGCTCACGATGTCCAAGCTTTCGCGCCAGCTGTCGATCCTGCTCGCCGCCGTCCTGTTCGCTGCCTGCTCGAGTGAAGAGACGACGAAGTCCCAGATGATCGTGTGCGAGACCGATCCAGACTCCGGCACGATCCTTCACTGCGAGCCGGTGACGAGGGCGGCGAGGACACCTGCGTCGACGTCGACGAGGACGGCGATGGTCAACCGAGCGACGACACCGACGGTCAGATCCTGTCGGGCGGCTCGCCCGATGACGCCGATGGCCACGGCGTCTCGGACGCAGACGACTGCGACGACAGCTCGCGGACGTTGCCCGGCCAATCGCCGGCCTTGAGTGCGTCGAGCGCCTCCGGCATGAAGCCGACCGGCGGCAAGCGCAGCTCGGTCGCGATCTCGTGCGCGAACTGGACCGCGAGTAGCAGGATCTCGCTGCGGCGATCGCGCAGCGGCGGCACCGGGATCACGAACTTCGCGATCCGGTAGAACAGGTCCTCGCGAAACCGTCCATGCCGGACCTCGCCTTCGAGAACGCGGTTGGTCGCGGAGACCAGCCGCACGTCGACGGGGATCTCGCGGGTGCCGCCGACGCGCACGATCTTCCAGCGCTCGAGGACGCGCAGCAGCTTCGCCTGGGTGACGAGCGGGAGCTCGCCGATCTCGTCGAGGAACAGCGTCCCGTTCGCTCACGTTCTCACGAGAAGCCGAGCAGCCGGCCGCCCTGGTAGACGACGAAGCTCGCCACCCACGCCAGCACCGTCATGTAGCCGAACAGAAACAGCGGCCACAGCCAGCTGCGGCTCTCGCGACGGACGACCGCGAGCGTGCTCATGCACTGACAAGCGAGCGCGAAGAAGATCATCAGCGACATCCCGACGAGCGGCGTGTATGCGGGCGTACCGTCGGCGCGCTTCTCGTTGCGCAGCGCCTCGCGCAGCGGCTCGGACCCTTCGTCCGCATCGCCGCCGACGCTGTAGACGATGCCGAGCGTCGAGATGAAGACCTCGCGCGCCGCGAACGCGCCAACGATGCCGACCCCGATCTTCCAGTCGAAGCCGAGCGGCGCGAGCACGGGCTCGATGCCGTGGCCGATCCGGCCGCCGTAGCTGTTCTCGAGCAGCATCGCCTGCTTGTCGTTCTCGATCGCCGCGCGTGTCTTGGCGTCGGGCGCCGCCGCGATCTGCGCGTCGAAGTCGGGCGACCCGGCGGGGAGCTCGCGCGGGAACGCGAGCAGCGCCCACAGCGCGATCGAGCACGCGAGGATCACGGTGCCGGCCTCGCGCAAGAACATCGACGACTTGCTCCACATCATGCGGAGCACGTCGACCCAGCGCGGCCAGCGATACGGCGGCAGCTCGATCAGGAACGGCAGGCGCTTGGCCTTGAGCTGCTTGACCGTCTTCGACATCACCCACGCCGCGGCGAGCGCGGTCAGCACGGAAAACAGATACATGCCGACCATCAGCAGGCCGCCGACGAGCGCCGATCCCGAGATCAGCGTGCCGATCACGAGCGTGTAGACCGGCAGCCGCGCCGAGCACGTCATCAGCGGCACGACCATCATCGTCAGGATGCGATCGCGCCGACGCTCCATCGTGCGGGTCGCCATGATCGCCGGCACCGCACACGCGAACCCCGAGAGCATCGGCACGAACGCTCGGCCGTGCAGGTTCATCGACCGCATGATGCGATCCATCAGGTAGGCGACGCGTGCGAGGTAGCCGCAGTCCTCGAGGAACCCGAGGAACAGGAACAGCAGCAAGATCTGCGGGAGGAACACCATCACCGCGCCGACACCGCCGATCACGCCATCGACGAGGAAGTCGGTGAACACGCCCTCGCCGAGCGCGCCACGGAGCTCGCCGCCGAAGAACTTGAACAGCCGGTCGACGCCGTCGATCGCGGGCTCCGACCACGCGAACAGCGACATGAACATCACGGCCATCACCGCGAGGAAGACGGTGAACCCGTAGACCCGGTGGAGCAGCACGCGATCGATCGCCACGGTGAGGCTGCGATCGGGCTGCTTGCGCGCGAGCTTGCCGATCTCGCGATCGAGCCATGCCCAGCGCGCGAGGATCGGCGCATCGAGATCGAGATCGTCGGTCGTGCCGGCGGCGGCGCGCAGCTCGGCGGGGAGGTCGAGCTCGTCGTCGTCGGGTCCGCCGGTGCGCGGCTCGACGCAGGTCAGCGCCCACAGCGCGAGCGCATCGTCGCCGGCGGGCAGGCTCGCGCCGTGGCGCGCCTCGGTGGTCCATGCGGCGGGCAGGGCGGCTCGCACGGTCGCGAGTCGCGCGCGAAGCGTACTGTCAGGTTGCCAGCGCCAGATCGCGGCACGCTCGGCACGGCTCGCGCGTCCGATCGCGGCGAGCAGATCGGGCAACCCCGACTTCGTGCGCGCGGTGACCGGGATGACATCGCAACCGAACAGCGCGGCGAGCGCCTTCGGATCGGGCGTCGCGCTCGCTGCCTCATCGACCATCGTCATCGCGACGACGCAGCGCGCGCCGAGCTCCTGGCACTGCAGCAGGAAGTACGATGACTTCGCGACCTGCGTCGCGTCGATGCAGATCACCACGACATCCGGCACGCCCGCACCGGCGACGCCGACGATCGAGTCGAACGCGATCTGCTCCTCGGAGCTGCGCGCGTTCAGGCTGTACGTCCCCGGAACGTCGTGGATGTCGGCGAGGCGCGCGCCGGGTAGCGTGATCGAGCCCGTGCGGCGCTCGACCGTGATGCCCGGGTAGTTCGAGACCTTCGCGGAGAGCCCGGTCAGCGCGTTGAAGAGGGTGGTCTTGCCGACGTTGGGATTGCCGGCGAGCACGATCTGCACGCGCGCGGTCACGTGACCTCGATCTCGGTCGCTTCGGCGCGGCGGATCGACCACTGGCCGCCGCGAACCTCGATGCGCAGCGGATCACCGAGCGGCGCGATCGTCACGAGCGTGACGTGAACGCCAGGTACGAGCCCCATCTCGAGCAGCCGGCGCCGGAACGCCCGCGGCCCGGACACCTCACGCACGGTTGCCGTCTGTCCCAGCGAGAGCTCGGCGAGTGACGGCACGCCAGAGAGCTACCATTCTTGAAAATGGTTTTCAATCTCGCGTTTGCCGGCTCCCGCCGTATGTGCCCGAGATCTCGGTCGGTGGGGCGAAATCTCGCGCGCCGTCGCCGCGATGCTACATTCGATCTCACCGATGGACACGGCGCAGACCCTTCTGCTGAACCAGGGATTCGAGCCGATCAAGGTCATCTCGTGGCAGCGGGCGATCACCTTGCTGTTCCTCGGCAAGGTCGAGGTGCTCGAGGAGTACGACCGCGGCATCCGCTCGGTGAACCTCATCATCAAGATCCCTGCGGTCGTTCGCTTGCTGCGGTCGTTCCGCCGGCACGCCCGGCCGGTGAAGTTTTCGCGCGTCAACATCTACGCGCGTGACAACTACAAGTGCCAGTACTGCGGCAAGAAGGCCGCGATCACCGACCTGACCTACGATCACGTGGTGCCGCGCTCGCAGGGCGGGATGACCGAGTGGACCAACATCGTCACCTGTTGCTACCTGTGCAATCGTAAGAAGGGCGGACGGACGCCGCGCGAGGCAGGCATGGCGCTGCTGACACCGCCGACCCAGCCGAACTGGGTGCCCGCGGTCGCGATCCGGGTGTCGCTGAAGAGCGTGCCCGACGCCTGGCGCGATTACCTGTACTGGACCGGCGAGCTCGATAGTGGCCCCGACTGCTGACGCCGTGCGGATCTGCTTCGTCTGCACGGGCAACATCTGTCGCTCGCCGACCGCCGAAGGCGTGATGCGCGCGCGCGTCCGCGAGGCTGGCCTCGAGGAGCGCATCGCGATCGAGAGTGCCGGCACCGGCGCGTGGCACGTCGGCGAGCTCCCCGATCCACGTTCGCGCGCGGCCGCCGCCAGGCGCGGGCTCGATCTGTGCTCGCGCGCGCAGCAGCTCACCCGTGCGGACCTCGATCGCTTCGATCTGCTGCTCGTGATGGACGGCGATAACCTGCGCGCGGTGCAAAACCTTGTCGGCGCGAGGACGACGCCGGAGCTCCGGCTCCTGCGCAGCTTCGATCCCGGATCCCCCCAAGGCGCGCACGTGCCGGATCCGTATTACGAGGGCGACGATGGCTTCGAGGTCGTGCTCGATCTCTGCGAGCGCGCGTGCGCCGGCGTCCTCGCGTACGCGCGAGCGCGGCTGTGACGGCGTGGCAGCGCGAGCTCGCCGCGACGATCGGCACCGAGGTCATGGCTGCCGACCGGGTCACTGGTGGCGACATCAACGAGGCGTTCCGGGTCCGGCTCGCAGATGGCCGCGTCGTGTTCGTGAAGACCCACGCGCGCCCGCCGCCGGGCATGTTCGCCACCGAGGCCGCCGGTCTCGCATGGCTCTCTGCCGGTGATGGCGGGGCTGGGAGTCAATCCGCGATCCGGATCAAACCGCTGCGCGTGCCGCACGTCCTCGCGGGTGCGGAGTCCTTCCTCGCGCTCGAATGGATCGACATCGCGGCGAAGGGCCGCGGCTTCGACGAGGCGCTCGGCCGTGGGCTCGCAGCGCTCCACCGGATCGGTGCGCCGGCGTTCGGGCTCGACCAGCCGAGCTACCTCGCGACGTTGCGGCAGGACAACCGGCCGACCGCCGACGGCGTCGCGTTCTGGATCGAGCAGCGCGTGCGGCCGCTCGCCGAGCGCGCGATTGCCGCCGGTGCGATGCCCGACATCCGTGCAGACCTCGACCGCCTGCGCGCGCGCCCGGATCGGTTCGGCCCGAGCGAGCCGCCGGCGCGGCTACATGGCGATCTGTGGTGGGGCAACGTGATCGCCGAGGCCGGGGCGCCGGTGCTGATCGATCCTGCAGTCTATGGCGGTCACCGCGAGGTCGATCTCGCGATGCTCGCGCTGTTCGGCGGCGTGCCGCCCGCGCTGATCGCCGCCTACCACGAGGTGTTCCCGCTCGCCGACGGCTGGCGCGATCGCGTCACGCTCTGGCAGCTCTATCCGCTGGCTGCCCACGCGGTGCTGTTCGGCGGTGGGTACGGCGCGCAGGTCGCCCGCACGCTCGCCACCCTGGCCTGAATGACGACCGAACCCAGCGCGAGATTGACCGTTAGACCCGGACCGTGCGTGTAGTGCCCCGCGCGTGGTCGCGATAAGCATCCGCATGCCCGATTGCGATGCCATCTCGGCGGCTGCGAATGCGCTGGCCGAGCGTGTCGTGGAGGCGGCGCGCACCCTGACCCGCCATGGCGAGGCGATCGACGATCACCAGGTTGTCGTCGATCGTGTCGCGTACGTCGCGACCGAGGCGCGCGTGATCGCCGAGCTCGCGCGGCTGCCAGGTGAGCTCGCTGCCGTCGCGGCGGTCGCGGCCGCCGAGCTCGCCGCGGCGATTCCACATCGGCTCGCGCCGATCGCACCGGCACTCGGGCTCGGGCTTGGCGATCTGCGCTACGACGATGCCGCCGCGACCGCGATCGCCACCGGGACCGCACCCGCAGCCGTCGAGGCGATCGGCATCGCGATGATCGCATCGGCAGGGCGGCAGCCGTGGCCGCTCGACGAGATGCTCGGCGAGGTCCGCAACAACGTGCGCGCGTTCGCCGAGCGCGAGATCATGCCGCACGCCGAGCACATCCATCATCACGACGAGCTCGTGCCCGAGCGGTTCATCACCGAGATGGCGAAGCTCGGCTACTTCGGGCTCTCGGTCCCCGAGAAGTACGGCGGCCACGAGCTCGGCAACCTCGCCATGATCCTGACGACCGAGGAGCTGTCGCGGGCGTCGCTTGCCGCGGCGGGATCGCTCATCACGCGGCCCGAGATCCTCGCCAAGGCCTTGCTCGCCGGTGGCACCGAGGAGCAGAAGCTGACCTGGCTGCCACGCCTGGCATCGGGCGAGATCATGGCCGCGATCTCGGTCACCGAGCCGAACACCGGATCCGATGTCGCCTCGGTGAGCTGCCGCGCCGAGCGCGCTCCCGGCGGCTGGACCATCACGGGTGCCAAGGCGTGGTGCACGTTCGCCGGCCGTGCCGACGTGATCGCACTGCTCGCCCGGACCGGCGAGCCGAGCGAAGGCGCTCGCGGGTTGACCCTGTTCATTGTCGACAAGCCGCGGTTCCTCGGCCACGAGCTCGAGGCCAGCCAGCCCGGTGGCGGCACGCTCTCGGGCAAGGCCGACCGCACCCCGGGCTACCGTGGCATGCACTCGTTCACCCTCGCGTTCGACCGCTGGCTCGTGCCCGACGCCCAGGTCGTCGGTGGTGAGGCCGGGCTCGGTCGCGGGTTCGCCTTGCAGATGGCGGGGTTCGCGGCTGGCCGGCTCCAGACCGGTGGCCGGGCGTGCGGCGTGACGCAGGCAGCCGTCGAGCACACGGCGAAGTACGTGGCGGAGCGCAAGCAGTTCGGACGGCCGATCGGCGACTTCGGGCTCACCCGTTACCACCTCGGCCGCATGGCGTCGCGGCTCGCCGCAGCTCGGGCGATCACCTACGCCGCGGCGGCTGCGATGGACACCGACGAGCGCGCGGCTGCGCCGCTCGCCGCGATGGCGAAGCTGTTCGCCTGCGATGTCGCCGTCGAGGTGACCCAGCTCGGGCAGCTGCTGCACGGCGGCTGGGGATACGCCGAGGAGTATCCGATCAGCCGGTGTGTCACGGACGCGCAGGTGCTCCCGATCTTCGAGGGGGTGAAGCCGATCCTCGCGCTCAAGGTGGTCGGTCGGTCCATCCTGGCGCGCTCGACGAAGGGGTGACCGAGCGAGAGATCTTCTCAAATACGTGGGGCAGGCAACGACGTGATCAAACTGACCTAAACCTCAAGAGCTACCCCGGCAAGACTTCCCATTTATCGACGCACCCACCTATGATGGGGGCCTCATGAGGAAACTGTTCGCGTGGCTAGGAGCAGCCATGCTGGTCGGGCTTTGTTCGTCGACTGCACGCGCAGGCGATCCACTGAAGCCATTCGTCGTGCTCGCGTTCGACACATCGGGCTCGATGAACGCGTCGACCGGATCCGGCCCACCGAGCTGCGGTGGTGTCGATACGCGGCTCAATCACGCCCGCTGTGCGATCTCGCGAATCGTGAACTCGTATGGCGACATCGTGTTCTCGCTTGGCCGATTTCGCACCATCACCAGCGGAACGACCACAGCAGCCACGTTCCCGGCTGGATGCTGCGCTGCTGGTCCCGACGTGGGAGCCGGTGGTGGCTGCTCCGCGGGCGTGACCTGCGACACGTCGACCGACATGTTCGAGTTGCTCGCGCCGATCATCGACGGGAACAATCAGGTCGTTGATAGCTGGGTCGACATCACAGGCAATACGTGTACCGCGACCGGCACTGATCCGGAGATCTGGAGAGCGACAGGCAACACGCCGCTCGAGGGCACGCTGAATGGGACGAAGCGTTACTGGCAAGGTTTGCAGGGGCAGAGCTTCACGATCTGGCCGCCGAACCTCCCCGGCTACAACCCGATCGTCAACGATCCGCTGGCGCAGAGCTTCCTCCCCAAGCCCAGCAAGCCGGCCAGCTGTAACCCGAACCCGACGACGTGCGACGCGACTGCCGGCTGCACGTCAGCGACGAACTGCTGCTGCCTCGAGCAGTGCCGGCCGTACATCACGATCCTGCTCACCGATGGTGCGGAGACCTGCGGCGGTGATCCGGCCGGCGCGGATACCGGCGCCGACGCGCTGCTCCGCACGGACATCGGCACCGGCTCGAACACGCGCCGCTACCGTGTCGAGACCAGGCCGATCGGCTTTGGCATCGCCCCCGGGAACGCGCAGATCGAGGCGATCGCGCAGGCCGGTGGCGCTGCCGACGTGCCTGCGCAGAACGAAGGCTTCTACGCCAGTGACGAGGCCGGCCTCCAGCTCGCGATCTCGGCGATCCTCGCCGACGCGATCCGCACCGAGAGCTGCAACAACCTCGACGACGACTGCGACGTCCTGATCGACGAGGACTTCCCCGGCAAGGGCGGCGCGTGCAACAACGCCAAGCTCGGGATCTGCCGCGTCAACGGCGCGCAGGAGTGTCGCGCGGACGGCACGGGCCTGCGGTGCAACGCGGGCGCCGTCTCGCCGTGCACGAATGCGGGCTCGAACGGCCTGGCGTGCAGCGTGACGAACACCGCGGGTGCGACCGTCGCCGGCACCTGCTCTGCGGGTTTTTGTAACCCGACCACGCAGACCGAGATCTGCAACACGCTCGACGACGACTGCGATGGCAAGATCGACGAGGGCCTGATGGGCTGCACGTGCTCTCCGCAGGGCGAGCAGTGCGACAACCTCGATAACGACTGCGACACCCGGATCGACGAAGGCATCGTGCGCCCGTGCGGCACCGGTACCTGCCAGGGCACCGAGACCTGCGCCGCCGGCGTGTTCGGCGGCTGTACGGCCCAGACGCCGACCGCCGAGATCTGCAACGGCCTCGACGACAACTGCGATGGCATCCGCGACGGCTTCAACCAGGGCTGCTCGACGATGCCCCCGTTGCCGCCCGAGAACTTCGCCGTCGATGACCCGCGCAATAACCCCGGTCACCCGACGAACAACCCGATCCCCGAGAACATCTGCCAGCCGGGCGTCAAGAACTGCCCGGCGAACGTCGGCCCGCCGAACAACTTCGGCGCGTGTCAGGGCGAGATCAAGCCGTGCAACGGTGCGACGCCGTGTCTCGACACCTGCGATGGCCTCGACAACGACTGCGACAACAACATCGACGAGAACTTCACGCCCGCAGACTGCTCGACGAACTGCGGCATCGGCACGACGGCGTGCATCAACGGTGTCGTCCAGTGCAACACGACCGCCGCGCAGAACGATCCGACCTGCAACAACATCGATGACGACTGCGACGGCATCTTCGACGAGAACTGGGTCTCGCCCGGCACGTGTGGTGCGGGTGCCGTCTGCAACGGCCTCGTCAAGTGCATCAACGGCGCGGAGGTCTGCGTCGGTGACACGATCTCGCAGGAGAGCTGTAACTGCGAAGACGACGATTGCGATACCAAGTTCGACGAGGGCACGACGTGCCCCGGCGGCGCGACGTGCACGAACTGCCAGTGCGCGTTCCCGTGCGCCGAGGGCGAGTTCCCGTGCCCGATGGGCAAGTTCTGCAAGGATCAGTTCTGCATCGCCGACCCGTGCTTCGGGGTGACATGTCCCAACGTCAACGGCGACAAACAGGTCTGCCGGCCGAACGCGAACGGCAACGCTCCCGTGTGCGTGACCGCTTGCTCGATCGCGCAGTGCAACCAGGGCGAGGTCTGCATCGGCGCCACCGGCGAATGCAAGCCCGACAACTGCGTGACCTTCCCTGATCGCTGTACGGCGCAGCAGAGCTGCATCGCCGGCACGTGCGTGTCGAATCCGTGCCAGGGCGTGAACTGCCCGACCGGCGAGTACTGCGTCGGCGGCCAGTGTTACGGCAGCTGCGCCGGCGTCGAGTGCATGGCCGGCCAGCGCTGCCGGATGGGGATCTGCGAGGCCGATCCGTGTGGTGGTCCGTGCCCGTTCGGCAAGGTCTGCATCGAAGCAGATAACATGTGCAAGCCCGATCCGTGCGCCCAGATCCCCTGTCAACAAGGCGAGTACTGCAACCCGCAGACGGTGATGTGCGAGCCCGACCCGTGCGTCGGCACCGCGTGCCCGAGTCCCGACGAGGTCTGCAAGGCCGGCACGTGCGTCGATCCGCAGACCTTGCTGCCCGACGCGGCGCCGGAAGTTCACATCACCACTGGTGGTGGCGGTGGCTGTAGCTCCAGCAGTGGTCAGGGCCTCGGCCTGCTCTTCGGGCTCGCGCTGCTGGCGGGTGCGCGCAGACGGCGCCAGGGCGGACGGTTGACCCGGCGCGTGACCGGAGGTCGGTCGTGAGGATCGGCATGCGCATCCTCTTCATGATCGGCTTCCTCGCGGCGAGCGCTTCGGGGCTGTCGTGCAGCGTCAACGACTACTGCCTCAACTGTGCGGTCGATGGTGACGGAGGTCCCGGCGATGGTGGCGACGGCGATGCGCTCGACGCGCGCATCGACGCGCCCGACGCGAGCCCATGCATGCCGACCGGCAGCGAGGTCTGCGACGGCGACGACAACGACTGCGTCGGCAACGTCGACGAGGGCCCGCTGCCGACGATCGGCGAGCTCTGTGCAGAGCAGCGCGGCGAGTGCGTGGGCGGCATCAACCAGTGCGTCAACGGCGGGGTGACCTGCACCAAGCCGGCGATGCCCGAGCTCTGCGACAACAAGGACAACAACTGCAACGGCGTGACGGACGAGGGCGATCCGGGCGGCGGTGCCAAGTGCGGCACCGACCTCGGCGAGTGCGTCGCCGGCACGAACCGCTGCATGAACGGCGTGCTGAACTGCATCGGCGCGGTCGGCGGCACGATGGCGCCATTCGGGACCGCCGAGACGTGCAACGCGAAGGACGACAACTGCAATGGCAGCTTCGACGAGGGCCTCACGAACCTCGGCCCGTGCGGTGGTGGCCCGGGCATCGATCCGAACGCGGGCGTGTGTCAGCAGGGAACCCGGATGTGCATGGGCGGCGGCGTCGTCTGCGTCGGGTCCGTGGGCCCGGCGTTCGAGCTGTGTGACAACGCGGACCAGGATTGCGACGGCGACAACACGAACGGCTACAACCTGCAGACCGATCCGAACAACTGCGGCGCTTGCAACAACATGTGCAACCTACCGAACGCGACGAACGGCTGCGCGGCTGGCATGTGCAACATCGCCGCGTGCGATCCGGGCTTCCACAACAACGACAACGTCACGACGAATGGCTGCGAGTTCGGTCCGTGCACGATCCAGGGCAACGAGGTCTGCAACGGCGCCGACGACAACTGCAACGGGGCGATCGACGACGGCATCACGCTCCCGAGCGTGGCTTCGTTCTGCCGCACCGCCGGTGAGTGCGCGACCGGCACGACGGTCATGTGCTCCGGCGCGGGCGGCCTGCGCTGCGACTACGCTGACCCGGACGTCTCGAAGGACGCCATGGGCAACATCACCGCCGAGACCCAGTGCGATGGCCTCGATAATGACTGCGATGCAGTCGTCGACGAAGGCCAGCCGAATCTCGGTCAGGCGTGCGACAACGGCCTCCAGGGCGCGTGCCGGACGACCGGCGTGTTCGTGTGTCCCGCGGCCGGCACCGGCGCGGCGGTCTGCAATGCCCCCGCGGGCGGCGCGGCGAGCGCCGAGCTCTGCGACGGCATCGACAACGACTGCAACGGCACCATCGATGACGGCGCGATCACCGGTGACCTGATGGGCCAGGACTGGGTGACCATCCCGGGCTCGACGAAGCAGATCATGAAGTACGAGGCGTCGCGCCCCGATGCGCGTAGCGCTGCCGATGGCACGCAGACGACGCACGTGTGCTCGCGCGCGGGCGTGCTGCCGTGGACGAACATCACGTATCCGCAGGCCGTCGCCGCGTGTAGTGGTGTCGGCGCGACGCTGTGCAGCGAGGTGGAGTGGCAGTCGATGTGTGGGCCTGCCCCGAGCTATCCGGTGGCGGGGCCGACCGGCACGACCGACTTCGTCTTCATCGAGGCGGAGGATGCAGTCCTCAAGACAACCGGTACCGCGACCGGTGGCAACGATAGCTGGACGGTGCAGAACACCCAGGACTTCTCGGGGATCAGCGCGCTGCGCGCACTCACCGACAATGGCACGACGTTGACGCAGGCACAGGCGCCGGCGAACGCCGCGCGTCTCGACTTCACGATCACGATGGCGGCGAGCACGAGCTACGCGGTGTGGGTCCGGATGATGGGGATTGGCCGCTGTTCGACGACGACCACCACGGTGTGCACGGGTAACGTGGATTGTCCGGGCAGCGAGACTTGCCAGACCAACCAGAACACCGCCAGCGACGCGTTGCACGTCGGGCTCAATGGAGCGATCCCCGCGACGGGCGGGACCCTGACGGCGAGCCCCGACAACTTCTGGATCTGGGTGAAGTCCGCCAACATGACCTCGAGCGCGACGGCGGGGACCAACACCGTCAGCGTGTACATGAACGAGGACGGCGTGCGCATCGATGCGATCGCGGTCGTGCGCGCCACCAACACGACCACGCCGACGTTCGACGAGCGGACCTGGGCGTACCAGAGCAACCCGAAGGTCGCGCAGCCGCAGACCTGTAACGGCGACGAGCTCGACACCGCCGCGGCGGTCGCGATCGCGGCGAGCCCGAGCGGCGCGACGTCCTCCGGCACGACCGCGACGTTCACCACGACGACGCCGCACCGCCTGACTTCGGGAATCCCGGTGGTCGTCTCGGGCGTCGGGGTCACCGGTTACAACGGCACGTGGACGGTCAACACCATCGTGTCGACGACGCGGTTCACGGCGACGATCGGGAGCTCGAACCTCGCGGCGTCGGGTGGCGGCACGGTCAACGGCGATCAGGACGACATCCTGGCGACCGGCTCGCTGGCGATGTGCTTCGCGAACGGGCCCGGCACCGCAGATGCCTTCGACATGAGTGGCAACGTCAAGGAGTGGACGCTGGCCCGCGCGGCGGGGCAGAACCCGATCCGCGGTGGCGCGTCGAACAACGACGTCAACGGCCTGACGTGTGGGCTCAACTTCACGCTGGCCAACGACCAGTTCTTCTTCCCCAACGTTGGCTTCCGTTGCTGCAGGTAGCGTGAACGCCGGCCACGAGCGCTGTACCCGATGTTTGTTTCAGCACTGCTTGTGCGCTGAGATCCCGACGATCCCGACAGTCACCCGGGTCGTGATCATCCGGCACCACCTCGAGCAGTGGCGGTCGTCGAACTCCGGGCGACTCGCGCACTACGCGCTGCCGAACAGCTCGCTGCACGATCACGGCGGCACCAGCGGACCCGTGGAGCTACCGTCGCTCGACGGCGCGTGGGTCGTGTTTCCGACGGGTGCGGTGACCGAGACCGCGCCACCGGTGCCGCCGCGCCAGCTGGTCGTGCTCGACGCCACGTGGTCGCAGGCTCGCAGGATGTTCCGCAAGCTGCCGGCACTGCGCGGGCTCCCGATCCTGCGCCTCCCCGATGCGCCGATGCCGGCCGCGCGGATGCGGGCTTCGCCCGAGCCAGGTCGGGTATCGACGATCGAGGCGATCGCGCGCGCGCTGCGGCTCCTCGAAGGTGAGGCCGTGGCCGCGCCTCTGGAGCGGCTGTTCGAGGTCGCGGTCGAGCGTGCGGCACGCACCGGCCGGCAGTTGTGAGCCCTCCGCGGATTGCCTTGATCCGTCGGTATCCACTACCCTCGTCGTAGGTGGCTGCGTCGCGTCACGCCCGTCAGGCCCGCGCCGGGATTCCGATCTCGGTGAAGCTCATCCTCACGACGTCCATCGTGATCGCGGCTGCCGTCGGTACCGCGACCTGGTTCTCGCAGACCTCGATCGGTGATCTCACCGAGAAGCAGATCGCGGCACGCCGGCAGAGCGGCGAGCAGTCGATCAAGCGAGAGTCCGTGCTGGTGGTGAAGGCGGTCGCCAACGCCGTCGCGCTGCCGCTCGCGAACAGCGCGTACGCCGATATCACCCCGGTGCTCGAGGCCGCGATCAGCGACGACAAGGCGAGCGGCGATCACCGCGTGCAGTGGCTCGTGGTCACCGACGATGTCGGGACCCTCGTCCAGGCGACGCCGGGTGCACCTGACAAGGCGAAGCTCGCCGAGCTCGAGCAGCTCCTGAAGGGCGGCACCACGGCGGGCAGTGTCGTCCATGCGCGGGTCGGCAGCGGCACCAGCTGGGTCTACGGCGCACCGATCGAGGTCGGCACCCGCACGGTCGGCGCGCTGCGGATCGGCGTCACCACCGCCGGCCTCGAGCAGGAGCTCGGGGCCTCGCTCGCCCAGGCACAGGGCCGCGCCGAGGCGACCCGGAACCGGGTGTGGCTGGTCTCGCTGGTCGTGCTCGCGATCGGCATCGTGCTCGCGGCGCTGCAGGGCGTGCAGCTCGCCCGGCCGATCAAGGCGCTGACCGCGCAGGCCGAGCGCATCGCGGCCGGTGACCTCAGCACGCGCGTGCCGCACGAGCGCCGCGACGAGCTCGGCGTGCTCGCGGGTGCGTTCAACTACATGGCCGACGAGATCGCGGATCTCCTCGTCGAGCAGGCGCAGAAGGCGTCGCTCGAGAAGGAGATGGAGCTCGCGCGGCAGGTCCAGCAGGCGATGCTGCCACCCGAAACGCTCGACGTCCACGGCGCGCTCAAGATCGTCGGCTACTGCATGCCCGCGTCGAGCTGCGGCGGCGACTGGTGGACGTATCGCAAGCTGTCGAACGGCCGGATGCTGCTCGTCGTTGGCGACGCGACCGGCCACGGCATCCACTCGGCGATGATCGCGGCGACCGCGCGCGGAGCCGTCGAGGCGCTGTCGGGGATCGACGAGCGGCTGCTGACGCCCGAGCAGGTGCTCCGCGCGATCGACTCGGCGATCCGCCAGGTCGGCGATCACAACGTCCTGATGACCGCGTTCGCCGCGGTGTTCGATTCGATGAACGGGATCCTGCACTACGCGAACGCCGGGCAGAACTTCCCGTACGTGATCAAGCTCGGCGCGACGCGGATCCTCGAGGACGCGAGCATCATCGCTGCGAGCGGCAACCCCCTCGGTGATCGCAACATCGCCACCGAGATCCGGCGCGGCTCGCTGCAGCTGCGGCCCGGAGATCTGTTCGTGTGCTTCACGGATGGCGTCGTCGAGCGCGCGAATCCGTCCGGCAAGCTGTTCGGCGATCGCCGGCTCCGCAGCGCGCTCACCGGCCAGCCGTTGCCCGATGGCCCGGCGCTGGCGCGGCTCCGCGATCTGGTGGTCAACACGCTCGAGGCCTATGCCGAGGGCGTTATCGCCGAGGACGACATGACGCTCGTGCTCTGCCAGTACGATCCGGCGTCGGTGGCCAAGCGCGAATCAGAAGTGAGGCGAGACGTCGCGTGACGCGCGCGCTGGCGATCGCTGGGGCGATCGTGATCAGCTCCGGCGCCGCCGCACGAGCGCAGGGAGTCGACACCCGCGAGCTGCCTGCGCTACCACCCGCCGAGGATGAACCGTCGAGCTCGGCGACCGTCCTCGCGGCGACGGCGGCCGACGAGGACGTCGTGGTCGGCGCCGCGAAGCGCGAGCAGAGCCTCGGCAACGTCGCGTCGGCGGTCACCGTGATCTCGGCCGATCGGCTGCGGCGCTTCGGCTACCGCACGATCGGTGAGGCCGTCGCCGCCGTGGCCGGCACATACCTCGTCGACAACCGCCTCTCGTACTCGATCGGCATCCGCGGCCTCCAGATCCCCGGTGACTTCAACACGCGGATCCTGGTGCTCGTCGACGGCGCGAGCATCAACGAGGCGTGGGGCGCCTATGCCGGCGTCGGATTCGACGCGATCGTCGGCATCGACGAGATCGCGCGGATCGAGGTGATCCGGGGCCCGGTGTCGTCGGTCTACGGCACGAACGCGTTCTTCGGCATCGTCAACATCGTGACCCGCGGAGCGACCGAGACCGCACGCGCGTGGGCCCGGACCGGCGTCCACTCGATCAACGGGATCACGACGAGCGCGGGGTTCGCCGCGGGTGACGTCGATCGCCAGCTGCGCGGCTCGTTCCACTTCATGGATCGGTTCGGCGAGACGACCACGCTCGACGAGGATCCCGGCTTCGAGCTCGCCCAGGACGGGTCCCGCGCGTTCGCCGCGGGCGTCGTCGGCGCGTACGGCGGCAGCTTCGCGCAGCTCCGCGCGGTGCGGTACAATCGCGAGTCGCCGTTCGGACCGTACGACGTCAACCTCGCGGGTCCGCCGTACGACCAGGTCGACACCCAGCTCCTCGTCGAAGGCGGCCACACCCGCGAGCTGTCGTCGCGGCTCACGGTCGCATGGCGCGGCTACGCGAATCTCTACACGTTTCGCGACATCTCGCCGTCCTACGAGCCCGTGCTCGAGGCACCGCTCGAGTCCACCGGCGCCGCGCAGACGTACGGTGCCGAGATCCGCGGACGCTACGAGCTCGTGGTCCCCGATCGGCTCGGCATCACGGCCGGGACCGAGGCGAGCTACAACCGCACCGCGAGCACGGCGTTCCGCAGCGATGCCCCCGACGAGCTCCTCGCGGACGTCCCGCTCGATTACATCGTGCAGGCGATCTACGCCGAGCTCGATGGCCAGCCGACGAGCTGGCTCGGCTACACCGCGGGGCTGCGGTTCGATCGCCACTCCGAGCTCGGGGACAAGCTGTCGCCGCGCGCCGCGCTGTTCTTCGCGAAGCCGGAGCGCTACGGGCTGAAGCTCCTCTACGCGCAGGGCTTCCGCAACCCGAGCGCGTACGAGGGCTACTTCGAGGACACCAGCGACTTCATCGCGCATCCCGAGGATCTGTCGGCCGAGACCATCCGCAGCTTCGAGGCGGTCGCGTGGGCGCGGCCGCTGCCGGGGCTCGCGACGCGGCTCTCCGGCTACTACTGGGATGCCCGCGACATCATCGAGGCGGGGCCGGCGCCCGAAGATCCCGATCTGCTGCAGTTCCAGAACGTGACCCGCCTGGTATCGGTCGGGCTCGAAGCCGAGGGCTCGTATCGCAATAGCGCGGGCTGGTACGTGTTCGGCGGCGGCGCCTACACACGGGTCGGCAGCGAGGTGATGGGCGCGCTCGCGTACGGTGACGTCACGAACGCGCCTGCGCTCTCGGCGGGTCTCGGCGCGTCGACCCCGAGGCTGTTCGACGTCGGGCACGTCTCCGCGGAGGCGATCTACCTCGGCAAGCGGCCGACCCGGCCCGACGCGAACGACCAGCCCTCCGCGGACGCGCCGGCGTGGGTCGGACTCAACCTCACGGTGTACGCACCACAGCTGCACGGCTTCGACGTCAGCGCCGGGGCGCGCAACCTGATCGGCACCCGCGACCTGATGCCTGCACCAGGTGACTACGACCGCTCGATGCCCGACACTAGGGTCGTCCCTCGCGTGCCCGGCGAGGGCAGAGAGATCTATGTCAAGGTCGGCTACTCGTACTAAGGCGTATACGCGATGAACAGCACCCGCCAGATGGGCCGGGCGATCCGGGCGGACGTCCGCTCGTGTTCCGCTGGTGCTCCAGATTGGCCGCCAAGGCGCCGAGTCCGCCAAGGGTTGTTTCGGTTGATCCGTTCGTGCGCGCACTCCGATCGCAGGCTCACGCGACGGCAGGCGTGTCGTCCCTCTCAACCCTTGGCGCTTTGGCGCCTTGGCGGCCAATCTGGATCCGAGCGGGAAGCGCTCGCGAGCACGGTCGCTACGTGAACGGTATGACGGCTAGGTGTGCGCTCGTCGCGTTGCTGCTTGTCGTCGCCGTGGCGCCCGCGTACGCGCAGCGACCGAACCAGGGCGAGGACGACAGCGCCGCGCTCGTCGACGAGGGCCGCGCCGCGCTGCGCCGCGGTGCGCTCGACGATGCGGCGAAGGCGCTCGATCAGGCGATCGCGCTCAATCCGCGGCGCGTCGAGGCGTACGTGCTGCGGTCCGCGGTATACGCGGCGCGCAAGCAGTACAAGCAAGGCATCGAGCTGATGCGACGCGCGCAGGCGCTGTCGCCGGCCGACGAGGAGGTGCTGACCGCGCTGGGCTCGCAGCTCGTGCTCTCGGGCGATGCCAGCGCCGGGATCCCGCTGCTCCAGCAAGTCACCGCACGCAATGCCCGGCGCTATGACGCGCAGCTCCTGCTCGGCCATCACTGGCACGCGACGGGGAAGTGGCCCGACGCGATCCTCTCGCTCGAGGCGTACTTCGCGCATCGCCCCGCGGTGCTCGCGAAGGAGGACGCACGTCATCGCGTCGATCTCGCCGATGCGTACCTGCGTTACCGCCAGCCGCAGAAGGCGCTCGGCTTGTTCCTGCGCGCGGCGAGCGAGCGCAAGACCGATCTGCGCGCCCGGATCGGCGTCGCGTGGTCGACTGCCGCGATCGATTGTCGCAAGGCGCGTCCGCTGCTCCGCGAGCTCGAGCCGATCGCCGAGACCTATCCCGACGTGTGGCTCGTCGACGGCCAGTGCGCCCTCGCGCTCGGCGACATCACCGGTGGGCTCGCGCTCGGACGGCGCTACCTCGAGCGAGCGCCGAAGAGCGCCGCCGCCGGTCACGCCCTCGTCGGCGAGGCGCAGGCCGCGCGCGGCAACCTCGCCGAGGCACGCCGCGAGCTCGAGACCGCGGTGAAGCGCGAGCCGACCCGCCGCCGGTGGACGGTCCGGTTCGCGGTCGTGCTGCGTCGCGCCGGCGATCACGGGGGAGCCCTCGCGACGCTCGAGGCGCTCGGGCCGCCGCCGCAGGCCGGCATCGATCCCGACTGGTGGGTCGAGACCGGCGAGACCCTGCTGGCGAAGGGCGATGCCGCGGTCGCCGTCACGCGGTTGACGCCGATCGCCGCCGAGCTGCCGGCCGAGGCGGCGCTGCACACCGTGCTCGGCGCCGCGCAGCTCGCGAGCGGGCAGGCCGAGATCGCGGTCAAGACGCTCTCGGATGCCGAGGCGATCGCGACCACGCCGCGCAGCAAGAAGCTCCTCGCCGAGGCGCTCGTCACGGTCGCCGTCGCGAAGCTCGCGAGCAACGACGCCGCCACCGCCGAGCCACTGCTCGCGCGCGCCGAGCAGCTCGCTGCCGGTCCGATCGTGTGGAAGCACCTCGCCATCGCGCGGCTCGCGCTCGACCGTCCCGCCGACGCGCTCCCCGTGCTCGAACGCGCGATCAAGGCCGATCCGGATCCGATCACGCTGATGCTCGCCGCGCGCGCCCGCGCGTTGACCGGCGACGTCACCGGCGCGCGGCCGCTCTACGAGCAGGCGCTCGCGTCGGTCGCCGCGCCCGAGATGGAGCGAGCCAGCGAACGCTGGCGAGCGGGGC
>JBKJUF010000078.1:0-23100 GCA_046590445.1 Kofleriaceae bacterium
GTCGATCAACGGGCGCGGCACCTCGTCGGGCGCGGCGGTCACGATGATCGCGTCGAACGGCGCGGCCTCGGGCCAGCCGCGATAGCCGTCACCGATCCGGAGGTGCAGCTTGTCGTAGCCGAGCTTCGCGAGGAGCTCGTGGGTTCGCTTCGCGAGCGGCTCGACGATCTCGATCGAGTAGATGGCGAGGCCGCCCATCTCGGCGAGCACGATCGCCTGGTAACCGCTGCCGGTGCCGACCTCGAGGACCTTCTCGCCAGGCGTGAGCTGCGCAGCCTCGGTCATCGCCGCGACGATGTAGGGCTGGCTGATCGTCTGGTCGTGGCCGATCGGCAGCGGATTGTCTTCGTGGGCGCGGTCACGGAGCGATGCCGGCACGAGCTCGTGGCGCGGCGCGCGACGCATCGCCTCGAGCACGCGTGGATCGCGGACCCCGCGCGCCTCGATCGTCTCGGCGACCATGCGTTCGCGGGCCTCGGCGAAGCGATCGGTAGGTGTTGGCTGGTCGGCCTCGCGCGGGGCGGCCACGCGCGGCACGGCCTTGGATGCCGGTTGCATCTGCGGCGACTCGGAACGGCACGCAGCGGCGGCCACGATGAGGCTTACGATGATCAGCGCGCGGGACAGCATGATCGAGGTTACTCCGCGACCTCGATCACGGCATCGGGTCGCCGAGCATCGGGCCAAAGCTGACCGCGAACAGCGTCGTCGGGACCGGCCCATTCACGGTCCGCGTGATCACCTGAAGATACTGGTCGTCGACGCCGAGCGGCCCGAGTGGGATGACCATGCGGCCGCCGACCGCGCTGTTCGTAGAGCGCCCGCGGCAACGTGGGCGCCGCCGCGGTGACGAGGATCGCGTCGAACGGCGCGGCCTCGGCCCAGCCGATCGGTCCGGAACGGGTCGTAGGCCTCGACGACCGGCTCCTTGCGCGCCGGCTTCGACTTATCCTTCGACTCCGAGCGACAACCGATGGCGGTCACGACGACGACGAGCGCGAAGGTCGACAGACGCATGCGGTCGCAGGCTATCGCCTTCGTGCACGGGCCGCGAGCACAAAGCTAGAGTCGCGGTCGCGCTCCAGGATGGCAGGTCAGGGCAGGCGGGCGCGAACGATCGCGTCGCGGTCGGGCTCCGACCAGTACAGGTGCTCGCCATCGATCGCGAGACCGCCGATCGCGCCGCGATCGGTCACGAAGCTGTGCGCGGTGCCACCGGCGAGCGCGACCGTGCGGATGCGGCCATCGCTCGTCCAGTACAGCGCGCTGCCATCGGTGACGAGCCCGACCGGGTAGTACTCGTCCGACACGACATCGACCGGCGCCGCGCCGTTGCGCGAGACCCGGATCGAGCCGTCGTCCGAGAGCGCGTGACGGACGACCCAGTAGACATCATCGCCGATCACGACTGCAGAGCCCGGCGAGTACTCGGCCGTCGACAGCGTCGTGCGATCGCCGCTCGCCCGGCTCATCGACACCACGTCGGCCGTGTCGCTGCTCGCGGTCCATACGATGCGCGTCGGCGTGACCGCGATCGAGGTCTTGTGCGTCGGCGAGTCGTCGAGCGTCATCGCGCCGGCGCCGGTGATGCCGATCTGGCGGACGCGCTGGCCATCGACCTCGACCCAGTAGACGGTGTCGCCGTCGACCGCGAGCGCGGCCGGGAAGAACGAGGTCGCGAGCTCGGTGTCGCCACCGCCGGTCTTGGCCGAGCACCGCACCGAGCCGTCGCGGAAGTCCAGCGAGTGCGTACCGGTGTTGACCCAGTACAGCCGGTCGGTGGTCGCGTCGAGGCTGCTCGGTCCGCGTTGGCCGGTCGCGAGCGGCACGATGGCGCCGCCGGTCTTCGCGACCTGCGAGATCTGCGACGCGCCGTGGACGACGTAGACGTGCGCCGCATCGACGGTGATCGTCGATGGCTCGGTGATCCCGGTCGCGACGTCCTCGACGGCAGTGGACGGCGGACCGTCCGGTGATCCGGCATCCGGGGCGGGCGACGTGCCGGGCGACGATCCACAAGCCGCGACGACAAGGACGGCGGCGAGGCGATGGCGCATGCAGACGCGGTACCACCGGGCCTGTGGACGACGCAACCAACATGATCTGAGATGGCCCGTGGTACGACCACGGCTCGCACTGGGGGCACGGATCATGGAGCAGAGCGTCATCACGTCCGTGCTGTTACCAGTCGCGCTCGGCATCGTCATGCTCGGGCTCGGGCTCAGCCTGACGCTCGCCGACTTCCAGCGCGTCATCGTCTACCCCAAGGCCGTCGCGATCGGCCTCGCGTGCCAGATGCTGATCCTGCCCGCGGCTTGCCTCGGCATCGCGCACTTGTTCGACCTCGGCCCCGCGCTCGCGGTCGGGCTCATGCTCCTCGCGGCCTCGCCGGGCGGCGCGACCGCGAATCTGTTCTCGCACCTCGCGAAGGGCGACGTCGCGCTCAACATCACGCTGACCGCCGTCAACAGCGTGCTCTCGCTCGCGACCCTTCCGCTGATCGTCAATTTCTCGCTCGCCCACTTCATGGGCGCGGGCCGCTCGATCCCGTTGCAGTTCAGCAAGGTGCTGCAGGTCGTCGCGATCGTCCTCGTACCCGTCGTGCTCGGCATGATCATCCGGTCGCGCAAGCCGAGCATCGCAGATCGCATGGACAAACCCGTGCGCGTGATCTCGGCGGTGTTCCTGCTGCTCCTCGTCGGCGCCGCGATCATCAAGGAGCGCGCGAACATCGGGACCTTCTTCGCCCAGGTCGGCTTCGCCGCGCTCGCGTTCAACCTGACAAGCCTGCTCGTGGGCTACGTGATCCCGCGGCTCGCGCGGGTCGAGCGCAAGCAAGCGATCGCGATCGGCATGGAGATCGGGATCCACAACGGCGCCCTCGCGATCACGATCGCGTCGAGCCCGGCGCTGCTGAACAACCCGATGATGGCGATCCCGCCGGCGATCTACAGCGTCATCATGTTCTTTACCGCCGGCGCCTTCGGCTACTTCGTCGCGCGCCGCTCGCCAGCGTTCGCTGGCTCGCTCCATCTCGGGCGCCGCGAGTGACACGCCGGGTTGTTGCGCAGCTCGCGCTCGACGCCGCGGACTTGTAATACGAATCCCCACACTGCCCCACGAAATTGATGCGGCAGCATCGGACGATCGGCGCGTATCATGGCGCGACGTGTCGACGGGTCTCGTACCGAAGAAGGTTGGAGGTGCGAGCGCCGCGGACGTGGCGACCCAGAGCGGCGCCTCGGCGATCGCGGCCCCCGGCAAGTCGACCCTGACGGGCGGTCTCGAGGGTGCGCCTGCGGTCGACGACCGCAACGATCCCGCGAAGCGGCCGCCGGAGTACGCCGCGATGGATCAGGCGATCGTCGATCTGCTGTGGCGCTCGAAGGACGAGTGCTTCAAGGACGCGAGCAAGGCGCCGATCACCGGCCCGTTCTGGGATCGCGTCGACAAGGCCTACGGCGTCAAGCACCTGCACACGCTCGCGCAGATCATCCCGGGTGCACGCGCGGCCGGCGTGCTGCCCTCGATCGTGACGCTCGTCGACGTCGCGAACTACGGCAGCTCGTGGGGCATCCACTTCAAGGGTCCGAGCCTGCTGCCGATCGCGACCAACGGCCAGTGGGGCAGGGACTGGCCGCAGAGCGCGGTTCGCGCGAAGCACTACGGCACCGCGCACGACTGGTATCGCCAGGACAGCGGCGCGGGCAATCCCGGCATGCACATGGGCGTCGATGTAGGTGCCGGCGACAACAACATCCACTGGGATCCGACGAACCCCATGGAGAGCGTCTCGAAGGGCCAGACCGGCTCACCGCTGCTCGCGAAGATGCCGGGCTTCAACGACGTCATCCCGAAAGGCGACGCGATTTATTCGCCGTCGTCCCTCCTCGGGCATCTCGCCGACATCGGCGAAACGAAGAAGGTCCCAGTGGTTGGCGACTGGTTGACCGACAAGCTCAAGACCGATCACAAGGGAGACTCGCCGCACGCGTCGACCGAGCCCTTCTTCTCGATCTCGCAAGCGCGCGAGCTCACCAATCACGGCCGCGACTGGGCGAAGTGGGAAACCGAGCGCAAGGCCGAGTGGGTCGACAAGACGCGCGCGGCGGCTGCCGTGGGGCGACTGAACTCCGCCTGTCACGCCCTCGAGCAACTCGAGACCGATGCCAAGCCGCTCGCGGTCCAGGAGAAGAAGCCGGAGAACGAAGCCGGCCGTGCCGCCCTCGGCAAGCGACTCGACGAAGCCACCAAGGAGCTCTTCGAGTCCCTCGCGAACCTCGTCCGGCACCTCCACGCCGAGGCGCCGAAGCACCCGGCGAAGCTCGCCGGTCACGACAACGCGAGCGACTGGAAGGCGCCGATCTGGCCGCAGTGGGAGCTCATCCGCGGCCTGCAGGACGAACGCGCGAGCCACCAGCTGCCGAAGCTGTGATCACCGCGGTCCGCTCGGCGAACCCGCCGTGACTTGCCGCCCCGCGCGGCCATTTTGAAGTTCGGGTTCACTTTGAGCCCAGGCGATCGCGTACGGGGGGGGGCTCGATGCGATGGTCGGCGTGCCGTCGCGCTCGAGCGACGACGAACAAGGAACCAACCATGGCGCGCAAGTATAGAAGCATTCTCGAGACGGTCGGCAACACGCCCGTCGTTCGCATCAACCGGCTCGCGCCGGAGGGCGTCAACCTGTGGGTCAAGGTCGAGGCGTTCAACCCGCTCGGCTCCGTCAAGGATCGCCTCGCGCTCGGCATCATCGAGGCGGCCGAGCAGTCCGGCGCGCTCGCGCCCGGGCAGACCGTCGTCGAGGCCACGAGTGGCAACACCGGCATCGGCCTCGCGATGGTGTGCGCGGCGAAAGGCTATCCGCTCGTGCTCACGATGGCCGAACCGTTCAGTGTCGAGCGCCGGCGCTTGATGCGGTTCCTCGGTGCGAAGGTGGTCATCACGCCCGCCGCCGAGCGCGCGGTGGGCATGGTCAGGAAGGCCAAGGAGCTTGCTGCTGCCAACGGCTGGTTCATGACACGCCAGTTCGAGAGCGAGGCGAACGCAGACTTTCACTCGAAGACCACCGCACGCGAGATCGTCGATGACTTCGCCGGCGAACGCCTCGACTACTGGGTGACCGGTTACGGCACCGGCGGCACGCTCAAGGGAGTGGGCCGCGTGCTCCGGAAGGAGCGCCCCGAGACCAAGATCGTCCTCTGCGAACCCGCCGATGCCCCGCTGGTCGGCAGTGGTGTTGCACAGGCTCGCAACCCGGATGGTTCGCCGGCATCGCCGCATCCGTCGTTCAAGCCGCACCCGCTGCAGGGCTGGACCCCGGACTTCATCGCAAAGCTCGTAGGCGACGCCGTCGAGATGAAGCTCTTCGATCAGACGATCTCGATCGCCGGCGCCGACGCGATGAAGTGGGCGAGGGAGCTCGCGCTCAAGGAAGGCATCTTCTGCGGGAGCTCTTCGGGCGGCACGTTTGGGTGCGCCCTCCAGGTGGCGGCGGCCGCGGAGAAGGGCTCGACCATCCTTTGCATGCTGCCCGACACCGGTGAGCGTTATCTCAGCACGCCGCTGTTCGCCGACATCCTGGCCGACATGAACGAGGAAGAGCTCGCGATCTCGCGCTCGACCCCGAGCTCGCAGCTGCCACCCAAGCCGGCTGGTTGATTCGTCCGTCAGGCGTCGCGCAGCTGCGAGACCAGATCGCGCACGGCTGGCTCGACGGTGGCGGGCGGTCCAGACGACCCGCCGTAGCGGCACACGATCGCGAGCACGTCCTCGCCGAACCGCGCGATCCGGCTCGCGCCGAGGCCGGCGATCTTGTCGAGCGCGGCGAGCGTCTCGGGCCGCTGCTGATCGAGCGCGAGGATCGTCTTGCGCTGGAAGATCATGAATGGCTTCCACTTGAGCTGGCGGGCCATCCGCTTGCGATAGCGCTCGAGCTCGACGATGAGACCGGTGGTGCGCGAGCTGTCGCCACCGCGCCCGCGACCGGCGTTCGTGGTGCGCGACCCCCGTGCCTTCGCCGCGCCGGGCAGCGCGATCGTCGGGTACTTGCGGCCACGGCGCACGAGGCGCCGCTCGCGCACGAGCTCCTCGATGGTCGCGGCGATCGACTCCTCGCTGCTGTCGGCGAGCGCGCCGTACTGCGCGATCCGGGTGAGCCCCTGCACGACGACGGGCTTGGCCTGGCTGCCGCGCAGCGCCTTCGCGAGGACGAGCTTGCCGACCGGCCGGCCATGCGCGGCGAGCGCGGCGAGGATCAACTGCTGCGCGGCGGAACCGAGCAACGACGCGGGCGCGGCCACGACGCGCGCGGGCGGGGCAGGGCCGCGGCAGGCGTCGCAAGTCGCGCAGGCGACGTGGGTGTCGCTCCCGGTGAAGTGCGCGCACAGCGTCTGCTGGCGGCAGCTCCATGTCTCGGCGTAGCGCGCGATCGCGGCGAGCGCCGCCTCGCTGCGCGCCATGATCGTGGCGCTCCTCGCGCCGCGCTGTGAGATCCGGCGCTGGGTCACCAGATCGCCGGCGCCGAACAGCAGCAGGCAGCGCGCAGGCTCGCGATCGCGTCCGGCTCGACCGGCCTCCTGGTAGTAGGCCTCGAGGCTGCCGGGTGCCTGGTAGTGGACGATCACGCGGATGTCCGGATAGTCGATGCCCATGCCGAACGCGTTCGTCGCGACCAGCACGCGCGTACGCCCGAGCGCGAAGCCGGCCTGTGCGCGTTCGCGCGCGAGCGTGGTGCGGCCGGCGTGATAGTGCGCGGCCGCAAATCCCGCCTGCTTCAGCCGCCCGGCTACATCCTCTGCCGTCTTGCGCGTGCTGCAGTAGATGATCGCGCGGCCGCTGCCGTGGCGCTGCCGTAGCCCGGCGCCGTCGAGCGCATCGATCGTTGCCGCCATCCGAACGGCCTCGCCGCCGCCGGGAGGCACCTGGGTGACCTCGAACGCGAGGTTCGGCCGCCGGAAGTCACCCCGCACGACCACCGGTTCCCGCAGCGCCAGCGAGCGCGCGATCTCGTCCATCACGCGCGGCGTGGCCGTCGCGGTGAGTGCGATCACCGGCGCGTCCGTGACGTCGCGTAGCTCGGCGAGCCGCAGGTACTCGGGGCGGAAGTCGTGGCCCCACTGGCTCACGCAGTGCGCCTCGTCGATCGCGACCATCGCGATGCGCGTGCGGCCGAGCAGCCGCTTGAAGCTATCGAGGACGCCACGCTCCGGCGAGACGTAGAGCAGCGCGAGCTCGCCGCGCGCGAACCGCGCGATCGTCGCGACCCGCGCCTCGTCGTCGAGCCCGCTGTGGATGGCCGCCGCCGCCACGCCGCGTGCCTCGAGCGCGCCCACTTGATCGTTCATCAGCGCGATCAGCGGCGACACCACGATCGTCGTACCCGCACCGCGCCGTGCGAGTACGATTGCCGGCACCTGGTAGCACAGCGACTTGCCGGCGCCCGTCGGCAGCAGCACCTGGGCGTCGCGTCCGGCGAGCACGGCCTCGATCGCCTCGCGCTGGCCCGTGCGGAACCCCGGGTGGCCAAACACGTCGCGCAGGATCTCGAGCGCCATCCAGGGCCAGTACCACGAGGGTCTGAGAGTCGCATGTCGCGCCTACGAACCCACACCCACACACCAGCGCGGTAGGGCGGTTACCCGGGTGCGACTTGAGACCCGTGGGTACTCCGTGTTCCACTTTGTTCCAGGGGCGTGCGCGTTTCTCGCGCACTTTGATGAAGGAGCTCAGTGAACAACGTCGCTATTCGCGCAGTCCTCTTGCTACTCGCAGTCAGCGGTTGTGCCGTCGAGCTGCCAACGTCGTCTACCGCGCAACATGCGACGGGTACTTCGGTCGCGACTGACAAGACCGCGTACACCCCGGGCGAGGCCGTGACGGTGATGTTCGCGGGCTTTCCGGCTTCGGGCACTGATTGGCTCACGGTCGCGAGCGCGAGTGCACCGGATACCGACTACATCTCGTGGTCCTACGTCGAAGGGACGGACGGCGCGCACGTATTTCAGACACTACTGCCGCCAGGTGACTACGAAGCACGTGGGTACTTCGACTACCAAGCAACGCAGTCCTTGACGGTGGAGGCGCGCGCGTCGTTCACGGTTGCAGCATCGACTGCTCCGACCGTCACGACGGATGCGACGCTGTACGCTCCGGGCGCGACGGTGACCGTGAATTATACCGGTCTCTCCGGCACGGCCGACAACTGGATCGGAATCGCGCTTCCGGGCTCGACACCCGATCAGGTCGTGCGCTTCGCTTTCACGAACGGTGCGCCATCGGGCAGCGTGCAGTTCACCGACTTGCCTAACGGAGCGTATGTCGCGCGATCGTTCAACGATCAGACCTACGTCGTGGCAGCGGAGAGTACCGAGATCGCGATCGGCAACGGGGTCGACGCGGCGGATACGTTCGATACGAACGAAACGATCGTCGTCGACTTCCGCGGCTTGCCGCCGAGCCCGTTGAACTGGATCGGCCTCTACCCCGCGGGCGCAGGGAACTCGGAGTTCGTGAACTATCGATACGTCGATACGGCGAGCGGCCAGGCGACGTTCGGCGGACTCGCCGACGGCACCTACGAGGTGCGCGTGTTCCTGAACGACAGCTACGACGTGTACGCGACCGCCTCATTCACGGTGGCGCCAGCTCCGCAAACCACGTTTTCGATCGCGACGAACAAGGCAGTGTACGCGACGGGTGAGGCCGTCATCGTCACCTACGCTGGTTCGACCAGCTCGGCAGATTGGATCGGCATCTCCGCTGCTGGAGCCGCGAGTACTTCGTATGTCCAGTGGTCGTACGTGGACGCGTCCGGAACCCGTACGTTCAGCGGCCTCTCACCGGGCAACTACGAGGCGCGGTTCTATCGTGGCGATAGCTACGACATCGGTGCGTCCGCCGCGTTCACGATCGCCGCGCCCCCGCCTCCGCCAGCACAAGACCCGGTCACGCTCGAGACGAACCGGACATTCTACAACGACCGCCAACTCATCGTCGTGAGCTACACGAACCTGGGCGGACCGACGGACTGGATCTCGCTCGCAGTCGCGGGCTCACCCGACGATCAGTTCTTCGCCTATCAGTACGTGAACATCCATGAGGACGGTAATGTCGTCTTCGGGAACCTGAAGGTAGGTACGTACGAGGTGCGCGCCATGCGGAATAATTCGTCGATCGTCGAGGCACGCGTGACGTTCAAGGTCATCGCGGGCGGATCGCCCCCCTGACTCTGCGAATGCTCACGGTTTTCCTGGGACGGCTGTGCGCCCGCCCGGATCTGTGCGGGGGGGCGACCCGAGTCGACGGACGAAGGGTCGTTCCTACCGCGACGGCGCGCAGCACACGTGGCAACGCCCGACGTGGAAGGTCCGCACCGGCCGCCCGATCTACGTGCCCGGGGGCTGGCGCATTCGCATCGGCCGCTGAGCACGACACGGTCGGCACGCTGCGCGTAACTGCTCGCGTCCCGCGCGTGATGGGGTAAGAGGTGGCCTGATGCAGCAGCAGCCCGACGGCTTCGGCGCGACCGCACCGGCACATCCGCCCGTCGCGCCGACGCCGACGAAGCTGCCCGACAAGCGCCTCGTGCTGGCCGGCATCACGGCGGGTGCCGTGCTCGCACTGCTGTTGATCGGGATCCTGATCGGCCGTGCGACCAAGGCCAGCAGCACGCCTGCAGCTCCACCAACCGCTGAGCTCGCGCAGCTCGTGGTGACCTCCAGACCGGTCGACGCCAACGTGACCGTCGACGGCCGGTTCGTCGGAGTCTCTCCGGTCGAGCGGATCGATCTCGATCCCGGCAAGCACTCGATCGTGATCGACGCCTTCGGTTACCAACCCTACGCAGGCACCGTCGAGATGGAGCCCCGCGCGAAGGCGAGCCTCAAGGTCGTGCTCGCACCGATGGGGACCAAGGAAGCCACGGACGGTCAGTTCCTGGGTGCGAAGCGGGCGACCAACGCAGTCGTGCCCCCGACCGCGCTCGCGCCGTTCTCGCTCACCGGGACCGGCACGTCGAAGGACGGCGCGAAAGACCCGAAGCCGTCGCGCTCGTCGTCGGGTGGCTCGTACTCGTCGCCGCGACCGCGACGCGATTGCAGCGGGGAGCGCAGCAAGTGTCGCGAGAGTTGCAGCAGCTCGGACTTCTCCTGCACCTCGAGATGCGTCGGTTGTGGAAGCTGCTCGACGAGCATGGGCTGGGACGAGTGCAATCGTCAGTGCAGCACGTGCAAGCAGGGCTGCGAGCAGAACGTCAGGTTCTGCGAGAGCAGCTGCGAGACCAACTACAACAGCTGCTCGGCCTCCCAGTAAGCTGCGCATGAGCAAAGCCGATGCGGCAATCGCGAAGCTCGTCGACGTCGCGTGCACGTGCCGCGAGTGGCTGGTTCGGTTATAAGGGCCGCATGGATGTAGGGGACCTCGAGCGCCGCTTCGATGTGGAGCTCGCGCGGAGAGCGTTGTGAGCGACGCAGATCCAGGTGCCGTGAGTGGATCGCCCCTGCGCCAGCCGGGCAAGGGCGGTTCGTCGGTTCTCGAGAAGCTCGCAGCGACGATCCTGCCCGGTGGAATCCCCGATCAATCGAAGCTGCTGTCCGCGTCGGACGCCGAGGATCGCCGCATGCGCGCGACGGCGGCTACCCAGCACGACTCGATCATGTGGATCGGTGCGCTCTTCGTGGACGTGTTCGCGCTCCTCGCCTTGACGCACGCAGGGAAGGCGCCGGCGCTGACGGGCGACGAAAAGGTCCTGCTCTTTCTGCTGTGCTCGGTGGCGCTCGCGCTCACGATCGCAGCGGGGTTGGCTCACGCGCGCGCTGCCGAACGGCGCAGCCGTGCGTACACCGCCGCGATCCAGTGGGCCGAGAAGCAACCATTTGCCGTGACCGGCTACGAGAGCTGGCTCGCGTGCGATCGGCCGCTGCTCGATCTGCATGTGAAGACGCCCTTCGAGCCGAAGCTATTCACCACCGCGGTCCAGGCGCTCGACCCGGCGATCGATGTCGAGATTCTCGGCGAGACCAGCGCGCGACTCGCGCTTCCGCCGTCGGTGGGCTCGCGCGGCAAGCAGGGCAGCGTTCGCTACGGCAACGTGCCGCTGCTCCATCGGGTGTTCACCGACCTGGTGCTGCCGCTCCACATCGACAGCGGCGTCGAGCGCGTCGAGATGGGTGGCCTCGTCGACGAACGGCCCGCGGCCTGACCCGAGGCTCGCGAACCGCGGTTATTACTTCTCGGGCTCGGGCTGCACGGGGGCGGTCTCATCGCCTGGCCCATCGGGGCGGACATCACCCTTCGAGAGCTCCTTGCGGACGACGTTATCGTCGTCAGGATCGGCGGGCGGTACCGGTGGAGTCGGTTGCTTCGGAGGCGTCGGCGTTGTCATGCCGACCAGCAATGCAAGTGGCGCGCTTGGACGTGCGCCGGCGGCGCGGCTGCTGCGCCCTCGGCACCGTGCGTTTCGGCTCGGTTGTGTCGAACGGGCGGCGTCCGCTACGTCGGGGGCGCGGCGATGACTTCGTACGTGATGAAGTCGACCTTCTTGAGCTGCGGCGTCCCCTCGGGCGCGGGAATGGTTCGCACTTTGCCGATGCTCTGCAACGCCGCGAGTGCCTGCGCGACCTCGCCGCGGCCCATGAACGAGTCCTTGCCGACGAGCGCCGCTATCTGCTTGAGCGTCTTCGGCGGCTGGCCGCGCAGCGCCTGCTCGAGGTTGCCCGGCAGGCCGGTGCCCTTCTTGGCCTTGCTGCGGTTCAACATCATCATCGTCAGCGCGACGACACACCCGATGATCGCTCCAGTCAGCATCGGGCACGACGATAGGGGACGGTATCTGCCGGCGCAACTCGGCTCCCGGCCCTGTACTGTCGGGAAGCTTCCGCTCGGCAACAGCCCGCCGGTGCGACCACGACAACAGTGTCGCGACCTTCGCGACCTTCGCGGGTTTCCGGCCGCGCGCGAAGGCAGCTCGCGTACTTACCGTGGTCCGACCTGGCACCGTGACTGCAATCGACCCGAGCATGCACCGAGGATGGATGGCCGTCGTGGCGCTCGTCGCCGGCTGTACAGGGAGCGAAGCGACGGAGACCGAGTACACGGGCGAGGCGCGCCGGTTCGTGGTCGATGGGATCGATCTGCCGCTCAACAACGGCGCGGCACGCGAGCTCGGGCTCGACCTCAACGATGACGGTACCGTCGATAACCAGCTCGGCATCGTGGTCGGCGCGCTCAGCTCGATCGGCAACATCACCTCGCATGGCCGCGACATGATGGCCGCCGGCGTGATCGCATCGTCGGTCGAGATCCTCGCCGATGACCACCAGGACGATCGAACCGTGGCGATCCGTTACTTCGGCTCGGATGGCGAGGCTTCGCAGCTGATCGGCGGCGAGCTCGTCGCGGGTGCGTTCGTGACGACGATCCCGCGTGGCGAAGCCATGCTGCACCTGCCGGTCTTCATCGGCGCTGACCCGAGCATCTTGCGACTGCTGCACGCGCGGATGGCGATCGAGCCCGACGGCGCCGGCGGCTACATCGGTGTGATCGCTGGAGCCGTCGACCCCGACGAGGCGCGCCAGGTCGCCTTCGAGGGCGCGATGCAGATGATCGCCGCGAACCCCGCCGACCACCGGATCTTCTTCGAGCTGCTCGATACCAAGCCAATGGATCACGTCGTGACGCGCGACGAGTGGAACACCAACGCGCTGGTCGGGTCGCTGATGGCGGCGGACGTCGAACTCGGCGGGCGCGACCTGCTCTCGCTCGGCTTTCGCATCCACCTCACGCCGTGCGCGGCCGGGCGCTGCTCGACCGCGCCACCTGAAGACACCTGCTACGACCGGGTCATGGACGGCGACGAGACCGACGTCGACTGCGGCGGCTCGTGCACCAGGTGCGGCGCCGAACGCGCGTGCACCAAGCCGAGCGACTGTCAGAGCAACGCTTGCAACGGGACGTGCGCGGCGCCGACCTGCAGCGACGGCGTCCGCGATGGCTTCGAGACCAGCGTCGATTGCGGCGCGAGTTGCGGCGGCTGCGGGCTCGGCGAGACCTGCTTTCGCGATCTCGATTGCCTGACCGGGCAGTGCGGACCGCCATGCACCGGCACGCCCTGCTTCGATACGTACGACACCTGCCGGTAGCGCGGTTTGTTCGTCGTCGGCGGTGCGGACGGCACGATCCTGACGCGGTCGTGATCGAGACGATGCAGGACGCGCCCGATCAGACGAGGCTGCTGTAAGGCTTCGCGCGCAGAAACGCCTCGCGCCATGGTGGGCCGATCCCGCGTGCGATCTCGAGCAACCATGCCCGCGCCTCGTCGCTCACGCCACGCGCGGCTTGCGGATCGTTGCGCGCGAGGTGAACGTCGACGAGGCACGCCCATGCCTCTGCCGTGTGACGAATCGGAGCGCATCGGGTGCGTGCGACCTCGAGACCGCGATCGAGGAGTGCGAGAGCGCGATCCGGATCGCCTCGCCCGAGGGCGATCCGCGCGAGGATCGTCGCCGCGCTCGGCGCCGTCCATGGCATCACCGCTGCGTTTTCGAGCGCGAGGTCGGCGAGCTGCTCCGCGGCTTCGAGGTCGCCAGCGGTGAATCTCGCGGCGGCTTCGCCACCGGTGATGAACTGGCGGATCATCGGACTTGTCGGCACCACGACGCCCGTATGCGACGACCCGAAATATCCAAACATACTCGTCGCGTAGGACTGCAGGAGTGACAACTCCTGCCACTGCGGTTCTTGCAACAGTCGTCGCGCCGTGGCGAGCGCTCGTTCGTCTTGTCCCGAGATCCAGAACACCCAGGCTCGCCACCATTCGCACCAGCCGGCAGTCAACGAGTTCGCGATGTGTGGGAGGAGCGCGCCGGCGCTCTCCGCGTACTCGAGCGCGCGCCCGACATTAGTGCCCGCGTTGATCGCCGCCAGCGACACGACCCCCTGTACGAGGATTGCGAATGCGGGATCGCAGGGGCCTTTCGAGAGGGCGAGCTCGGCACGATCCGCGACGGCGCGCAGTTGATCGTGTGGCCCGCCCGTTGCCAGGACCATGCCGACATTCCACAGCGTGAGGGCGGAATCGCCAAGCGCCTGGAAGGAGTCTCGCACCATGGCACCTGCAAGTTGCATCGCCTCGGCTGGCTGACCGAGGAAGCAGAGCACGGAAGCGCGAATGGCGGTTCCGCCCATCCAGGCCGTGCTCGCATGAGGCGCCAGGCGGATTGCATCGCGAGCTGCTTGCTCGGCCTCGGCGAACCGGCCGAGGCCCATCAACGCGCTACTTCGATAGATGTGGACCAGGCGCGCGCGGCGTTCCGTCAAGCCCGGCATGGCGAGCGTTCGGTCGGCAAGCTCCACGGACCTCTGGATCTGTCCTAGCGCTGCCACCTGCACCACGGCGTCAGTCAGAAATCGGGCAGCGGCTTTGTGATCGCCCGCTGCTTCGTGATGCCCGGCGAGCACCATGGGATCCGTCTCGCCATGGTCCTCGAGCCACTTCGCGGCGCGCCGGTGCACCTCGACGTGGTCGGACGCCGGCACCATGGCGTACGCGACGTCGCGCACGATGGCATGCCGAAACACGAACACGTCGCGCTCGTCGTGTTCGCGATCGAGGAGCTCGGCGTTGGCGAGACGGTCGAGGATGACCCGAACCGCCGGCTCGAGCCGATCCATCAGCGTCGCGATGGCAGCGGCCGAGCTGCGCTGGCCGAACACGCTCGCCGATCGCATGGCATGACGAGCGTCGGCGTCCTCGTGCTGCAGGCGTGCCTCGACCATCGCCTGGACCGTCTCCGGAAGCTCGTGACGGCCCGCTGCGAAGGCACGTACGAGCTCTTCGAGATAGAACGCGTTACCCTGCGCGCGGTCCACGAGGAGCGCGACCACCGAATCCGCGACTGCCGGTCCGAGGGCGGTGCGGACGAGCTCGGTGGCAGCGCGACGGGTGAGCGGATCGAGCACGATCCGTTGCGACGCCGGCCACGGCTTGGTGAACCGCGCGTCGACCTCGGGGCGTGCGAGGGCCAGCACGAACAACGGACGCGCGTGAAGGCGACGCAAGATCTCGCCGACGTACGCGATCGTCGCGTCCCCCGCCCAGTGGAGATCGTCGAGCACGAGGACGAGCGGGCCGCGCCGACTGTACGCGTCGACCAGCTCGAAGACCGACCGCTCGAGCCATGCACCCCGCTCTGTGGGATCCTTGAGCGCGGCGCGAAACTCCGGCGTGCGTGCCGCTTCGATCGGTCGACCGAGCACGTCGGACACCAGGAACTCGCAGGCACGCTCGGGATCTGGCGCGGCGCCATCGAGGACGCTGCGCAACGCGCGCTCGCACGCGTCCGTCGGGTCGGTGTTCTCGATTCCCGCGATCCGCCGCACGAGCAGCTTCAACATCGCGAGGTTCGAGCCGGCCTCGACCGGATCGCCGCGCACGGCGATGATCTGCAGCGCGGGCCGGTTCGCGACGCAGCGGATCACCTCGTGTGCAAGTCGAGACTTGCCCGCACCGGCGGTGGCTGTCACGAGTACGCTGCGAGCGAGGGACTCTTCGATGGATTCCTCGACCATCGCCGCCAGCAGCGCCAGCTCCTTGCCACGTCCCACACACGGCGCCGGCTTGCCGAGCAGCAGGTGGTCTCCGCCCGGAGCCGCGCGCTCGCGCACGAGCCGCAAGCACGGACTGCCGTCGCTCACCTCGACGACAAAGCGTTCTTCGAGGAGTCGCGCACTCGTCGCGTCGATCCCGACGCGTCCCGGCGCCACGGCAGCGAGCACCTCCGCGCAGCGATCGATAACTCCCCCGGGCACGCCGCGGCTCGAAGCGCCACGGCCGCTGGCGACTGCAACGCGCGCCCGCGGTGTCGCCTCGACGATCGCCAGCGCAGCCGCTCCGGCCGCTTCAGCGCGATCTCGCGCCGATCCGCGTTCGGACAGCGTCACGAGCACCATACCGTTCCGCAGCGGAGTCAGCGTCGCCTGGAACGGGGTCGTGGTCCGCTCGATCTGCGCAAGTCCGCGCTCGAGCGGATCGGTCGCATCCCGATGAGCGTCCGCGGCGCCGAGCCGATGCGCCCGCACGGTGTGATCATAAACGACGTCGTCACACGGATCGACGAGCAGCAGCTGCAGGATTCGTTGCTCGCCACTGCTCGAGCTCGACTCGGCTTCAGAGGAGCGTGCGCCCGCAGGACGCGGCGGAGGTGCGGTGACAGCCCCAAGGGACTCGATCGCCGCGACGACCGCGGAGGCGCTTCCCGGACGATCCGACGAGTCCTTCGCGAGCAGCGAGGTCACGAGCAGGTCGAGCTCGACGGGTAGATCGGGCCGCACGTCGCGGAGGGGAGGGGGCTCGTCGTGCAGCAGCTTGACGAGGACCGCGACGACATGATCGCCGGGGAACGCCAAGGTGCCGGTCAAGCACTCGTACAGCACGCAGCCCAGCGAGAACAAGTCGGCCTTGGCGTCCACCGACGGAGCGCCGCGAGCCTGCTCGGGCGACATGTATCCGACGGTGCCGATGATCGCGTTGGTTCCCGTCAGGCTCGTCGCACCGCGCGCGCGGGCGATGCCAAAGTCCAGCACCTTCACCGAACGCGGATCGCTTCCGGCAAGCCAGAGATTGCGTGGCTTGATATCGCGATGAACGACACCGCGGTCGTGCGCGCACGCGAGCGCTAGCGCGAGCTGCCGGGCCAGTTCCAGGCTATCGCCAACCTCGAGTGGCGCGCGCTCGAGTCGCGTCGCGAGATCCTCGCCGTCGAGCCGCTCCATCGCGAGGAACGGTCCATGTCGGGCATCGTTTCCGTGCGCCACATAGCGAACGATCCCTGGATGGTGCAGCCCCGCGAGCACGCGAGCTTCGCGTTCGAAGCGCTCCTGATCGCCGATGCCGAGTGTCGACGCGAGCACCTTGATGGCCACCTGCACGTCGTGGTGTCGATCGAGCGCGCCATACACCGTGGCCATGCCGCCGGATCCGATCGGATGCCCGACGACAAATCGGTCGCCGAGCACGTAGCCTGCAGGCGGCGCCTCCAGTGATGTCATGTCCGAGCTCCGAGCGCGACAGCGGCGACGATCGCAGCCACCCAGCGCTCGGGGTTGTCGACCCGGACTCGATAGTCGATCGAGCCGGTCGCACCGGGAGGGTCAGTCGCGTACAGGTGCAAGCGCCCGTCGAGGATTCCGACGGCGAGCTTGTCGAGGTCCGCGCGATCGAAGATCCCGTAGCGCTGCGGTCGGCCGAGGATGTGAAGGCGCCGCTTCGTCAGGACGACACGCCCGGGAACGCGCCGGAGGCCGCCGCTTCGGATGCCCGGCGCACGAAAGTCACGCATCCGGACGGTCACGGTGACGGGCCCCGAGTCGAGCTCGACTCCCTCCACCGCGACGCGCTCTGCCGCGCGGTCGATCGCGCGCCGCACGGCGCTGAACACGATCACCAGCACGACGCCGACGATCACGAGCGAGCCGGTGATCGAGAGCACGAGAGGGAACATGCGCGGTGGAGCGTACCGCGAGTCACGTCCGCCGCCGTCGCCCGCGGCGCGATCACGGGGTAGATGTCGACCAGATGTTGTTCCAGTTGGCGTCGAAGCCAGCGAAGACCGTCGGGTCGTCGATGCGAAGGATTGTCTCCTCGTTCGTGCGGATCGCGCCGTAGACCCAGTTGTGCGAGCCGGTCCACACGAGCTTGCGTTGCGTGGTCTCTTAGCCGCCGTCCACGAACAGGTACTTGCTGTGGAGGTGCGGCGGGAACCGGGCTTCGTCGGTGGAGAAGGCAGCACGGAGCTTTGCCTTCACGCCGTCGGACGTGATCGACGTACTCGACAAGATACGGACATCGCAGCCCGCGGTCTTGAGCCGGGCGAGCGCGTCTACCAGGTAGTCGCGACTGTCATTCCAGAACGCCATGGCGACGCGCACGCGCGTGCCTCCGATACACGACATGTTGTCGAGGATCCCCTGGATCACGTCGGTCGACGGCTCCTGGGTCGCCGCGCCAATGCGCTGCCGGGGGAAAAACCATGCTCGCGTCCCCGCGCCATCGACCTCGCGGAAGTAGTTCGGGATCTCGATCTTCGCGGCCTCGGCGGTCCAGTACCCGAGATACCCGTCGTAGAGGCCCGGATAGTCGCGTACGATCACGGCGTTCTGCTGGACGTCATTCTGCGACGCGCTGAAGTTGGACGATGACTGGAAGACGACGTTTCGCGCACCATCGCAGAGCTCCGAGAACACGGCGAACTTGTTGTGGTTGATCCCCGAGCTCAGGCAGCCGCCCTCGAGCTTCACCGGGGCCTCGTCGTCACTGCAGATCACGACCTTGTCGTCGCCCAGCGCATCGCGCATCTTCTGCACGGCCGCGAACGGGAGGAACACCCCCGAGCCGGCGGGGCTCTCGAAGCGGTTGAGCCCGTCGAGCACGAGTCGGATGTCCACACCACGTTTCCCCGCAGCGATGACCTCGTCGGCCACGTTGTTGCGGGAGAACGCGTAGATCGAGATCCGGACGCTCGAGCCCGGCACGGCAGCCCGGAGCAGCCGCCGGAATTCGTCCTCGATCGTGAGGTCGGGTTTGTGCGCCGGGTCCGTGAACAGAGCTTTCTTCTGCGGCTCGGCCACCGCGGTGAACGGACACGCCCTCGCGTCGCCGCCGTCGTCGAATCCGTCGTGCTTGCCCGAAGGGCCGGCGTCGGCCCCATCGTCGGTCGTACGCGACAGCCCGCTGCACCCGACTACCAGGGTCAGGGTCGCGAGGCCCATGCACGAGAGAGCCGCGCGAAGCGAGGAGCAGCGGTCCGTGGGTGAACGCATGCACGAGCCACGAGCAACGTCCGTGCCCGGTGGTCCCCTCGACTTCACGGCACCATGCACCGGTCTATTGCGGGGTTCCCCCTGCAACCCCGGTCTCCGACCCGAGGCTGGTGCAGTCATCTCCTCGGTTACTGGCGACACGATACGCCCGGTCGGGTCGGTCCAGGCAGCGCCGTGAGCCATGCAGCGCGGCTACCGCTCATCGTCGACCCGCCCGCGAGGACAACGCCGGCGAAATGCGCGTCGCTCAGGTCGTCGGGACGAGCTGGCGAAGGCGCCAGACGTGCAGCCTGATCGGGTCGCCCGCGGCTCGCTGCGCGCGCGAGGCACTCCACACGATGATCGCGACGTAGCTGGCGAGCAGGATCGCGTACCCGACGAGCATCAGCTCGAGGCTCGGGTGCACGTCGAGCGCCAGTGAGCGGATCACGATGTGGTTCCCGTCGAAGAGCAAGGTCCGCGCGAGCAGGCCGAAATGCTCGCCGAGCGTTGGCACGAGGAGGGCGAGCACCAGAATCGACGTGCACGTGAGCACGCGTGCCACGGAGGTGACGTGCGGACTGCGGACGAGCGTGGCGATCGTCGCGGCAACGAGGCTCGGGCCGATCAGCTGGGCTCCGAGCGTGCGTGACATCACCGCGATCATTAGTGCGTTGGTGATGGTGATCAGCACGATGGACCTGCCTCCAAGCACGGCCCGTCCTTCGGCATGTCACGGACAGCTCGTGAACCAGGCCTCGAAGGCGCCGTCGTTGCAGACGTACACCGGCGGACAGCAGCTCGTGCCGTAGACGCAGTGCACACCGTCCGCATCGCACGGCCGGTTGACGTTGGGCTCGGTCGCCGGGCAGCCCGCCGGATTCGGCGGCTGTGTACAGCGGGGCCTGACGGGAGCCGGGATCACGGGCGTCGGGATCACCGGGGTCGGGATCACCGGGGTCGGGATCACCGGGGGCGGGATCACCGGCTTCGGCTTCGTTGTCGGCCTGGGCGCAGGCGGCTTCGCAGGCGGCTTCGCTGTGGGCTTCGGTGTCGGCTTGCGTGTTGGCTTCGGTGCACGCTTCTTCGGAGCCGGCGTTGCATCAGGAGCCCCGGCGTCGATCGGCGCATCCGCGACCGCAGCATCGACGATCGGCTGCGCCGGCGCCTCGGGCGGCGAATCTCTGAAACCGAAGCGGACGGCCGCGACCACGACGAGTACCAGGAACGCGGCGCACGCGGCGAACGCTTGCCTCATGCTCATGGTGGGCACTTGCTTCTGATCATCCTCGCGACGGGTGCTGATAGTAGCGCGGGCGCACGCCACGCGAGGATGCGGACGTCGAGTCGATCACGATGCTGCTGGCGACCCTTGATAATCAGGCGCCTCGTCGGCGGCGCCGTCGCAATCCGATCAGCGCCAGCGCGAAAACGAGCCCGCCCCCGCGACCGACGCTGCATCCGTAGTCTTCGGACGATTGCTCGACGAGCGTGGTTGGTCCGCCGATCGAGGACAGGTCGTGGGCGCGATCCTCGAGGTAGACGGTGCCCTCGATGGAGTACGCGATCTGGAAGCCATCCGCCGTTGGCATCACGCTGGGCGCCGATTCGCCGAGCTCGACCTCCTCGACGATCGCGTCGTTGCTGATGCGAACCAACGTTCCGGACCTGTCAGATACCGAGATCAGGGCACCCTGGGCGAGGGGCACGATCGACTTGATGGACCCCAGTGACGCCAGCGTCGGCACCTGCGGAACCGCGATCTCACGCGTGCTGGGATCCACGAGATACCAGGGCGAGCCGTCGAGCCGCGCATGCACGACCCGGTAGCTGCCATCGACGAGGGCCGACGGCACAGCGGTGTAGTAGTTGTCATCCAAGGACGGCACCACCTGCGTGACTGGTTCGCCGGATGGCTGGCCATCGGGCCCCAGCAGCTGGGCGACGACCGCGGCAGCGGGCTCTTCACGTTGCCACGTTAGAAGCCCACCTCCGGCATTCAACGTCAACGACAGGTGTCGCGGCTCGACGTCGTGCGCGAGCGTCCAGTTCGCCGTCATGCTGCCGTCGGCGCCGACGCGTGCGAGCTCGACACGCGTGCTCCGATCGGCAGCCTCGGCGACCCAGGCGACGAGAAGCGTGCTGCCCCACGCTGCGACCGCTGTGGGTTCCGGTAATTCTGACCTGATCCATTCCGGAAATTCTGACTCCGGATCGCCAGCCGGCGACCCGGGGCCCTCGATCTCGCCGACGAGCAATCGCGGCGAGGCAAGGAAACAACCGCAGGCGCGCGTACGCAGTCATCCAGTGGTCGCGACGTCGTCCATCCCTCCGTGGTCCGCACGGCAAAACGCGCCCAGCTGCCGCCGTGAACGTCGCGCCAGCCGACGATGCAGTGCTCGCCGCACGCGACGGACGGTCGATGGACGCCGGTGCCGATGATCGCGAGCGCATCGCCCGTCACAGCGTCGTGCTCCGCGTAGTCACGGCAAGCCGAAGGAGTTCAAGGAGATGAATGGTGGAGGCGGCGGGAATCGAACCCGCGTCCGAAAATGCTTCCGAACGGCCGTCTACGCGTGTAGGCACACCATTTGGGGTCTCATGCTCGCCGACGGTGGCCGGTCTGCGAGCGTGACAAGTCAGCTTTGTCTCGATCTCCCTGCACTGACACTTCGGGGATCCAGTCTGATTGTGGCGGTGTTTCGTGGCTACAGACGGAAGCCTCGAACACCGTCGTTACCTGGGTTTAATCAGGCAGCGAGAGCAACAGCGTTGTTATCGTTCGCAGTTGCAGGATTGCCCATTTTTACGTGGCCATGGGCGCCACGACGCGCTGTCCGTACATCGACATCCCCGTCGAAGCCGGTACGCCCCCATGTCAAAGAACAGAGGTCACTATGGGGCGGGGGGGGGCATCGGTCAATCAGGTAGACCCGCAGGGTTCGGAGAAACTCGGCGTTGACGAGGTGGCGGTGGCGGGCTAGAACTGACACGTCAGTTCCGAGTTGTAATAATGAGTTACATGCGTTCAGAGGAGCGGGCTCGCCAGATCCTGGCGTGCGCGAAGCGCGTGTTCGCAAAGCGCGGGTTCCACGCGGCGAACGTCAGCCACATCTGTGAAGCGGCCGGCATCGGACGTGGGACGCTGTACCAGTACTTCGCGAACAAGCAGGCGGTGCTGACCGCGATCCTGCGCGAGACGCTCGAGCGCGTGAAGGCGCTGATGGAGCGCCAGTCCGCAGAGAACGTACCGTTCGTGCCGCCGGAGAAGCTGACGCGCGCGGTGGCGATCGAGTACTCGGCGCGCCAGCTCCGCGAGCTGCTCGAGGTCGTGTTCGAGGACAACGACACGCTGCGCATCCTGCTGCGCGAGGCGGTCGGGCTCGACGTCGACGTCGAGAAGATCCTCGGCGAGATCGACGCGACGCTCGTGGCGATCCTCGAGCGCGACATCATCCGCGCGCAGGCCGCCGGTTACATCCGCGCACTCGACGCCCACGCGGTCGCGATCATGATGGTCGGCGGCGTCGAGAAGCTCGCACTCGCGGCGCTGCGCGGCGACGCACCGGTGGATCTCGACAGGCTCGCGCGCGAGGCCACCCGGCTCCACGCGATCGGCACGCTGTCCGACCGGCTCAAACCCGACCCGACGTGAACCCGACCCGACGTGAACCCGTAGACGAGGAGACCTCCATGGCGACGCTCACCGAACGCTGGCTCCGGCCGCAGAGACCACGGACGCAGTTTCCGCCGTACGAGCTCGGCGACGCCTCGATCGTCGGCATGGCGCAGGTGCGCACCGACACGGTGGCGCGCATCTATCACAAGGGTCACGAGCAGGCGTGGGACGGCCGTACCGTGCTCGACGAGCTCTTTGCGAAGCACGGCGGCATCCACTTCCCCGAGGACAAGAAGGCCGCGTTCGCGCAGGTCGCGGCGGTGCTGCTGTGGGGCGAGCTCGCAGCGTGGTCGATCAGCGCGGACCTCGCGGTCAAGCTCGAGGACACGCCGGCGAAGATGGCGGCGTCGAGCCAGGTGTTCGACGAGGCGCGCCACTTCTACGTGCTGCGGGACTATTTGTGGCGCGCGGGGATCAAGGTCGAGAAGCTCGGCGGCTGGAGCCGGCGCTTGCTCGTCGAGTTCCTCGAGACCGAGAACTTGCTCTACAAGGTCGTCGGCATGCAACTGCTCGTCGAGAGCACCGCGGTCGTGATGTTCCGCAAGATTGCCGAAGCCAAGCTCGAGCCCGTGCTGACCGAGCTGCTCTATTACTTCGAGCGCGACGAAGCGCGCCACGTCGGACTCGGC
>JBKJUF010000097.1:0-2846 GCA_046590445.1 Kofleriaceae bacterium
GGGCAGCCGTCCTCGTCCTCGAAGCCGTCCTTGTCCTCGGGATCGTTCGGGCACAGATCGTCGACATCGAGGATGCCGTCCTGGTCGTTGTCGGGATCCGGGCAGCCGTCCTCGTCCTCGAACTGATCGAAGTCCTCGGGATCGTCCGGGCACTTGTCGACGTTGTCGAGGATGCCGTCGCCATCGCGATCGTTCTTGTCACCCTCGGGGCAGCCGTCCTCGTCCTGGAAGCCGTCCTTGTCCTCGGGGATGTTCGGGCACTTGTCGTCCTCGTCGAGGATACCGTCGCGATCGTTGTCTGGCTCGGGGCAGCCGTCCTCGTCCTCGAACCGATCGAAGTCCTCGGGATCATCCGGGCACTTGTCGACGTCGTCCTTGAGGCCGTCACCGTCGCGGTCGCCGATGTTCGGCTCGAAGACGATGCCGATCATGCCGCGGAAGTCGGGGTTGCCGCCCTTGCTGCCGGACAGCAGCCCGCGGCCGGCGCCGAGCGACAGGAACGAGTTGCGCGCGAGGTAGAGCTTGATGCCGCCGAGCACCTCGAGCGGCTGGTAGTTCTCGTTGTCGCCGAGCGGCACCGTGCCGAACACCTCGGCGACGACGTCGAACTTCTGCTTCGAGATCGCGTACGCGATGCCGAGGCCGTACGGGATCTCGTTCGCGACCGTCATCGACTTGCCGGTTGTCGGCGTGCCCGCGGGCTCGTTCGCCCCGTCGTCGGTGAACGTCGTCGCCTTGCGGATCCGGATGCCGGCGTTGAGGGCGATCCGGAGCCGGCCATCGCGGCCGAACTCCTTGTCGAGGATGCCCATGATCTGCGGGACCGTCGTGGTCTCGCCGAGGAAGCGGTTCTTCGGGTCGGTCGTGCCGAGGAAGAGGCTCGCGATCACGCCGATGCCGACGTGCGGCGGGCGGCTCGTCTTGAGGAACCGGGTCTTCAGGTGAAGGCCGACGCTGCCGATGCCCTGGCCGTCGATCTTGAAGTCGCGATCGTCGTTCGGGTTTCCCGCTTCGCCTCGATCGTCCGGGTCGCGGTCACCGCTCATGATCGTCAGCGGCACCGAGACGCCGAACTCGAGCTCGAGCGGACCGACGTGCTTGCCGATCGCGCCGATCAGCGTGGCGGCGATGATGTTGTTGACCCGGTATTCGACGTTCGGTGCAGCGTCGAACTGGAGCAGACCGTGCCCCCAGTCGAGCGCCCCGAGCCCGAACGAGACTTCGAGATCGCCGAGCGGCTGCGACGCGTTGACGGTGAGGTAACCGCGCGAGTCGATCGCTGGACGGAACACGTTGAGGTCAACGTTGCCGCCCGGCTCGGCGAGGGCTGGCACCCCCGCGACACTCAGCGTCAGCGCCGCGAGAAACCCGGTCCCCAACCAACGGGACCAACGAGCCGACCTAGGGGCAGTGTGGACCAACATGACGCCTCCGAGACCAGGGACGCGCCCAGCCTTTGACCCTCGTTACACCAAACGGTGCGGCCGGGTCAAACAAGCGGCAACATTAGGGATCCGCCGGCGCGCTATTGCAGGTCAGCCTGGGATATCCCGTTGCGCACGCAGACCGAGACCGTCGACTGCTGGGTCGAGGGGGCGAGTCGCTTCCACCAGGTCTTGGCCTCACCGAGGTTCTTCGAGTTGCAGGACGACAGGAAGGCGCGCATCGCGAAGCCCGCGTCAGAGCGGCACGCGAAGGCCTGCTTGTAAGCGGTGAGGGCCGCCGCGTAGCTGCCACTGGAGAAGAGTTCCTGGCCCTTCGCGGCGAGCGCGTCGGAATCGCACTTCGGCGGGGGGTCCTTGATCGGGTCCTTGACTGGGTCCTTGACTGGGTCCTTGATGGGATCCTTGATCGCGGTGACCTCGGGCTTGCAGCTGACCTTCTGCTTCGCCTCGTCGACGACACTCTTGCCGAGGCGATCCTGCTCGCCGTTCATGTACGAGTTGTAGACCCGGCAGTTCGCCGTGATCTTGCCCTTCGCCGCAGCAGCGACCTCGTTGGCTGCAGCCGTCCGCGCGGCGGCGACGTTGTCCTCGGCCTCCTTGCGGTAGACCGAGTCTTTCGGGATCCCGCGGAGCTCGGCCTCGGCGGACTTCACGTTTCCCTTGCCGATCGCCCCGTTGACCGCTGCGAGGTGGGTCTGGGCCTTCGACTCGGTGTTGGCGCGCGCGAGGAACTGCACGGCGAGCGCCTGATCGTACTTCTTGAGGTTCTCGCTGCAGGTGCGGAGACCCTGCCAGTCCATCTGGTTGACCATCGTCTTGCAGTCGACGCGGAGCTGGTTGCCCTTGTCGTCGACTGGCGTCACCACGCCCGCCGCATCGGCCGGAATCTCGATCGCTTCGGAGGCGTCCGGCGTGGCGACCGCGACGACATCTCCCGCATCGGCCGCGACGACCATGTCGTTGCTGCCGTCCTTGATCGTATCGGCAGGCTTGTCGGCCTTGTTCAGCAGCATGTACGCGACGACGACGACGAGCACCGCGGCGACGCCAGCGACGATCATCACCATGCCGCGGCGGCCGCCGGCGTCGGGGACGTCGGTGATGACCGCGTCGCGCGCGAACACGAAGTCCTCACCAGCGTCGACGAAGCGCATGCGGACATGGCCGAGGTCGACCACGTCACCGCGGCGGAGCTCGACCTTGCCGTAGTCCTGGCCGTTGACGCGTACGCCATTCGACGACTGCAGGTCGCTGACCGTGTAGCGGTTGGTATCGGGCTCGCGCACGAGCTTGGCGTGGTTGCGGCTGATCGAGCGGTGGTTGATGACGATGTCGTTCTCGTCCGTGCGGCCGATGATCATCTGCGGCCGCGAGAGCTCGAACTCCTTGCCGGCGAAGTTC
>JBKJUF010000124.1:0-3070 GCA_046590445.1 Kofleriaceae bacterium
GATCCACTCGCCGCCACTCTTGATCAGATCGGCGACCCGGTCCGTGAGCTGCACGAACCCGTGCTGGTCGACGCGCGCGACATCGCCGGTGCGGAACCAGCCATCGGCGGTCCAGCGCTCCGGCGTCGCGTCGTTCGCGTAGCGACCCGCGATCCACGGGCCCTTCACCAGCAGCTCGCCGCTGGTTCGATCGTCGGCCGGTACATCGCCAGCCTCGTTGCGCACGCAGACATCGACGAGCGGCGGCGGCACGCCCTGTTTGGCACGCAGCCGGTAGCGCTCGGCCTCGTCGGCGTCCGCGAGGTGCGGCGGGACCCGCGAGACGAGCCCGATCGGTGACGTCTCGGTCATCCCCCACGCGTGGATCAACGTCATGCCGAGACGATCGAAGTCGCGGATCAGCTGCTCGGGTGCGGCCGACCCGCCGACGATCATCCGGAGCCCCGGCTGGAGTTGCCACTTGCCGGGATTGGCGTCGAGCGCCTCGCGGATCCCGAGCCAGATCGTGGGCACGCCCGCGGCGACGGTGACGCGCTCCTGCGTCATCAGATCGAGGAGGCTCGGCGGATCGAGGTGCGGGCCGGGAAACACGAGCTTGGTGCCCGTCATCGCGGCGATGAACGGCAGACCCCACGCGTTGACGTGAAACATCGGGACGACCGGCAGCAGCGTGTCGGCCCGCGTGATCCCGAGCGCGTCCGGCAGCGCCGCGACCAGCGTGTGGAGGATCGTCGAGCGGTGGCTGTAGACGATGCCCTTCGGCTTGCCCGTGGTGCCGCTCGTGTAACAGATGCCGAGCGCATCGGTCTCCGCGAGCGCGGGCAGCGCCGTGCGCTCGGTGCCGGTCTCGAGGAACGCCTCGTAGCTCTCGTGCGTACCGTGCGCGCCGACGACCAGGACGCGCTCGAAGCGCGCGCCGCTCGCGACGGCTCGTTCGTAGAGCGGCAACAGCACGTCATCGACGATCAGGAAGCGATCGCGCGCGTCGTTGGCGATGAACGCGATCTCGTCGGGGTGCAAGCGCAGGTTCAACGTGTGCGTCACCGCCCCCGCCAGCGGGATTCCGAAGTACGCCTCGAGGTGCTCGGCGTGGTTCCACATCAGCGTCGCGACCCGATCGCCCTTGCGGATGCCGGCGGCCACCAGCGCCCGCGCGATCCTCCGGGCACGACCCGCGATCGCGCCATAGGTCGTTCGCGTCAGGCTCCGGTCGGGACGCCGCGAGACCACCTCGCCCCCGCCCATCCAGCGCTCCGCGCGATCGAGCACGAGCTCGATCGTCAGCGGGACGTCCATCATGCAGCTCGTCGTCGTCATGCCCAAGCCTCCGCGGCGCTACGCCGGCTCGGCGTGGATATCACTCTTTGAGCGCGCGATACGTGAAGCTGATGAACGGGAAGCCCATCGGGAGTCCATCGTCGTCACAGTCGTCGCAGATCGGCTTCGCAAACCCGAGATCGCATCTCCTCGAACACCGGCAGTGACGTGAGGCGCATCTTGCAAAGCTATCGCGTTCGCATCCCTGGCAGCTGGCTGAGTGTGGCAAGCGCCCGTGCGAGAACGCCATCGGCCGGCCGTGATAATGTTCGACCGATGCTGGGGAAGCTCACGGGTGTCGTCCTTGCCATGGCCGTCGCGCTCGCAGCGTGCGGCGATAACCTCGAAGGCGTCGAGAACGGCGCGCCGCAAGTCGGCTCGTTGCAGCTGACCACCACAGAGGATACGGCGGTCTCCGGGACGCTCTCGGTCACCGACGCCGAGGGTGATGACGTCACGATCACGCTGGGCACCCCGATGCACGGCTCGATCACGCAGAGCGCCGGCATGGTCACGTACACGCCGGACGCCAACTACGCTGGCAGCGACAGCGTGATGGTGTCGGCCTCCGACGGTACGCTCGAGGCGACCGCGACGATCACGATCACCATCACCGCGGTCAACGACGCGCCGACCGCGGTCGCCGACTCGTTCGCCACCGGCGAGGACGTGCCGCTCGAGGTCGAGCGCACGGCGCTGGTCGCGAACGACACCGACGTCGACGGCGACACCCTGACGGTCTCCAGCGTCGGCACGCCCGTGAATGGCACCGTCGCGCTCGTCGGCACGGACGCGGTGTTCACGCCGACCGCGAACTTCAGTGGCACCGCGAGCTTCGGCTATACCGTCTCCGACGGCAGCCTGACGAGCACCACGACCGTGACCGTCACCGTCGGCGGGTCGAACGACGCCCCGGTCGCCGTCGACGACACCGCGACGACCCCGGAGGACACCGCGCTCGTGATCAGCAGCGCGACGCTCGTCGCGAACGACACCGACGCCGAGAACCAGACGCTGACCGTGACCGCGGTGGCGAACCTCACGAACGGCACGGTCGCGCTCGCGGGCGGCAACGTCACGTTCACGCCGACCGCGAACTTCAATGGCACGGCGACGTTCCAGTACACCGTGTCCGACGGCGCCGCGACCGACACCGGCCTCGTCACCGTCACCGTGACCGCGGTCAACGACGCGCCGATCGCCAACGACGACACCGCGACGACGCCCGAGGACACGGCGATCACGCTGAGCTCGGCCACGCTCACGGCGAACGACACCGATGTCGACGCTGGTCAGACCCTCGTCGTCACCGCCGCGAACAGCGCCGTCAACGGCACGGTCTCGATCGATGCGAACGGCGCGGTCACCTTCACGCCGACCGCGAACTTCAGCGGCACCGGCAGCTTCGTGTACACGGTCTCCGACGGCAACGGCGGCACCGACACCGCCACCGTCACGATCACGATCAGCGCCGTCAACGACGCACCGATCGTCGGCCCCGATACCGCGACGACCCCCGAGGACACCGCGCTCGAGATCGAGGCTGCCGTACTGCTCGCGAATGACTTCGACGCCGACGGAAACACGCTGACGGTCACTGCCGTCGGCAATCCGACGAACGGCACGGTGTCGATCGCGAATGACCTGGTCACCTTCACGCCGGCCGCGAACTTCAACGGCATGGCGTCGTTCCAGTACACGGTCAGCGACGGCAACGGCGGCTCGGCCACGGGCCTCGTCACGGTCACGGTGA
>JBKJUF010000663.1:0-11231 GCA_046590445.1 Kofleriaceae bacterium
ACGCACGGCGAGCACGTGCGGCAGCTGTCGCGTGCGCTGTTCCACCAGCTTCGCGATGTCCACGGCGTGCCCGATGATCTGAGCGTGCTGCTCGAGCTCGCCGAGACCGCGCGCGAGGAGCTGCAGCGCGCCGAGGGCGCACACGACAAGGCGCTGCTCACCGCCGCACGCGCGTTCGCGAACCGCGTCGATCACGACACCACCCATGGCGAGCACGTCCGCCAGCTCGCGCGCACGATGTTTCACCAGCTCCGCGACGTGCACGGCATCCCCGACGGGCTCGGCGTGCACCTCGAGGTTGCCGCGCTGCTCCACGATGTCGGCGAGGTCGTGAACCCGCGCGGCCACCACAAGCACAGCGAGTACATGATCCGCTGGGCGCGGATCCCCGGGCTCGACGACACCGCCCGCGAGATCATCGCGCTGCTCGTACGGACGAACCGCAAGGACGCCGCGCGCGCGCGCCAGCTGATCGGCGACTCGCCGTTGCCGAAGGACGTCCGCGCGCAGGTCCGCAAGCTCTCCGGGATCTTGCGGATCGCAGACAGCCTCGATACCGAGCATCGCTCGCGCGTCGAGCAGGTGGTCGCGACCCGGATGGGAGACGCGGTCATGCTCGATCTCGTCGTCCGCGACGGGCCATCTCGCGATGACGCCAAGCTGCTGCGCAAGGCCGATCTCCTGAAGGAGGAGCTCGGTCTCGATATCCGGGTCACCGTCGCGCGCCCGGTCGCCGTCTCGGCCGCCGACCCGCCGTCGTCCACTGGCAACCTCCCGGTCGTTCGCGACGAAGCACACTGAGGGCACCGAGGACCCGCTCGCCAGCGTCCGCTGGCTCGCTCCATCTCGGGTCCCGCTTCGCTGGCTCGCTCTTCGTGTCGATCGCCTGCCTTGGGAGTGTCGCGTGCTGGACCGGCTCGACATCGCCTGCCGAGCACATTGCCAGCGAGCCCGCCGGCGCTCCGGCGAGCCGGTTCACGATCACGCTCGAGCGCACCGCGTGCCTCGGCAATTGCCCGGTCTACCGCGTGACGATCCGCCGCGACGGCCGTGTCAACTGGCATGGCGAACAGGGCGTTGCAGCGTTCGGCGAGCGGCACGGCAGCGCCTCGTCCGAGCGGCTCGCCGATCTCGACCGCGCACTCGCCGACGTCCGGTTCTTCGCGCGCGACCAGCGCGGCGAGCTCGAACAGCCGAAACTGCAATGTGTGAAGACCACCACCACCACCACGTGCTCGATGCAGACCCAGATCTCGATCTGCAGCGACACCTCACGCGCGATCATCACGGTCAAGCGCGACGGCGCGACCCACGCCGTCCACAACAATCACTGCGCTCCGTCGCCCCTCGACGCACTCGAGATCCTGATCGACGACGTGGCCGGTACGCGCGCCTGGATCGGCGTTCGTGACTGACGCATGGGCTGATCAACCGACGGTCTGCAGCCCGGCCGCGATCCCGTTGATCGTGGTGAACACGATCCGGACGAGCCGATCCGAGTCGTTGGCGCCGGCGCGGCGGCGGCGCAGCGCCTCGATCTGGACGTGCGACAGGATGTCGAGGTTCGGGTTGCGGCGCTCGATCGAGGCCGTCAGATAGGGCCGGTTCGCGATCGGCGCCCCATCGCCAGTGATCGAGCCGATCCCGTGCATGGTGCGTGCGTGCTCCGCCGTGATCAGCGCGTAGATCGACCGGGCATCTGCATCCGCGAGCAGCGCGTACTCGCCGGCGACCGCGATGTCGGAGCGGACGAGCGAGAGCTCTGCATTCTGGATCAGCCGCCGCACGAATCGCGAGCGCTCGACGAGCGCGCGCAGGCCATCGGTGCCGAGCTCGCGCGTCAGCACGTCGATCGCGGTGCCGACGCCAAACCACCCGGGGATCCCGTGTCGGCTCTGCGTCCACGAGAACACCCACGGGATCGCGCGCAGCGAGTCGAGCTTGAGCCCAGACGCGCCCTTGCGCGACGCCGGCCGCGATCCGAGGGGCAGGTGGGCGACGTCCTCGATCGGCGTCGCTGCGATCGCGTAGCGCACGAGCCGATCCTCGTCGGCCGTGAGCTCGAGGTAGGTACGGCGCGCAGCATCGGCGGCGCGATCGAGCAATTCCTCGTCGGCCTTGGCGGTCGCGTCGCACGTCCCGGTGCGCTCCGCGGTCGCCGCGCCAAACACCGCGCCGAGGGCGAGCTCGAGGTCGCGCTCGGCGATCTCGGGATGGGCGTAGCGGGCCGTCACGGTCTCGCCCTGCTCGGTGACGCGCAGTCGGCCTCGCACCGCGGCTGCGGGTTGCGCGCGGATCGCCTCGCTCGCCGGGCCACCGCCGCGGCCGAGCGCTCCGCCGCGGCCGTGGAACAGCGTGAGCGTGACGTTGTTGTCGGCTGCCGCGGCGACCAGCTCGAGCTGCGCACGGCGAAGCGCGACCGCAGACGCGACGTAGCCGACCTGCTTGCCCGAGTCCGAGTAGCCGATCATGACCTCGAGCTCGCCGACCGCGGCGCCGGCGCGGCGGTCCGCATCGAGGCCGAGCTCGAGCCGCAGCGTCGGCTCCGCGAGGACGTCGCGCGCGATCGTGCCGGCGCGCTCGAGATCCTCGAGTTGCTCGAGAAGCGGAACCGGCCGCAGCTCGCCGGGTGCGAGGCCGGCAGTGCGCGCGAGAAACGCGACCTCCATGAGATCCGAGACATCGCGGGTGAAGCTGATCACGTAGCGCTCGCATGCGTGCGGGCCGAGCTCGCGCCGCGCCCGGCCGGCAACCTCGAGGGTCGCGAGCGCCTCCTGGGTGTCGGGCGAGCAATCCCACGGATCGCGCAGCGGCGTGATCGGTGCGGCGAGCGCCTTGCCGAGCACGTCGCGCCGGCCGGCCTCGTCGAGCGCGAGGTAGCCGCCGCGGCCGCCGCGCGCAAGGATCTCGTCGACGACCTTGTCGTGAACGCTCGAGTGCTGGCGAAGATCGAGCGATGCGAGGTGGAACCCGAACACCTCGGCGCGCCGGATCGCGTCGTGAAGATCCTGATCGGCCAGCGCGGCAAACCCGGCCGAGCGCAGCCCGCGGTCGAGCAGATCGAGATCGTCGATGTACTCGTCGGCGTCGACATAGGCGTCCTCGCGATGCTCGACGGCCGCGCGCAGCCGGGCCTGCACGTACCACAGCTTCTCGCGCCACGGCTCGTGTGGCGTCCGCGGCCGGGCGCGAGCGGCGACATCGGGCAGCCGCTCGCGATCGCGCTCGAGGGACGCGACCAGCTCGGCGATCGGACCGCGCGCGCGCAGCTCGGACACCGACAGCGAGCGCCCGAGCACGACGACGTCCTCGAGATAGCGGCCGAGCACGAGGCTGCGCTGGCGAGCGAGCGTCGCGCGGGTGACCGACGCCGTGACGTTCGGGTTGCCATCGCGATCGCCACCGACCCAGGTGCCCCAGCGCAGGAACGGCGGGATCCGCCACGTCCCGCCAAACCGCGCACGCACGCGATCCTCGATCGTCCGGTAGATCCGCGGCGTGACGTCGAGCAGGGAGCGGCGGAACACGTCGAGCGTGTTCTCGACCTCGTCGAGCGGGGTCGGCCTTCGCGCGCGCGCATCCTCGGTCGCGTGCAAGGCGAGGACCTCGGCGGCAATCGAGCCCTCGTCGCGCGCCCGACCGGTGCGCTCGACCTCGTCGAGCAGCGTGTTCATCCGCGCGAGGTGATCGAGCGACGAGCGGCGGCGCGCCTCGGTCGGATGGGCGGTGATCACCGGCATCACCAGCGCGTGCTCGAGCCACGTTCGCAGCTCGGCCTCGGTCATCCCGGTGTCGAGGAGCCCGTCGATCGCCGCCGCGAGCCCATCCGGCGCGTGCTCGCCACGCGCGCGCAAGGTCCGCAGACGTTGGCGCTCCTCGGCGGTGTTCATCAGGTGACACCACAGCGCGTACGGTCGCGCGACGTCCTCGAGGGCCTCGTCGGTCAGCGCGGCGATCCGCTCCGCGAACGCCCGCCGGCCTCCGGTCAAAGTGCCGTCGCGCAGCGATGCCGCGAGCGTGCCCAGGGTACGGCACAGCTCGAGGGCGCCGCGGCCACCCAGAGTCGTCACCGCGGACCACAGCGCGTTCGAGAGCCGCGCCATGTCGCGATTCAGCAGCGTCGGATCCTGCACCTCAGCGTTGTAGTCGATCCGGGCGGCGCGTTCAGCCGTCGTCGGCGGGTTGTAACGTGCGCCGCCGTCACACCGACCGTCACTCTCGCCGGAGCCCGATGACGCGGAGTACGCGCGTCGCGGGATCGCGAGCCACGTGTACGAACACCGCAGGCAACTGCCGTCCTCGCCGCGAGGTCTCGATGCGGATGATCGTGTAGCCATCGGCGTCGGGTGCGACCGGCAGCCGGATCGCGCAGGTGTATCCGCCGGCCGCGCCGGCCGCCTTGTCGGTTGTCCATGCGAGCCGGCGTCCCTTCACGTCGAACGCGCGGAAGCGATAGATCGTCTCGGTCGGCGACTTGCCGGCGAGCTGATGGCGGATCGCCAGATCATCGAAGCAAAGTTGCACGACACTGCCGCTCGACTCCACGGCGAACCGGTCGAGCGGGGCGACGTTGGCGAACCAGTACGCAGCTGCCTTGCGCTGGCGCTCGAGTAGCGTGCGCGTGATGTGCTCGACCGCGCGCGGATCGCTGTAGCGGCCCTGCTCGACGGCGGCGCGGATGTGCTCGGGGGTGAACCGCATCATGATCTTCGCGCCCCAGAACCCGTCGAACCGATCGACGTCGAGGAACGGAAAGTAGTTCGGCGTGTTCGCCTTCCACTCGCCCGGATGAAAGGTCTCGCTCTCGAACACGCCGACGCCGGTGATGTCCTGGGGCCACGTGCGGCCCTCCCACGGCCGGCGCCACAGCCCGAGCGTCAACAGCGAGATCGAGATGTCGTGCGGATCCAGCAGGTGGGCCCGTCCGAGCGCCCGGTTACGAGACGTGTGGGCCTGCGCGCCGAGCGACTTGCCGAAGTCGACGAAGTGATGCGTCAGGTAGTGCACCTTCGGGTCGGCGGGATCTTCGACGTACATGTCGAGGGACTGGTCCTCCTTCATGTCCGTCAGATCGAGCCACGAGAACAGCACGTACGCGCCGCGCAGCACGCGCCGCTGCTGGTGCGGGATGCGGTCGTTCGGATCGTCGTCGCGAACGCCGTCGCGGGCGTGACCGCCGACCGGGATGCCTTCGAGATAGAGGCTCGCCGTGGCGCGGATCAGGCCGTCCTTGTCGGTGTGGGCCAGCGACAGCAGCTGATCGAGGAACTCCTGGGTCATCGGCGTCTTGCGGCCCCGGGAATCCTTGACCACCGACTTCTTCGAGAGCACGACGTCTTCGCGCCGGATCTTCACCAAATAGTTTTCGGGAACGTGATAGCCGGCCGCCCACACCAGGCGATGTGACACGGCGTCCGCACCGCTCTCGATCTCGGGGAACTGCTTGAGGTCGAACTTGAGGATGTACTTCTTGCCGCGCTGGTCCTCGACGACGATGCCGAGCGCCATGCCGGCGCCCTTCGAGCTCTTGACCACGAACGGCAGGTGGGCCTCGGGCGTCCCGGTCACGTTCGGCCCGCGGCGGAGCTCCTCGACCGAGATGTCGCGCTCGCCGATCCGGTTCGTGAACCACGTCGAGTTCGGGGCCTCGTCGATCGCGTTGACATCGAGCGCTCGCGTGACCTTGCGCATCTCCATCCAGCGGGTCAGCCGCTTGTGGAACACGACGTCGAAGCGGGTGATGCCACGGTAGTGCATCCGCTCTTCGGGCATCTTCGGGACATCGCGCCGGTCGTTGACCTCGGTGACGGGCGGCTGATTATGGAACCGGATGTGGCCGGCCTGTGGAGCGGCGCACGCGGCGGTCGCGACCACGGCGACCGCGACGAGGATTCGAACGGGATCGAACGGCGTCATCAGTCCAGCTCCAGCCGCTTCTGCGGCTTGTTGATCGGGTCAAAGCTGAGGTTGAGAAACAGGCCACCATCGGTGCTCGACCCCACGGTGAGCCGGCCGAGGTAGGACCGCGAGCCGTGAACCTGGATCCCGCCGCCGAACCCGATGCGGAGATCCGTCGCCGCGACCTCGGTCAGCGTCGGGTACACGCGGCCGACATCGCTGAACAGGAAGCCGGCCATGCTCTGACCGAGATCGAACTGGTACTCGACGGAGGCCATCGCCATCGCGCGATCGCGGAACCGGTCCTTGGCGTAGCCGCGCAGCAGTTGCGGACCACCGAGCGTCGGCAGATCGACGAACGGGATCGAGTCGTCCTCGCCGCGCACCTCTTCAGCCGTCAGCCGGAGCGCCAGCACGCGCGGGCCCTCGGCGAGGCGGATGTACCGCTGGACGTCGCCGCCGAACCGGATGTAGCGCACTGGACCGCGGTCGAAGCTCCGCGCGGCGCCGCCGTAGCCGAGGAGCAACCACCCGGTCGAGGGCAGGCTCGAGCGCTCCCAGACGTTGGAGGCCCGGCGACTGTCATACCGGAGCTCGACCTCGTTGTAGCTGTACGCGGCACCCTGTTCGAAGGAAGGAAGCGCCGTGGTCAGGTAGTGCTCCGCGATGTCCTTACCGGGCATGACGTCGTTTAGCGAGCTGCTGCCGAAGCGCTTCCAGAGCAGCCCCGAGGTCAAGCGCACGGACAACGGCCCGACGAGCCGCACGCGCGCCCCGCCATACACGCGCGTGGCGGTCTCGCGATACCGCGTGTCGATCGCGATCGGAGCGGCGTACGGATCGACCGGCATCCCGGTCGCCATGACCACGTCGCCGTTACCGATCCCGAAGAACCGGTCCTTCGGGTCGATGCTGTACTCGGCTTCTGCCGTGAGCTTCAGCCGCCGACCGAACCGCCGGCCGCTCGAGAGCTCTGCGGAGTACTGCTGGTTGAACGTGCCGCCGAAGCTGGCGCGCATGCTGAACTGCTCGCGATCGCCGAACAGATCGCGGTGGATGAAGCGAGCCCCGACGGTGATTCCGAAACCGGAGGTCACCGCGCCGACCGGGTACACGCCGACCGTGCGCTCGTCGTTGAAGAACACGTCCTTGGTCCGCTCGCCGATGGCGTAGCGATCCATGGCGTAGAGCGCGCCGCGTATCGGGGCGTTGACCACCTCGACCACGAGACGCGGCACGAACAGGAGGACGCGCGGGACCACTCGCAAGTGGTTGCTGCCGCTCTCCGGCTCGCCCTTCGCGATGCCACTGGCCTGGTCCGGCAGCGGCGCGGGAGCGACCGAGCGTGACGTGCGCGGCGGCGGTGCGGGCTGGGCAGCGGCGTCGGGTGGTGGCGGTGGCGGTGGCGGCGGCGGCGGCGGTGGCGGCGCGTTGGGCTTGCGCTTGGGGTCCGCGGCCTCCTTCGGTTCAGGCTCGGGCTGGGCGGCGGCATCGTCTCGCCCGAACAAGCAGAGCAGGAACGCGAGCCATGCGCCCCGGTACCGGCGTCTGCGACAGGGTGGGCGTGACAAAGTGGTTTCGCCTCAAGCAAGAGCGGGACCACCAGAGCCCATCAGCGCCAGCCGTGAACCACTGTGCAGCCGATGATCTGCGACAGATTCGCTCGCTTGATGCGTTTTGACACGGCGAGATCGCCGATCTCGTGTCGTCAGCGCTCGCGGAACACCGACCACCGGCGCACGCCGACCGGCGCCGGGAGCGCCTTCGACGTGTACTCCAGGACGTCGAGATCTGCCTGTTGCTCGGCGATGTACGCGGCGACGCCGGGTGCGTGGTAGGTCGCGTCGCTCATCGCGATCTGGTAGCCCTCGGCCAGCGCCTGCAGCTTCGCCGCGACGTTGACGGTGCCGCCGAAGAAGTCGGCGTTGGAGTTCAGCCGTACCGCGATGCACGGGCCGGTGTTGAGTGAGATCCGCAGGCGGATCGGCGTGTCGGCGCGCGTCGGGAAGAACGTCAGGTGGATCTTGTGCGAGGCGCGCACCGCGTCGACCGGATCGACGAACGTCGCCATCACCGCATCGCCGATCGTCTTGACCACGGCGCCGCGATGCGCGGACACGATCGCGAACACCTCGTCGAAGTGCCGCTTGATCTCGATGAACGCCGCCGGGTCGCCGCGGCTCGCGTAGAACGCGGTCGAGCCGACGACGTCGGTGAACAGCAGGGTCTGCTCGCCGACCCCGAGCCGGACATCGGCGCCGATGTATTCCTCGGAGAACAGATCGCGAAAGTCCTGGAACGACAGCAGCTGGCCGGCCCGCAGCGCGTGGTCACTCCACCTGGCCTCCTCGATCGTGTAGAGGTGCGACTCGGCAGCGTGGTTGACGAATTCGATCGTGGCATCGCGATTCGCGGTGACCACGGTGCCCTCGGGGTGCAGCGCCCACTGGACCGCCGGCGCGCCGCCATCGCCGACGTCGAGGTACCAGCCGCCCTCGTGATCGCGCCACACCGTGTAGCGGCCGGGGCGAAGGTGAGGCGCCAGCTTGACCTCGCCGCCCGGCGGCAGCGTCCACTGCACGCGGACGTGATCCTTCCGCGCGGGCTCGGCGCTGCAGTACACCTGATCGGGGACGTCGCGAATCGACGGGTGCACGCGGAACGTGACCTCGACGGTCTCCTCGCGATCGGTATCGAAGCCGACCTGACAGACCTCGCAGTGCGCATGGGCGGCGAGCTGCGCGAGCGTCGGGTTTTCGTCTCGCACGCCGCGGCAGTGCGGACATACGGTGTCCCACGAGAGCGTGAGCAGCCCGGCGCGGGTCGCGTGCAGCGCGACCCGCAACAGATCTTGCTCGGGCAACTTCCACACGCGCGCCCGCTCGCGGATCTGGATGCGGTGCAGATCGAGGTTGTCGCCGTCGCGGATCCAGTCGAGCAGCGTGTCGACCGAGGCGCGTGGCAAGCCGCGCTCGATCAGCACCTTGCGCTGGGTCTCGAGGCGCTGGCCTCCCACGCTGGTCAGCGGCCGCGCCGGCAGCATCAGCACGTCGGGCCGCAGTCGATCGAGCTGGGCCGCGAGCGCGGGCAGCACGCGCTTGTACGCGCGCTCGATCGTCGGAAACCCGAGCCGCATCGCGGTGGCTCCGAACGCGCCGCGCGGCACGCCGCCGAAGTAGAGATAGACCCGCGTGCCAGCCGCGATCGGTTCGAGCTGGTGGATCGCGTACATCACCTTCATGAAGCCGCGCTCGTAGATCCGGGTGGCCGTCAGCCACTGGTTCGCGACCCAGTTCCACGGCAGCTCGATCCACTCGTGGCGAACGCCACCCGGCTTCGCGGTGCCCCAGCGCTTGCCGGCGCGCTCCTCGAACGTCATCTCCGCCGTCCCGAGCGCGCGGTTCATCCGCGAGGTGTCTGCGATCCACGGCCACAGATCCTCGGGGCGGCCGGGCAGATCGAACGTCCACAGCCGCTCGATCCGCTTCTCGTTCGCCCACGCGGCGGGATAGGGGTGCTGCGCCAGCAGTTGCTCGAGCGTGAGCGGCTCGGTCGTGCGGTGTGCGGTGGCCATGCCCGAGGGCACTCAGTATGCCACGGTGAGGTAGACTGCGCGGCGATGACGACGACGACGCACTACCGCAGTTGTCCACTGTGCGAGGCGACCTGCGGCGTCGCGGTCACCGTCGACGGCGACCGGGTCATCAGCGTGCGCGGCGATGACGACGACCCGTTCAGCCGCGGCTACATCTGCCCCAAGGGCACCGCGCTCGCCGACCTCCACGACGATCCGGATCGGCTGCGTCACCCGATGATCCGCGAGGGCACCACGTGGCGCGAGGTCGAGTGGGACACCGCGCTCGATCACGTCGCGACGAAGCTGCTCGCGGTCCGCGCCGCGCATGGCAAGGACGCGATCGCCGTCTATCAAGGCAATCCGACCGCGCACAACCTCGGCCTGCTCACGTACGGCCAGCTGCTGATGCGCACGCTCGGCACCAGGAACGCGTACTCGGCGACGTCGCTCGATCAGCTGCCGCACATGCTCGCCGCGCTGCTGATGTTCGGCAACCAGCTGCTGATGCCGGTGCCCGACATCGATCGCAGCGAGCTCTTCATCTGCCTCGGCGCGAACCCGCTCGCGTCGAACGGCAGCATCATGACCGCGCCCGACGTCAAGGGTCGGCTCAAGGCGATCCGCGATCGCGGCGGTCGCGTGATCGTCCTCGATCCGCGTCGCACCGAGACCGCCGAGAAGGCCGATCGTCACCTGTTCATCCGGCCGGCGACCGACGCGGTGCTGTTGCTCGCGATGGTCCACGTGCTGTTCACCGAGAACCTCGCGGACACCGGCCGGCTCGAGACCACCGGTGAGGCGACGCTGCGCACCGCCGCGTCGGCATGGACCCCCGAGCGCGCGGCCGCGATCACCGGTGTGGCCGCCGACGACATCCGCGAGCTGGCGCGGGCGCTCGCGACCACGCCACGCGCCGTGCTCTACGGCCGGGTCGGCGTGTGTACGCAAGAGTTCGGCGGGCTCGCGGCGTGGCTGTGCTACGCGGTCAACGCGCTGACCGGCCACCTCGACGAGCCGGGCGGCCTGATGTTCACGACACCGGCGATCGATCCGCTGCCGCTCGCGAAGCTGCTCGGGTTCGACGGCGGGTTCGCGCGCTATCGCAGCCGGGTCAGCGGCAAGCCGGAGTTCGGCGGCGAGCTTCCGGTCAGCGTGCTCGCCGAGGAGATCGAGACGCCAGGCGACGGCCAGATCCGCGCGCTGATCACGAGCGCGGGCAACCCCGTGCTGTCCGCGCCAGGCGGGCCGCGGCTCGAGCAGGCGTTCGCAGGCCTCGACTTCATGGTGTCGATCGATCCGTACCTCAACGAGACCACGCGCCTCGCGCACGTGGTCTTGCCCCCGACGTCGGCGCTCGAGCGCTCGCACTACGACGCCGCGCTCAACGCGTTCGCGGTCCGCAACGTCGCCAAGTACTCGCCGCCGGTCTTCGAGCGCGCCGCCGATGCGCGCCACGACTGGGAGATCTGCCTCGCCCTGTGGACCCGCCTCGGCGTGCCGCGCCGGCTCGGCCCGGGTGCGCGCGTCGTGGGCCACCTGCTCGGCAAGCTCGGGCCCGAGGCGATCGTGGATCTCGCGCTGCGGGCGGGACCGCACCGGCTGTCGCTGAAGAAGCTGCGCGCCGCGCCGCACGGCCTCGATCTCGGCGCGCTCGAGCCGCGGTTGCCGGGCCGGCTCGCGACGACCGATCGCAAGCTCCACCTCGCACCGGCCGAGTACCTCGCCGATCTCGGTCGCCTCGAGCGCCGGTTCGCCG
>JBKJUF010000233.1:0-2665 GCA_046590445.1 Kofleriaceae bacterium
CGCTGGTGGTGGCGGTGCCCCCAAGGGCAAGGAGGGCAAGAAGGCGGCAGCGCCGGCTCCAGCGCCTACAGCGAATGTCGACATCGGCACGAAGATCCTCGCGATCGGCACGTATCCGTTCCTCACGCGTGATGGCTCGGGTACCGCCGAGCTCGGCAAGATCGCCGCTGACAACACCGCGGATGACGGGCTCCGTCAGGAAGCGGCCACGGCGTTCGCCCGGCTGTCACGCGACAAGGGCGACATCGTGGTGCTCGAGAACCTCGCGCAGAAGTACTTCGACGCGTCGAAGAAGAAGCTCGACGAGGCGAACGGCAAGCCGAAGGCGGCGGCCGACGCGGCCGACAAGGAGTTCGAGGCACACAAGAAGGCGCTCGATACGATCAAGGTCACGCTGATCAAGACCACGAAGGATCCGAGCAAGACCGCCGCGGACATCAAGGCGGCGACCGAGGCTGCGAAGAAGGCCGAAGAGGACTTCAAGGTGCAGAAGAAGAAGCACCGCGACGCGATCGCTCCCTACAAGGGCGCCGACAACGCGGCGAAGGCGTACAAGGGCTACGCGCGCATGTTCCAGACGCACATCGCCCGCATCGAAGTGGCGCTGCGCTGCAAGGAAGACCTCGGCTGCTACGCGAACACGCTGAAGCTCAAGCCCGACGAAGCGGCGAAGAACCTCGCGCCGTACATCAAGGACATCAAGGACTGGACGAAGGAGGAGCAGCTCGGGCTCCTCGAGGGCAACATCGAGCGCGCGATGCTCGAGCTTGGCAAGAAGGGCGCGAAGGCCTCGGCGCACACCGACCTCCTGCTCGACAACGCCAAGAGCGACAACCGGCTGATCCGGCAGAGCATCCTGCTCGCGCTGCCCAAGATCGCCGCGGTGCCCTGCGGAAACTGCGAGGCGAAGCTCGACGCGGCCATCAAGGCCGGCGAGGGCAAGACGACGATCGGTCAGCTCAACTTCGAGACGACCATGCTGCGCAACTACTTCTCGTGGGCCGGCGGCAAGACGCCATCGAAGTCGGGTGCGTCTGCTGCGCCTGCCGAGGCTCCGCCCGCCGAGAAGCCCGCCGAGCCGGCGAAGGAAGAATAGCGAGTCACATCGGGGGAACGCCGCTGACGACCGTCACGGCGCGATGTGAGGAAGCCCGCGGAGCGCAAACTCCGCGGGCTTGTTGTTTTGTCGGGGCGACAGGATTCGAACCAAGTGTTCGCGCACGTTGAAGCGCCGTGGTAGTCCTATCCTCTCGGGGCGTAGCGCAGCCTGGTAGCGCATCTGGTTTGGGACCAGAGGGTCGCAGGTTCGAATCCTGTCGCCCCGACTACAACAACAGCCGTTCGTCCCAGTGATCTGCACGGTGAGTCGCACGCACTTGTCCGGCAACAATTTTGTTGTGCCGGACAGTTTTCCGGCTCCTGCAATTGGAGTCTGAAGCTCAGCGATCGAGGAGCTTGGCGTCGAGCGCGGTCAGGACCTCGCCGACGGCCTGGTCGGCGTGGACCGCGATCACGAGGGTCCCGTCCTCGCCGAGGAAGCCGAGCGCGTTGCGATACTGCTCGGCGATGTCCGCGGGCGCGAGGATGCCGACCGCGGTGGCGTCACCGATCAGCTCGACGAGCCGCGACGGCGGAGGCAGCGGCTGGACACCATAGCCGGCCTCGCGGACGACGGCGCGCCACGGTTCGTGATCGACAAACACGGTCGCGTGCGTACGCATGCCGAGCCGCAGCAGGTACGCGGTCAGCGCCTGCTGGAAGCCCGGCGGCCCTGCCTTGATGTGCAACCCAGCGCCGGCCGCAGAGACGTGTGCGACCTCCGCGATCACGCTGTACGTGCCGTAGCCCGGAAGATCGATGTCGACGGTGACCTCGTCACGCATCACGAGCCCTTGCGCGTCGCGCACGAACATCCCTCCAGCCGAGAGGTTCTCAGCGTACTGCTCGACGAACTCTCGCGCGCGCTGATAGCCAACTCGAAGGTTCACCCGCTTGCGTGGAGACTGTCTGGCGTCGGAGCCCAAGCTCGTAGCTTACCGCTACTTCCGGCCACGGCCACGTGCGAGCTCGTGCTCGACGATCGGCCGCAGCTCGTCGACCAGCTCGGGAGCGCAGACCAGGCGGATCGCGGCCATCGGCTGGCCGAGTGGCATGTCCTCGAGGAGCCGCGACAGCGTGACCGCGCCGTATCGCGGGTGATCGATGACATGTAGCTCCTCGTCGTCGGCGGCGAGGTAGCCGACCTGGCGCGCGGTATCGAGGTGGAGGTAGCTGCGCGCGGCGGCTCCGAACACGCGGTCTGCGATCTCGAGCGCGTGTGGCCACACTCGATCGGCCGCGGCCTTGTCGTCGCCGAGATCGAACGTCTTGAACAGCCGGCGATCGACGAGCCGGCGTGCCAGATCACGCAGTACAGGGTCCGCGGCGCCGCGTTCGCCGTCGAGGCCGGACCAGCGATCGAGCGCGGTCGTGAGCGAGGTGTCGTGCAGGCGCAGGTAGTCGGCGACCGGCACCTCGGTGCCGCGCGCCATCGCGGCGGCGATCGGCAAGCCCGCCGGCTCGGCATCCTGGCGCGCGAGCTGCGCGAACCGCTCGAGCGTCTTGATGAACATCCACTCGGCCGCGCGCACGGTCTTGTGGTGATAGACCTGCGCGTACATGTACG
>JBKJUF010000438.1:0-16977 GCA_046590445.1 Kofleriaceae bacterium
CTCGACCTGGCCCATGAGCTGCGCGCGCACGGTCGCCCAGTCCGGCACGTCCGCGAGGCCGAACCACAGATCGGCGATTTCGTGGTCGGCATCGAGGTGCAGCACCGGCAGCGATGCGGCCGCTGCCGCAGCGAGCATGCGATCCATCGAATGACCACCGAATGCGCGGAGCCGCACGAGGTTGCGATAGCCCGCGACGCCCGAGAGCGCCCGATCGGTGGTGACGTTCTCGTCGCGATCGATGCGCGTGCCCGGGCCTTCACTGAACGTCGCACGGGCATACAGCGCGACGCCGGTGCGGCGTGCGAACTCGACCGACGAGTCGTGCAGGACCTTGGCGCCCTGGGCGGCCAGCTCGAGCATCTCGTCGTGGCTGATCGACTCCAGCAGCTGCGCTGCATCGACGATGCGCGGGTCGGCGGTGTACACGCCGTCGACGTCGGAGCAGATCTCGCAGTAGTCGGCGCGCAGCGCGCCGGCGAGCGCGACGGCGGTGGTGTCCGAGCCGCCGCGACCGAGCGTCGTGATCTCGCGCTTGTAGGAAACACCCTGGAAGCCGGCGACGATCACCACCTTGCCGCGATCGAGCTCGTCCTCGATGCGGAACGGGCGGACCTCGACGATCCGCGCGCCGGAGTGGCGATCGTTGGTGAGGATGCCGGCCTGCGAGCCGGTGAACGAGATGGCCTCGAGGCCCTCCTCGGAGCACGCCATCGAGAGCAGCGACATCGACTCGCGCTCGCCGCAGGTCAGGAGCATGTCGAGCTCGCGGCGCGACGGCGAGGCGCTCACCGACTTGGCCTTCTCGATCAGCTGATTCGTGGTCTTGCCCATCGCCGAGACGACGACGACGACCTTCTTGCCGGCGGCCTTGGTGCGCGCGATGCGCTTGGCAACCAGCTTGATCTTGTCGGCGTCCGCGACAGACGAGCCACCATACTTCTGGACCACGATTCCGGTCGGCGTCACGTCGTGCACCATACAACATCAACGCCACGGCGATGGTAGGTTGTTCGCAATGGCTGCTCGCCGAAGTGCCGCCGTCACGCTCGCGCTGGTCGCGGGCGTCGTCGCGAGCATCGAGGGCTGTGGTGCCACCGCGCGGCAGCGGCCACGCTGGCCCGACGCACCGGTGCATCTCCGCGATGACGCCGATCGCGGCGCGGCGATCGACAGGCTGTGGGTGATGCCGCCGGGCGCCGAGCGCGATCGCGCGCGCGCGGACATCGCGACCGCCACGGCGCAGCGGATCGCCGACGCGATCCAGGACGAGCGCCCGTTCGCCGCCGCGCGCTTGCTCGACGACCTCACCGCGATGTGGCAGCAAGATCCACTCGCGATCGGGTCAGGGCTCGCGGCCCACGCACAGCTGCTGCACGAGCTCCGGAGGCTGTTCGCGCGGACCGGCGCGCTCGAGAGCGCCGTCCAGGTGCTGGCGGTGCTCGCCGAGGTCGATCCAAAACAGCGCGCCGCGCACCTGGCCGAGCTCGACGAGATCCTCGCGTTCGCCGACGAGCTAGCGCGCGCCGAGAATGGCGAGCATGCGGGGCGTGCGCAGCCGATCGCGCTGATCCAGCCGACGGTCGTGCTGTTACCGGTGCCGTGGCTCGTCGATCGCTACGTCGCGTTGCTCGTCGAGCGCCAGGTCGTGATCTCGAACCTGATCGATCAGCAGGGCGCGTCACTCCAGCTCGTGCGCGCGCATCAGGACATCCTGGCGACCTCGCGACGGATCGCGATCGCGCTCGCGCGGGCGGGCCGAAGCGGCGAGATCCACCGTCACCTCGCGCGCGTGAAGGGGCTCGGCTTCGACCGCCAGCTGTCGATCCGCGCGGAGGTCGTCGCCGACCAGCCGACCGCGAACGCTTTCCTCGAGCTCGCGGCCGAGCTGCGCACGCACGAGCACGCGCCGGATCCGGGTGCGGCGCTCGCGGTGGGGCTCGCCGGGCTCGCGCGGTTTCCGGATGATCCGAGCTTGCTCGCGTCCGCGGGCGGCGATGCGCGCGCCGGCGGCCGCATCGATCAGGCGATCGAGCTCTACGAGGCGGCGCTCCGCGGATCTGCCGAGGTCGACAGCGCGATCGCGCTCCGGCTCGGCAAGCTGTACGCGGATCGGATCGGTCGGCTCGCCAGTAATGGCCGGCCGGCGGCCGCGACCCAGGCATGGCGCGGCGTGCTCCGGTTCACCGGCGGTGCGGCGCGCCAGCGGCCACACATGGTCTGGCAGCAGGCCGCGGCGATCGCCGAGACCGCGCTTGGCAAGGGGCTCGCGAGCCAGGGCCTGATCGAGCCCGGGCGTGGTGCGCTGACCGCGTCGCTCGAACGCGCACCGTCGATCGACGCCTACGAATCGCTGGCGACGCTCGACCTCCAGCTCGACCAGCTCGCGAGCGCCTACCGGTGGGCGACGACCGGGATGTCGCTCGTCGGGTCGACATCGACCGGCGATCGCTATCGCAAGGCAAAGCTCGAGCGGCTCGCGGCCGATGCGCTGCGCCACGCCGGCAAGCCGAAGGAGGCCGCGGCCGCGTACCTCGATTCGTTGCGGTCGTGGGCATCCCTTGGCGAGACCAAGGCGCTGCCGCGGTCGATCGCGGCGGAGCGCTTCCTCGAGATGGGGCGCGGCCTGTACTGGCTCGGCGATCCGGCGCGCGCCGTCGAGCACATCATGACCGGTGTCGAGCACGATCCCGAGGCAGCTGCGCTCACGGCGACGGCGGTCGCGTTCCTGATCGAGACCGACCATTACCGTGATGCGCTCGACGCCTGCCACCGCGGTCTCGGCGAGCAAGCGTCGAGCGAGCTCTACAAGGTCTACACGAGCCTGTGGATCCTCGCCGAGGGCAAGCGGCTCGGTCAGCCTCCGGATCCGCTCGCATACGAGTACCTCGTCGGGCGTCGCGGCGATCTCTGGTACGAGCTGCTCGCGCGCGCCGCGACGGGCCGCATCACCTTCGACGTGCTGCGTGCCGCGGCGACCACCGGTCCGCGCAAGGGCGAGCTCGCGTTCTACGGCGCGGTGCTCGGTCTCGATCCCGCAGCGGCCACGACCGCCGGCCGCAAGAAGCTGCTCCAGCAGGCGATCGACGCGCGGATCGTGTTCGACGCCGAATACGACCTCGCCCGGCGTTACCTCGCGGCGCCGTGAGCACGGGCGTCGACATCGCCACGCTCGGGACCCGGCTACGCGCTGCGGGGCTGACGCCACGCGCGCTCGCGGCGTGGGCCGGCACCGAGCAGGTCACCCGCCTGCCCGCGCGGCTGCGCGGCCTCGCGATGGCGGAGCCACTGCCCGCCGCCGCCGCGCTCGCGCTGTTCGTCGCTGGCGCCGAGGTCGCGGTCGACCGGCTGGGCGCGCTGCCGGTGGACGAGCTGATCGCGGCGGACCTGGTCGAGCACGCCGGCAACCGTGTGCGCGCGCAGGTCGCGATCTTGCCGGTGGGCGCTGGGCTCGTGGTCTGCGATCGCCACGACGCACCGGCGACCAGCGAGCTCGTGTGCTGGCCGGATGATTCGAGCGAGCACCTCGCCAGGGCGATCCCGCCGCATCGGGTCGCACGCTGGCTCGACCTCGGCTGCGGCTCGGCCTACGCCCCGCTCGCGCGGCCCGGGGTCGCAGCGCAGATCACCGGCGTCGAGCTCAACCCGCGCGCGGTCGCCTACAGCCGGTTCGGGGCGACGCTGTCCGGGATCGCGCACCTCGCGATCGTCCGCGGTGATCTCGCGATCGCGCAGCCGCCCGTTGCACTGGTGACTTGCAACGCGCCGATGCCGGCCCTCGCCAGCGGCGTCGACGACGCGGTGATGTGGCGGCATGCCGGCGAGGATTTGTTGGCCCGGCTCGTCGCGGTCATCCCCGCGCGCGTCGCACCGGGCGGCCTCGCGATCGTGCATGCCGCACTGTCCGCGCTCGCGCTCGAGTCGCTTCCCGGGAACCGCCGCGTCGTCGCCTACACGCCACCGGGCGCGGTCCCGGGCTTCGGCGTGCTGTGGTGGCGCCCCGATGCGCCGGCCGCGCTCGCGATCACCCATCGCGCGCTGACGCCGGAGCGCCCGCACCTCGACGCGCGCGACGGTGAGTCGTGTTAGCGTCGCCGCGCGGGGGCAATGCGCAAGCTCGTGATCGTCATGGCCACGCTCGTCGTGGCTTGCACGCCGACGCGGGGGCGTGAAGAACCGCTCCCACCGCTCGATCCGACGCGCATGTCGCACGAGCGCCACGCGCAGATCCCGTGCGGTGGGTGCCATCGCTCGACCGTGAGCTCGGCCGGCACGGTGAGCGAACGCCCGGGCGGCGATCACAAGCCATGCGACGACGGCGCGTGCCACAAGAAGGCGTTCCTCGCCCCTCCCGGCCTGTTCTGTCGGGTGTGCCACGACGAGATCACGATCGCGCCGCTCGCGGCACCGCTGCGCGCGTACCCGAGCGACGACCTCTGGCAGTCGCTGCCGCCGGTGTTCTCGCATCGCCGCCACATGGACGCGAACCGCATGGAGCGCCAGGTCGGCTTCCATGTCGCGTGCGTCGACTGCCATACCCGCGACAGCGCACGAGTCACCCCGGATCACGCCGCGTGCGCGCGCTGCCACGCGAGCGAGGTCGCGCTGCCGAAGGGGCCGCGCATGGAGGACTGCGCGAGCTGCCACAAACCGGGCGCTCGCCCGCGCAAGCGCATGAGGCTCATCCGCGATGACCTCCACTTCTCACACGAGCGTCACGCAACCGATCGCAAGAACCAGCCGATCCGCTGCGATGCATGCCACACGTCCAGCGCGCAGGCGAAAGGCTACGACGATCACGGCGCACCGCGCGTCGAGAGCTGCGTGGGCTGTCACGATGACGTCGACCGCACGCCGTACGGCATGCGCATGCGGATCTGCGAGACCTGTCACAAGGCGCGCGTCAGCTCGGTCACCACCCTCGCGCCGCGCAACCACCTGCCGGCGAGCGAGCGCCCGATCGACCACACGATCGCGTTCCGGCGCGATCACGCCGAGGTCGCCGGACGCGACGCTGCACGCTGCGCGACCTGCCACACCCAGATGTCGGGGAACCGCCGGCAGGCGTGCGACGAGTGTCACCAGACGATGCTCCCCTCGGATCACCGGATCACGTGGCGCGAGCTCGACCACGGTGCCGAGGCGGCGGCCGACCGCAACCGCTGCGCGTCGTGTCATGTCGTCGAGTTCTGCTCGGCGTGCCACGCGCAGCGCCCGCGGTCGCACGGGTTGCGCGGGACGTTCCGCGAGGAGCACGGCCGACTCGCGCGCATCAACGTCCGCGCGTGCCTGACGTGTCACGTCGCGAACTATCCAAACTACGTGACCGATCAGATCGTGTCGTGTGCGGAGTGCCACGAGGTTCCGCTGGATCTCCGGAGCCGACGATGACGGCGCGCGCGCTCGCGATCGCGCTCGCCATCACGATCGCGGCTTCGGCCGCCCGTGCCGACACGCCGCCGAACCTGAAGCTCGAGCGCGAGCCGCGGCCGCGCCACCTCCGCATGCGTCCGCGCGCCGCGCAGACGACCACCCAGGCACCGCGCATCCGGACTCCGATGCCCGCCGCGCCGTCCGCGCGCAGCACCGATCTCGATCCGATCGCCGGGATCGACGGTGTGCGCGACATCCGCCAGCCGTTGTCGTTCAGCGTCGCGCTCGGCTACCAGATCGATGGCGCCCGTCCGAACGGCCGATTTTCACTCGCCGGTCGCGCACCGGTGACCGGCAAGGACTACGAGACGCTGCGCGCCTACGGGTTCGGCGAGGCCTTCCTCAGCACGCGTGGTGTTGGCGTCCAGAGCCTGTCGTCGTACTTCGCGTTGCGGTTCCAGGCGGCGCGGCGGCTCACCGTCGATCGCTCGCTCATCACCGCTGACGATCCGATGCAGCCCGCTGGCGACATTCCGCTCGCCTCGCCAATCGCCACGTGGTTCGAGCGCAGCGGCGGTGAGCTGCGCACCGGCTGGGCCGAGATGAAGGACTTCCTGCCGAAGCGGTGGGGCCTGCAACGGCTGCGCATCCGCGTCGGCGATCAGTACATCTACGGGCCATGGGTCATGCACCTGTTCGGCGGCAACATCGCCTACGAAGGGCAGACGCTGACGAGCTCGATCTTCTGGGGGCTGCGACGCTCGGACTACACGCGCGCCCTCGAGGACGGCCAGCCCGGTGCGCTCGGCGCGTCGCTGCGCTTCGATCTGCGAGGGCTGACCGACGCGGTGCCGATCGCGGTGACCGGGGAGTATCTCGGGCTCAGCGCCTCCGATCACACCGGCCAGCCTGGCACGTCGAGCGGTCAGCTCCAGATCGACTGGCGTCCGAAGCGTGACGTCGCGGTGATCGGCCAGGTGCGCTCGCTCGACGGCGAGCTGGCGAACCAGCGGCTCGAGGTGCGCACCCGCTACAAGGAAGTGACGAACCTCGTGTTCGATGTGATGCGCCGGCGCGAGACCGACTGGCGCTGGGATCCGACGATCGTCGTTCGCGATCGTACTGACGTCACCGAGGCCCGCCGCTACCTCGACCTCGGCCCGCCGCGGCCGCAGATCCTGTTCTCGATCCGCGGCGGCACTTTGATCGCCGAGAACGTCGATCTGTTCGCGCGCGTCGCGGCGTCCTCCGATCAGGCCGCCGATGACGAGGCCGTCCAGTCGTTCTCGGCGTCGTATCTCGAGCTCGGCGGTGCGCTCGAGGTGCGGTTGCGGCGGCAGATGGCATTCGGAATGAGCATCCTGACGCGAACGACCGACCGCGTCGTCGAGGCGCCGATCGTCGACGAGCCCACCGTGCCCCAGCCACTGCCACCGAGCGAGGCGATGGGCGAGGACGGCTTCACCGAGGTCGGCAGCACGTTGCGGCTCTCGCTCGGGGCCCGCCGGTTCTCGGCGCTGCTCGAGCTCTACGGCCGGCGCACGCGATACTCGCTCGCGTACGTCGATCCGATGCGACCGCTCGCGGACTCCGATGTGCGGGGCGGCGGGCGCTTCACGATCGATGCCTGGGTCGGCAAACGGATCCGGCTGTTCGCGTCCTACGACGTCTCGACGGCGCTCGATCAGTCGCCCGAGATCACCGGCTACAAGAGCCTGCGGCTGACGATGACCGGGGTGTACTGATGCGCGCGGCGATCGCGATGCTCGGCCTGCTGCTCGTTCTCGCGACAGGAGGTGTCGCGTCCGCCGAGACCGGCTTCGACCATGACCGCCATGCCCGCGCGCTGGCCGGCGCGAAGACCGAGGCCCTCGCGTGCGCGCGCTGCCACACGATCAAGGCGGGCCTGCTCGTCGGCAAGCCAGATCACGCCGCGTGCTTCGGGAGCTGTCACGGGGCGGCGCCGACGGTCCCGGCGCGCGGCCCGCTGGTGAACGCGCCCGAGCGGCTGAAGCTGTGCACGACCTGTCACGTCGAGTCGACGCTGAAGACGACCAGACCCACGCGGACCCGCAAGGCGTTCGCGGTCGGCTTTCCACCGTACGCGCAACGTGACTTCGTGCTCGAGGTCGGTCACAAGCGGCACGCGGCGCTGACCTGCGCCGGCTGTCACGACGACAAGCGTGGCGGCGGACACCGGCCATGCGCGAGCTGTCACGATGGCGCGCCGAACAAGGGCCCGGCGATGACCTCATGCCGTGGCTGCCACACGCCCGCGACCACCGAGGTCGATCCCTGCGCCGACGACGCGAACGAAGCCTGTCGGCCGATCCGCGTGCGCGCGGCGTTCTCGCATCCCAAACATGCGGCGCGCGGCGCGCGGTGCGTGACGTGTCACGCCAGCATCGGCGAGCGCGACGCTCGCCACGCACCTCGGCCTTCCGAGAAGACGTGCAGTGGCACCGGTTGTCACGACGGCAGCGCTGCGTTCGCGGTCACCACCGCGTGCACGAAGTGCCACAAGGAAGTCCCGGCCACGAAGTTCGAGGTCAAGCGGCCCGACGAACGGTTCTCGCACGCCCGGCACCTACCGCGGCTCGGCGGCACGCTGGCGTGTGTGAGTTGTCACGCGCTCGGCAAGACCGGCGAGGTCACGGTCACCGGTCACGCGATGTGCGCGACCTGCCATGCCGAGGATTTCCATGCACGCAACCAGCGAACGTGCGGCGCCTGCCACAACGCGACCGAGCCATGGCGCGCGCTCGTCCCCGATGCGTTTCCACCGCCACGCTCCGAGTTCGGCGCGACGCTCGATCACACGAAACATCCGGCGGCCTGCGCCGGCTGCCACACGCTGACCACGGCGACGGCGCAGCTTCGTCCGCCGCGCGGACATCGCGCCTGCACGGGCAAGGGATGCCATGCGACCACCGGTGGCCCGTCACCGACCCTCGCCGCGTGCGAGAGCTGTCACCGCGCTGGCCTCGCGGAGCAGCGTCGCTCGACCCGCCTCGCCGCGCCGTGGTCGGTCCGCGCCCGCTTCGATCACGCGCGTCATCGGACCGCTGCCGACGCGTCGCCAATCGCGTGCACGGCGTGTCACCGCGATCTGCGCGCGATCGAGCTCTTGCAGCTCGCGACGCCGGGCAAGGCGACGTGCGCGCCGTGTCACGACGGCCAGATCTCGTTCAAGCTCTCCGGAACCGGCTGCTTGCGCTGTCACGGGACCGAGGCACGATGAGCGAGATGCCACGCTCGCAGCGCGCCTACCTGATCGCGATGTGCGCGATCATCGGTGGTGCATTCGCGTACGCGGCGTGCGAGTGGGGACGCTGGCCGAAGCTGACGATCTTCCCGCTGCAGGGCGAGGTGTCGTTCACCGGTGGCCCCGGCGTCTCGATGATGTACCTCGGCATCGTCGCGTGGGGGCTCGGCGGCATGATCTGCGGCGCGCTGGTCGGCGCGATCCTCAGCCGGATCTTCTCTCGGCCGTGGTCGGAGATGGTGTTGAGACTGTTCGGCGCGTGGGCGATCACCGCGATCCTGTTGGCCGGCGGGTACTTCACGTGGAGCCTGTGGCCGTGGTGAACGACCTGTAAGCGGTGGCGGTGCGGTCGCGTTGATAGGGCACATGACGACCACGCGCCTGTCCTGCCTCGCCGTTCTCGCGATCTCGTCCTCGTTCGGGTCCTCGGCCTTGGCAAACGTGGTCGCCAGCGACGGCCACTCGATCGAGCGGACGATGGGTCGGACGATCGAGCGTCCCGCCGACACGCGGATCGATGGCCGCATCGGCATGCTGATCGGTGGCTCCGATGTCGGTGATGCCGACGGGTTCTCGGTCGGCGTCAGTGCGGGCCTCGGCTATCGCATGGGTGATCTCACCGTGCGCGCGCTGTTCGATCATTATCGCGTCGGCGACAGCAACGACGAGCTCGGTGGCAGGCGCGGCCGCGGGACGCGCGCGGGTGCGGCGGTTCGCTACTCGCTCGCGAACACGAACCCCGATCGCGATCGCAGCAGCGGTGGCCTCGCGTTCGACTTCTGGGGCGAGATGGGCGTCGGCTACGAGCACATCGCGTGGCGTCAGGGCGGCGTGCTCGATCGCCCGAGCGCCGAGGTCGCGATCGGCTTCGAGCTCGACGGCTTCGGGCGCCGCAACGAGCGCAACCGGCGTCGCCACGTCGGCTACTTCATGGCGTTCCGCACGCTGATCGGTCAGGGCCCGGAGATGGACGGACCCGCGGTGTGCGGTGGCCCGTGCACGAAGGCGACGAAGCCGTCGCGGGTCGATACCAGCATGTTCTTCGAGCTCGGCCTCCACTGGGGCCGCTAACAGAAAGGATCCGAACGTGACGATCATGAATCGGGTGCACGCGCACCCAAGAATGGTGTTCTCCGTCCTCGGCATGCTCGCCGTCTCCGCGTGTGCGGGCGGCGGTGGATCGCAGAAGGCCACCTCGGTGGGATATGCACCGTCGACCGTCGCGCATGGCGGCGGCTATCAAGGTGCGGCGGAGCCCGGCACGCAGAGCCTGACGGAGCGTCCGCCGCAACACACCGCGGTCGATAGCTACCGGCCGGCGCCGTCCCCGGTGCCGGACCGGCCAGGTCTCGGTACGTCGTGGGGCGAGGCGGTCGATGCGCCGATCTCGTTCTCGCCGTTCATGCGCGCCGGAAGCTCGCCGTGGGCGCAGGTCGCGCTGCACTACAACGACGCGCACGGCGTCGAGGCGCACGCGAGCTATCTCGGCACGCGCCCCGCTCCGCTCGAGGTGTTCGCCGGCGATGGCTCGCTATCGGTCGCGCTCGTCGATGACTACGGCCGCACGCTGCCGGGCTTCCAGGCGAATGGCCGCGCATTGATCGCGGGCGAGGATGGTGCGCGCTACCGCATCGTCGTGCGCAACGGGACGACCGCGCGCTTCGAGGTCGTGACCTCGGTCGACGGCCTCGATGTCATCGACGGCAAGCCGGCCGATCCGAACCGCCGCGGGTACATCATCGATCCACACGGCGAGCTCGTCGTCGATGGCTTCCGGACCTCGGATGCCGCGGTCGCCGCCTTCCGGTTCGGCAAGGTCGCCGAGTCGTACGCGGCGCAGACGACCGGCGATCGCAATGTCGGCGTGATCGGATTCGCGATCTTCGCCGAACGCGGCGCGGTGTGGTCGCCCGCCGAGCTGCATCGCCGTGACTCCGCCGATCCGTTCCCCGCGCGCGGCTACGCGGTTCCGCCGCGCTGACGTACCATCGCGACGTGCGCACGCTCGCTGCTGTCGCCCTGCTCACCACCGTCACCGCGGCTGGTCCGGCGCGTGCCGACGACTTCGATCCACGCGACGTCGACAAGCAGGCCCACCTCGCGGTCAGCTATGGCCTGACGTTCACGATCGCGGTGCTCGCGCGCCATCACGACGTCCCGCGCTGGCAGGCGGTAGCGATCGCCGCGGCGACGACGCTCGTGCTCGCGACGACGAAGGAGCTGACCGACGACACCGGTTACTCGTGGGGCGATCAGGCGGCGAACGCGCTCGGCACCGGTACCGCCGCGCTGGTCGTGTTCGCGTTCGAGCTGTGACTATTCGACGCGCTCGAACCGCACGCGGTCGCCGTCGGGGATCGTCATGAAGCAATCGACCCGGAGCCGCGGGTGGGTCTCGACGAGGATGCCGCGCGCGAGCCGGAGATCCGCGAGCTGGCGGCGGTTGACCTCGTCCGCCGGGAGGTCCGGAAACTTCCGCGCGTAGAAGCCGCAGCCCTGGTGGGCGAGGAGCACGACGGTCTGGAGGTGGTGCTCGCGGATCAAGAACTCGGCCGCGCGCGAGAACGTGTCGCAGTCGCTGTAGCCGCTCGTCCGGTGGTTGAGGAGCCCCGGGCCGCCCGGGATCGTGAGCGTGTCGAGGCGCGGGTGTCCGAGGTGCCGCAACAGCTCGTCGACCGAGCTCGTGAACCGGCCGTCGGAGCAGTACACCGCGAGCGCCGCGGGGTGCGCCGCCTCGAAGATCGTCTGGGTCGTGACGGCCTCGGTCATGGGCGGAATGTACAGGAACCGCGGTTGGGCGCGCTCACCACGCGGTGACGGTGCGCGCTTCGCGGGTTATCCTGACGTGCTTGCAACACATCGCCCAGCAGCAACGCGACCGGGACAACGCGCACTAAGCCGTGCTCACGCTCGGCGATATCCCCGAGATCGTCGAGGACCTCGGGTCCGGCATGTTGCTGTGGCCCGAGGCCTACCCGCTGCTCGCGAGCTTGATCGCCGAGCACGAGGTCGAGGTCGTCATGCTGCGGTTGCCCGTGGTCTGGCGCGAGCCGTTCGCGACGAGCCTGCGCGCCAGCTTCGCGGTCCCGCGTGACGATGACCCGCCGGGGCGACGAATCATCGCCGAGCGTGTGCGGGCCTGGCTGCGCGACCATCCAGTGACGTGAACAACGCGTGATCGCAGCTCCGCGCTCCGGCGGCGCTGGCGATGATGCTCCAGATGAACTGTCTCGTCGTGCTCGCCACGTTCGCGGCCCTCGGCCCCACGCTCGCGGCCGCCGATCCGACCGCGTCGCCGAACGAGCCGACCACCGAGCCGACCACCGGACCGACCAGCGAGCCGACCGCGAGCATGGGCGGGCCTCGCCGCGCTGCGTTCTACGGTGAGGTGAGCGCGTGGTACGGCCGGCTCGGGTTTCCGAGGCCGTATCGGGGTGGTCCGGATCGCGCGACGATCAAGGACCTGCGCTGGTCATTCGGGCTCACGGTGACGCGCGCCGATGGTTGGGCGCTCCGGATCGGGCCGGTGCCTCGGCAGCTGGGGGGCTGGTGGTCGGCGTGCTCGCGATGATCGCGATGAGCCAAGCGAATACTCATTGGTCTCGAAAGCCGCCTGCCAGCAGCGTCAGCCTCTCGGGTAGCTCGGACCGGATGGCCGGATGATAGGGTGCGGCCTTGCTCGGGTTTTTCCGACCAGCTCCAGACGCGCCTGCACAGCCTGCCTCGCGGATCGCGCAGCTGTTCGAGCGCTGGCGGCTGAGCGTATTCCTCTCGATCACGCTCGGCTACACGGTGTTCTACGTGACGCGGCTCAGCACTGCGGTCTCGAAGGACGCGATGATCGGCAGCGGCGTGGTCACGATCGGCCAGGCGGGCCTGATCGACTCGGCGTTTCTGATCACCTATGCGGTGGGCAAGACCGTCAACGGCTTCATCGCGGACCGCGTCAGCGCGCGGCGGTTCTTCGCGACCGCACTCCTGATCTCGGCGCTCGGCAACCTCGCGTTCGGCGTGTCCTCGACGTTCGTCGTCTTCGTCCTGCTGTGGTCGCTGAATGGCTGGGTGCAGTCGGTCGGCGTCCCGACGAGCGGCGTCGTGATGTCGAGCTGGTTCGGGCCGCGGGAGCTCGGCACCCGCTACTCGATCTGGAGCCTCGCCCATCACTTCGGTGAAGGGCTCACGTTCCTGTTCTCGGCGCACCTGATCGGAGCTGCCACGGCGTCGGGTGCCGGAGCCGACGCGTGGCGAGCCGCGTTTCTCGGGCCGGCGATGCTCGGCCTTGTCACCGCCTGCGTGCTGTACAGGACGCTCGCCGATCGTCCGCAAGCGGTCGGGTTGCCGTCGGTCGCCACGTACCACGGCGAGGTCGCGGCGATCGCCAAGCCACAGCCATCGTCCTTGCGCTCGCTGCAGCTCGGCGTCCTCAAGAATCCGGCGATCCTGCTATGCGGGGTCGCGAGTGGCCTCATCTATGTCTCGCGCTATGCGATGAACAACTGGGGCGTCTACTACCTGCAGCACGAGTACGGATTCTCCGTCGAGCAAGCCGGCTCGGCGCTCGCGACGTTTCCGATCGCGGGCATCGGTGGCACGCTGCTCGCGGGCCCGATCTCGGATCGGCTCACCGGCGGCCGTCGCGTCCCGGTCGCCGTCGTGTATGGCGTCGTGTTCTGCGCGTCGCTGGCCGCGTTCTACTCGGCAGAGGCGGGCAGCGCGGCGCTCATCCGGGTGGCCCTCGCCTGTTCGGGCTTCGCGATGGGCGGGTTGCTCGTCTTCCTCGGCGGCCTGATCGCGATGGAGCTGGTCTCCAAGCGTGCGGCGGGTGCGGCCCTCGGCGTGATCGGCGGCTTCAGCTATCTCGGTGCCGCGCTGCAGTCCGTGGTGAGTGGCTACGTGATCGAGCGCGGCCGCACCATCGAGCACGGTCTTGTCATCCACGACTTCACGGTCGCCAAGTGGATCTGGCTCGGTGCGCCGTGCCTCGCGGTGGTCTTGACGGCGCTGCTATGGCGCGCCGAGCGTCGCGTCAAACCGCTGGAGTGAAATCAGCGCGGTTCCGCCATGCAGCTCTTGTAGTACGGGGCTCCGACCGGTCCGTCGTCGGGCCCGAGGTCCTGCCAGTACACTGGGCTGCAGTCGCCGCGCACGCGGCACGCGTCGAACACCAGCGTCTCGCACGCCGCCGTCGAGCTCGGGCCCGGCTCGAGCAGCAGGCAGCGCACCGGAAATGCCTGGGGCTGGTGTCCGCTGTCCTCGTAGGCCAGCTGACAGCGGTCGTCGCTGCGGCAGGTCGCGTCGTCGAGGTCGTTGCACACGCCCTGGTTCGCCTCGAGGAGCTGGCGGTCGCCGGCATCGGTGCAGCCGATACCGAGCATGACGAGAATGAGTGCGGACTTCATGGGTCCACTGGTCGAGCAAGCGCCGCGCCACCGCCAACCACGCGATGCAGGCTCGTCGAGTCTCAGTTTTCCGCGACGCCGAGCCTCCTCTCGTGCTGTCGTGACGAGCTCGTGCTGTAAGCTTGGCGGCCACGGTTGTCATCGTTTGCTGAGGTCGACCGAGATCGACGTGAAGCTTCGCATCGGAACATGGGTCGTCGCGCTGGTGCTGTGCATCCAGGTGGTCATCGGGACCGCGGAGATGGCGACCTTCGGCGTCTCGCAGGTCTTGCATGGGCCGCTCGCCGTGCCGTGGCCGCTCGCGGCGCTACGTATCGCCGGTGGCGTCACGCAGCTCGCGCTCGTCGCCGGTCTGGTGTGGTGCTCCCTGAGCGGCGACCGCTTGTCGCGGCGGTGGTTCGCCGTCGCGGCTATCGCGGGGCTCGCTGCACCGATCGCGACGCTGTTCGTGCCGGCAGGCGATGTCGCGCGCTGGCTACAGGCTGGCGTGATCGTGTCGGCGTGCTGCTTCGCATGGGCAACCTCGACCTTCGAGACCCGCCGGCTCGTCTACTCGCTCTACGGGGTCGCCGCGCTGCTCGGCATCGCCATCGCGTTCGCACCGCACCGCGCGTGGATCGGCACGATCGCGCTCGTGATCGACTTCGCGCTGCAGCTCCTGTGGTGCTTCCTCGCCTTTCACCTGCTCGCCGGGTTTCCCGAGGACAGCGATGCGCCGACGGCGCGCGTCGCGAGCCGGGCGCGTTCGGGTGTGACCTACGCGAGCCTCGCGTTTTGTCTTAGCGGGCTGGGGCTGCTCGCGGTCGCGCTATGGCAGAACCAGCGTGCTGGATTCGTTCGCGACCACGCGCTCGTCTTCGTGGGGATCGGCGTGTTCATCGCGGGCACCACGGCCCTGCGCCGGACGAGATTGCAGAGCACCACGATCAAGCGGCCGGTGATCGTGACGTTCGTGTTGTACTTGATCTCGGCCATGCTGCTCGACGAGACGCGCGCGCGCCCTGCCACGGTCCCGCTCGCCACCCACGACGTGCCCGGACTGCGCATCGCACTTCCGGTCGGCCGCATCGCCGCGACATCCTCGACCGACCGCGCCCGTGGATCTCTCGTCGTTCGCCCGAGCCACACCCTGATCGGGCCAACGACCCTGGCCTGGCACACCGGGCCGCTTCCGGAGAACGAGAACTACAAGCCGAAGCACATCGGCGAGCGCGCGACCGTTCGGTCGAGCTGGATGCAATACAACGAGGACCTCCACGTCGCTACCCGGTGGGCGTGCGCGAAGACGCGATGGTTCGAGCTCAGCGTCTCGATCGGAGATCGCAATACCTTCAATGCCAGCGACCGGGACGCCCAGCTCGATCGCCTGATCGAGCGCATCGTCGGTACGCTCGAGTGCACGAGCGAGTAGTCCACCACCATGCGCGCGGGTAAAGACATCGACGTCGAAGACGATGTGGCCGCCTTCCGGGCGTGGATCTCGGTCGCCCAGGATCCCGAGATCGACGCGGCGCTCGCGGCGCGGCAGCGAGCCTTCGTCGAGGTGGCTTGCGTCAGATGACGTCGAGCAAGAACCGCGCGCCGAGCGTCAGGAGATCGAGCTCGTCGTCCGGGGTCACCGCGAAGTCGTAGCGAACGAACACATCGACGACGGGTGTCCGCGCACCCTTCGAGAGCAGGAAGTGCGTCGCGAGCTCGAACCCGGTCAACACCGCGGTGCTCTCGCCGAACGCGGCGCCGACCGTGACCGCCGCCGTCACCTTCCAGAAGCCGACGCCGACACGGGTGCGGCCGACCCAGAGGTCCGAACGGTTCAGCCGCTCGGCCTCGAGCGCGAGTGTCAACCACGGGCGCTCCATCGTCTTCGCCCGGACGTTGACCTGGCCCGACATCTCCGCCTTGACCTCCTCGAAGATCTCCGACGCCATCCGATCGAGCTCCGCGGGCGGCGGCGGCACGCCCAGGAAGCGCGCCACGATCTGCTCCCGCAGCTTCGCCTTCACCCGCTCGGCGAGCAGCGCCTTGAAGGTCGCGAGGTCGGGGAGTATCGGGACGCGAAACAGCTCGAGCCCGACCCCGATGGTCAGGGCGTGCTCGCCCATCTCCTGCGAAGGGATGTACGCGCCCCAGGCCCCCACGGTCGGGCCCAGCGCGACCGCCCGGCGGGCGCGGCGCACCGTCCCGAACACGATGGACTGCATCTTCGGCGAGGTCACTCGCTGCATGACGTCGTCGATCACGGGACCGACATCGATCTGCGCCTGTCCCTCCGCGGCTGCTGACTGCGCTGGACCCTCGGTGACAGGATCGGCAGGTTGCGCTGCCGTGACGCGGTGATCGCCGATGGCGAGTCCGATCACCGCGAAACCAAGCCAACGGCGCTGCCCCATCGGCCGACCATCTTACATGCAGGGCGGCCGCGCTGACCATCGGCTGAACGCGTCACCCCGGCAGGCGGGCCTGGCCACATCGGTCGTACACGCTTGAAAGTTTCGTGCGCAGGGTTGCGCCATGGTCCTCAAAAGCCAGGCCGTGACCTGCACGGCTGTGGTCGCGGGTACGGAGACCGTCACGACTGCGACGAACCTCGGATCGAGCAGCGGCCAGGTCGGGTTCCTGACCCGCGAGACGAAGGCGCTCTTCAAGAACGTACGGATCTGTCGCTGAGCACGTTCCGGTCAGGCGTCGAGAGCGCGGGCGATGTCCATGCGGATGGCTTCGGGGAGCGGGCTGGGTGTCTTGTACATGCCCTCAGCTTGCGCTTAGGTCGCTGATATTCAGCGACTCGAATTTCGATTCCTCTGATAGTCCACGACTATCAGTCACGCGGGTACGGCGAACGGATGTAAGCGTCTCGATTGCTGCGCTCCAGGATCGCGTGCTCGCGTGCGGTCCGGGGCGCCTGCCGCGCGAAGTAGTGCAACGCGCGCAAATCTAAGC
>JBKJUF010000567.1:0-9767 GCA_046590445.1 Kofleriaceae bacterium
CGAAGGATTACCTCGGCGCGCTCGCCGTCTTCCGCGGCGAACAGCTTGAGGCCGGATTGCAGGAGGGCTTTCGCGCTCTCGCGGTTGGCGTCGCTCGCCGCAGCGCGCGCGGGCGCCGGCTGCGCGCGCACGCTGCCAGCGAGCCCGCAGCTGATCGAGATCGCGATCGCGAGCCCGCGCATCACAGGTCGGTCTCGAGGAGATCAGCCGGCTTCGGCTTCACACGCTTCTTGCGCGGCTTGTCGGAGGGCTTGTCGACGGGCTTGTCGATCGTAGGCGTGTCGACGGCAGGCTTCTTGTCGACGGCGGGCTTGTCGATCGTCGGCACCGGCTTGCCGGCCGAGCCGGTGGCGGGCTCCCTGGACTTGCCGATCGGCTCGGTGACCGTCGGCTCGCGCTTGATGATCGGCGGTGTCGGCTCGGGCGGTGTCGGTGTTTGCTGCGGCTCCGGCGCGACCTCGGTGGGCTGGCCCGCCGGCTGGGTCGACTTGTCGCCAGACTTGCTCGTCGTCGCGATCACCACCGCGATCCCGATCGCGATCGCGACGAGCGCGGAACCTGCGATGACGATGCCATGTCGTCGCTTCGGCGCGCCGACCGTGCCCATCGCCTGGCTCGCCATCCCGGACAGCGTCGTCGGTTGACCGGGTGGCGCCTGCGATGGCATCGGCGTGCCGGGCGATGGCGCGAAGTGCGCCGGCGTGTGATGCGGAGGCGCCGGCGTGTGGTGCGCGGGCTGCGGCGTGAAGTGCGCCGGCGCGGGCGTCTGGTGTGCCGGCGTGAGGTGCGCCGGCGTGAGGTGCGCCGGCGTGTGATGCGGAGGCGCCGGCGTGAAGTGCTGCGGCGCGGGCGTGTGTGGCGGTGCCAGGTGCGAGGGCGTGTGGTGTGCCGGGGCGGGCGTGTTCCCTGGCGAGGGCGTGTGATGGTGGACCACTGTCTCGGTCGCCGCGATGACCGCGGAGGTATGGCGGAAGTCGCTGCCCCACCCGTTCGCCTGTGCGATCTGCAGCAGCAAGCTGCCGAGCTCGCGCGCTGACTGCACGCGCTGCTCGGGCTGCTTCGCGAGCAGCGCCATGATCAGCCCCTCGAGCTGCGGCGAGATCGACACGTGCCGCGACGGCGGCTCCGGGTCGACGAACAGGTGCGAGCCGATCAGCTCGCCGGCTCCACGGTTGTCGAACGGGGGGCGCCCGGCGACGAGCTCGTAGAGGATGCAGCCGATCGAGTAGAGGTCCGCGCGGTGATCGACATCGCCGCTGCCGCGACACTGCTCGGGAGACATGTAGGTCGGCGTTCCGAGCACCGAGCCGGTCTTCGTCGCGTTGCCCGCGAGGCCGATGTCGGTGAGCTTCGCGATCCCGAAGTCGAGGATCTTGGTGCGCTCGCCGTGCTCGGCGTCGGGGATCACGAAGATGTTATCGGGCTTGAGATCTCGGTGGACGATGCCCTTCGCGTGCGCGGCGGCGAGCGCGCTGCACACGTCACGCATCAGCATCGCGGCTTCGCCCTCGGGGACGCGCCGTCGCTCGTGCATGCGCTGGGTCAGCGGCTGGCCGTCGAGCAGCTCCATGACGATGTACGCGTGGCCGCTCGGCATGTAGCCGAAATCGAAGATCTCGACGATGCCGGGATGCTTGATCGTCGTCGTCGCCTTGGCCTCGTTGAAGAACCGCCCGACGATGTCGCGGTTCGCCGTCATCTCGGGATGCAGCAGCTTGACCGCGGCCTGCCGCCCGATCAGCGTGTGCTCGGCACGATAGACGGCACCCATGCCACCGACGCCGATCTGGCCGACGATGCGGTAGCTGCCAACGGTCGAGCCAATCACGAGACTGTAATCATCCGGGGTGATCTGGGGTCTGTCAAACCGCCATCTGCACACATCGGGTCGGCGCCGGATACATTGACACCGCGCCGGGTTCGCCTCGATCCTGCGGCCGTGCACAGGGTTCTCGTTGCCGCCTGTCTTTTTGCGGCATGTCAGGGCGGACCACACCTGTCGACGACGTCGCAGGAGAGCATCGTGGTCTCGCCGGCGACGTGGGATTTTGGCTCGTTCGAGGTCGGCCAGACCTCGGCGGCTCGCGAGCTCCAGATCGGTCCCGCCGCCGGCAACCAGACCGACGTCGTCAACGCGATCACCACGAGCTGCCCCGACTTCACGGTCGCCGCCCCGGACCTGCCCGCCGCGGTCGCCCGCATGTGCGTCGAGGGCCAGGCCGCGCCGTGCACGACGAGCGAGTACCAGAGCTACAGCTTCAGCGCGCAGTTCAAGCCGACGGTCGAGGGCCCGGTCAGCTGCGTCGTGACGATCACGACAAACACCACGACGACGCGAACCATCACGCTCTCGGGGACCGGCACGCTCCCCGCGTTCCGGATCGCCGTCGAGCCCGCCGCGATCGAGTTCGGCGACATCCGCCAGACGGTGACGAGCAGCGCCGTGCCGGTGACCGTGCGAAACGCCGGCAGCCAGCCGCTGACCGTGAGCTCGGTGACCGCGAGCACCGGGTTCTCGGTCGGGCTCCCGCCCAGCATGACGATTGCTTCGAAGAGCTCGCAGGCGTACAGCGTGACCTGCACGCCGCCCGGCGTCGGCGCCGTCCCCGGTGAGCTCGTGATCGCGAGCGACGATCCGCTGCGGCCGACGGTGACCATCCCGCTCGCCTGCAACGGCATCGACTCCGTCCTCGACGTCTCGCCGAGCCCGCTGACGCTGTCGCCGTCGCGCGTGGGTGAGACGGTCGAGGGCTCGCTCGAGCTCCGGAACACCAGCCTCGCCGCCGTCACCCTCGGTGCCGTCACGCTGGCCGGCGCGGAGCTCTCCGTCGTCAACCCGCCGCCGGCGGGTACCGTGCTGGCCGGCGGCGCGATCCTCAGCATTACCGTGCGCTACGCGCCGACCACCGCGGGCACGGCCTCGGGCACGCTTTCGATCCCTCACGATGGCGGCCAGCTCCGGACCACGCAGATCACCGGGCGCGCGCTCGCGACGTCGATGGCGCTGACCCCCGACGGCGATGTCGATCTCGGGCCGGTCTGCATCGGCCAGACCCGGCGGCAGCCGTTCCGTGTGGTCGCGAACGCCGAGGCCGGCTTCACGGTTGTCGCGATCGAGCCGCTGGCGGAGCCGTTCATGCTCGGCTCGCCGCTGTTACCCGCCAACATCGCGGGCGCGGGCGCGAGCGCGTTCGTGTTCGACGTCACCGTCGCGCCGACGGAGGCGGGCCCGGTCAGCTCGCCGCTGACCGTGATCACGAACATCCCGGATGCCGCGCGGCGCGAGGCCCGGCTCTCGGCGATCGCGCTCGCCGCGGGTGTGTCGCCGTACCCGGAGCGACTCGATCTCGGATCACAGCCGCTCGACACCACGACGATCGGCCAGCCGATCAACCTGGTGAACTGCGCGGCGACCGCGACCGGATTTGGCACCGCGCGCATCGAGGGTCCCGATGCGACGAGCTTCGCGATCGTGTCACAACCGATGACCTCGACGATCGCGCCGAACGGTCTGGCGACCTGGCTCGTCGTGATGACGGTGCGCGACCCGGGACCGAAGTCCGCGACGCTCGTCATTCCCCACGATGGTGGGCTCGCGATGGTCGCGCTCGAGGGCGAAGGCCTGACGCCGGCCGTGCTCGGCGAGGATGGGCCGGCGAGCTACTACGACTGCAGCACCGGCGGGCGCGACCTGCCGTGGCCGCTCGGCATCGCGGTGCTGTTCGCGCTGCGCCGCCGTCGCCGCTGATCGCCGCCGCTGCTCGCCGCCGTTCGTTCAGCGCCGCGAGCGAAATCAACGCCCGCGAGGCCAGCTCGTTGACCGCGACCGCGCCCTGCGAGCCGCCGCAGATCAGCACGTAGCTGGACGGCCTCGGCCTGGGCATTGGCGGGCTCGTCGTCGACCGCACCACCGTCGCGACGCGCGAGGCCGTGAGGCAGGTCAGAAGCTGATCTTGATGCCGGCCTGGAACTGCCCTTCACCGGCCCCGCGCCCGAAGTCGGCCTGCGGTGCGCCGTAGCGCTGATCCATCATCCCACCCGGCATGCTGCCGTCGCGGCCCGCCTGCGAGTACGACAGGAACAGGCTGACGAGCGCGTCCTTCTTGTGGTCCGCGATCGTGCTGACGCCCGAGATCTTCCTCTTGAAGATGTCGAGCTGGAGGCGGGTCTCGAGCGCGCCATTCTGATCGAGCACCCCGGCGAGCGTCAGCGCGGCCTTCTCGTGCGGCGTGAACGTCAGGCTTGCGCCGAGCTTGGCGCCGGTCTGCTTGCCTTCCTCCGCGCTGAACGAGCCCCACGCGCCGGCGTAGAGGCCCCTACCGATCTGCATGTCGGTCGAGCCGGTCACGCCGAGGTACTTGCGATCGCCGGCACCCGCGTCGAGCGACAGGCTCTGGCTCACCTTGTCGGAGCGATAGCGCTCGGCGAGCGACAGCGTGGTCTGGCGGCCACCGGCCGCCGTGCGCTCGTGATCGAGCGAGCTGTGCATGCTGAGCTCGGGGGAGAACTTGTGGCTGCCGCCGAGGTGGAGCTGGTCCGACGCGAGGCCGTCGGTGTACTTCGCGTCGAGCGCGGAGGTACCGTCGGTCCAGCCCGCGCCGAGCGACCCGGTGGTGCCCTCGGCGGTGCGCTTGAGCTCCGCCGCGCCGGTGTACGTGTCCGCGCCGCTCTTGTGGGTCGCGCCGAGCCCGAGCGAGGTGGCGGTCGGATCGTGGGACAGCGAGCCGGTGTAGGTGTCGCTGGCGCTCGGCTTGTACGTGCCGGACAGCCCGCCGGCGAAGCCGCCGTGGGCCACGCCCCCGCGACCCTCGGCGCTGATCGAGCCGTCCGTGGACGCGTAGCTGCCGACGGCGCCGTTGAACGCGCCGCGGTGCTCGAGGCCGGTGCTCAGCTTGCCGCTCTCGAGCTCCCAGGGGCGCCGCAGGCCGAACGTCCCGCCCTCCTTGCCGCTGCCGTACAACTCCGCCTGGGTCTTGCCGTCGCGCTCCCACGCGAGCGAGCCCGCGCCCCTCTTGTCCACCGTACCGTGGAGCGCGTCGTCGGCGTCGAGCTTGTACGTGGTGTCGAGGCCGCTCTTGTCGGCCTTGCCGGTGAAGTCGCCATCGGCGGTCCGCCAGCGCGCGCCCCGCTCCTTGGCGGAGGCGAGGAAGTAGCCGCCGGTCGGGTTGCTCGGGTCGCCGGCGGCGAGCTCCTTGCGATCGATGCTCGCGCGCACGCCACCCAGCTCCTGGACGACCTGCTGCACGAACTCGTTGCCCAGCGACTTGTGGAGCAGCCCAAATAATCCATCCCGCTCACCCCGGTAGGCGTCGACGAGCGCGACGACCTGCTTGGGCTCGGGGCGGCCGCTCTGGAGCAGCGCCTCGAGGGCCTGGACGCCCGGGCCCGGCTTCGCCTGGACGACCGCTGCCTGGTCCGCCGCCGGCTCACCCTCGAGCTGGTGGTGCTGCTGCTGGGCCATGAGAGTCACATCCTAGCAGCGCGGGTTTCGCCGCTCATCAGGTTTACGGTCACCGTTCGCGGTACCTTCCTGGCCTCCGCGATGCTCCTTCCCGACGACGCCGCGATCGCCCTTGCCCGTGCGTATGTGGCCCGCTTCCTGGCGGTCCAGGCCCACCGCCGGCCCCGAGCGAGCGCCCTGGGTCCCACCGAGGACGAGGTGTCGCACACCCTCACCCGCGACCCCCAGCCCGACCCGCCGGCCCTCGACGCCGAGGACGCCCGCGTGGTCGCCGCCGGGGACCAGCTGCTCGAGGCCATCGCGGCCGACCCGTTCGCGGCGCTGACCCGCCTGACCCGGCTGTTCGAGCTGGCCCCGATCGACCTCGCGATCGTCGCCGTGCTGCTCGCCCCCGAGCTCGATCACGAGCTCGAGCGCGCGTACACGTTCGCGCTCGACGACTTCACCCGCAAGCGCCCGGACCTCGGGTTCGTGGCCCGGCTGATCGCGCCGCGCGACCCCGTCCTGGCGCGCCGGATCTACGCGCGCCTCGAGGACACCGCGCCGCTCCGCCGCCACGGCGTGGTCACCGTCGCCCCCGCCGGCGATGCCCCGATGCTGATGCGGCAGCTTCGGCTCGCCGATCGGATCGTCGCGTACATCCACGGGCTCGACACCATCGATGAGTCGGTCCGCGCGTGTGTGCGGGTCGGCGGGCCCCCGCCTGCGCGCGAGGCGGTGGTGATGGCGCCCGCGCTGGTCGAGCGGATCGCGCGCGCGCTCGAGGGCTCGCGCGCCCCCCGCGTGCTGCTCGCCGGCCCCTCGGGGAACGGCCGCGCGCTGATCGTCCATGCGCTGTGCGGCGCCGCCGGCCGGGGCGTGGTGCGGATCGACCTCGAGGGGCTGGTCGCCGACGGCCGGATCGGCGAGCGCCTCCCCGCCGCGCTCCGCGAGGCCGCGCTCCGCGATGCCACCGCGATTCTGGACGGCGGCACCTCCATCGACAAGGAGCCGCCGCGCGGGCTCGCCCAGGCCATCGCGGATGGCACCAGCGGCCTCCACGTGCCGGTGGTGTTCACGTTCAGCGGCCACCCGAACTGGCTCGTGCAGGCGGTGCCCGGGCTGCTCGAGCTCGACGTCCCCGCGCTCACGCTGCGCGAGCGGATCGCGTTGTGGCGCCACGCCCTGCCCCCGCCGCTCGTCGGCGACGAGGACCTCGAGACGATGGCCGCACGCTACGCGTTCACCGGCGGCACGATCATGCAGGCCGCGCGGCGCGCCGAGACCTCCGCGCGGCTCCGCGATCCCGAGGCGCCGCGGGTCACCCTCGAGGAGCTCGGCGATGCCGCGCGCCTGATGTTCGCCCACCGGCTCGGCGGCCTCGCGCAGCGGATCCCGACGGGTTTCACCTGGGCCGATCTGGTGCTCCCCGCCGAGACCTACGAGGGCGTGCGCGAGGTGGTCACGTTCGCGCGTCACCGCGCGTTCCTGCTCGAGGAGTGGGGCTTCGCGGCCAAGCTGCCGTACGGCCGCGGCGTGTCGGCGATCCTCGCGGGGCCGCCGGGCACGGGCAAGACGATGGTCGCACAGCTGCTCGCGCACGAGCTCGGCTACGACCTGTTCCGGATCGACCTGTCGCAGGTCGTCAACAAGTACATCGGCGAGACCGAGAAGAACCTCGCGCGCATCTTCGACGAGGCCGAGTCCTCGCACGCGGTGCTGTTCTTCGACGAGGCGGACTCGCTGTTCGCCAAGCGCACCGAGGTCAAGTCGAGCAACGATCGCTACGCCAACCTCGAGGTCAACTACCTGCTCCAGCGGATGGAGACCTACGACGGCGTGACGCTGCTCGCGACCAACATCGAGCAGGGGCTCGACGAGGCGTTCAAGCGCCGCGTCCGGTTCTCGATCGCGTTCGAGATGCCCGAGGAGGCCGAGCGCAGCAAGCTGTGGCGCAGCATGTTCCCGCCCAAGGTCCCGCTCGACGAGGACATCGAATGGGAGCTGCTCGCGCGCTCGTTCGAGATGGCCGGCGGCTACATCAAGAAGGCCGCGCTCCGGGCCGCCCTGCTCGCCGTCGCGGCGGGCCGGTCGGTGGGCATGCGCGACCTGCTCGACGCCGCGCGCGCCGAGTACCGCGAGATGGGCCGCGTGGTCTGATCTGAGCCCCCTGCGCCCCGGCGCGCGATGGGCGCGATGCTCGGGGTATGCGCTGGATCGCAGTCCTCGTCGCCCTGCTGAGATCGACGTGTGGCGGGCAGCTCCTGCGGCGTGGGCGGGATGGTGGCGTCGATCAGGGCGCGCGCATCCGGAATTCACATCGAGGCCCCGGCGCGCGCGCGAGTTTCTTGTCGAGCGTAACCAGCGGTGCCGAGAGCGCCTCCGCGAGCGCGATGTAGCAACCGTCGTAGACCGTCACGTTCCGGCGCAGCTCCCACGCGCGCGGGGCAAGCAACGCGTAGGGATGGAGGCGAACTCGCAGGGCAAGCAGGTCGTCGTGAGCCATGCGCGCGCTCTTGTCGGAGATGCTACCCGCCATCGCCGCGCGGCGGAGGATGTTGGCGACTTCGATCGGCATCATGTGCGGCGCCGCGAGCGCGTCGGTCAGAAGGACCGACTCCGCCCAAAGACCGTCCACGCCGCCGTCGATGAGCGCCGCGACGACGACGGACGCATCGACAACCAGCGTCATCGACGGTCGGTGTCCCGCAGGGCGAGGATCTGCTTGGCGGGCAGGCGAGACCCCGTCGCTTCCTTCCGCACGCGCGCCCGGGCAAGCACCTCGTCCACGAGCGGCTGCCGGGCGAGCTCGATCAGCTCGGCGCGCAGGTGCTCCTGGAGCGATCGGCCGGAGCGAGCCGCACGGGCTGCGAGTGTGTCGCGAACGCCACGAGGAACGTCACGGATCGTGATGGAGATCGACATAGCAGCATTTTGCATGCGATAGCTGCACGATGCAAGCACCCGCACCGGCGCCGCCGCTGCTCGCCGCCGCTGCTCGCCGCCGTTCGTTCAGCGCCGCTGCGCGGTCGCCCAGTCGACGACGGTCGCGGCCGCCGCGGGCTTTGCGAGCGCCTTCATCGCCGCGCCCATGCGTTGGCGGGTCGTCGCGTCAGCGAGCAGCGGGCGCAGTGCTGTCGCGAGCGTGTCGGCGGTGAGCTCGGACTGCCGGAACATCAGCGCGGCACCCGCGGTCGCCATCTCACGCGCGTTGAGCTCCTGGTGGTTGTCGGCAGCAAACGGGTAGGGGATGAAGATCGCCGGCTTGCCCGCGATCGCGAGCTCGGCGACGGTCGTCGCGCCGGCGCGTCCGATGATGACGTCCGCGCGCTGGTACGCGCTCGCCATGTCCTTGATGAAGGCGTGGCACTCGGCGGCGCTCCCGGCGGCGGCGTAGCGCTTTTCGGTCGCCGCGAGATCCTTCTCGCCGGTCTGATGGACGATGCGAACCCGCAGCTCGCCGGTGATCTTGCCGGCGAGCGAAATCAACGCCTGCGAGGCCAGCTCGTTGACCGCGACCGCGCCCTGCGAGCCGCCGCAGATCAGCACGTGCACCGGCTCGTCGGCGACCGTCCCGCGCGCCCGCGATGGCGCCAGCAGCTTCTGCACGAGGTCGCGGCGCACCGGGTTGCCGCTCATCACGATCTTCTTCGCCTTGAAGAACCGCCGCGACTCGTCGAACGACAGGAAGATCGCGTGGGCGACCCGACCGAGCAGCTTGTTGGTCAGCCCGGGGATCGAGTTTTGCTCGCAGATCGCCGTCGGGATGCCACGGAGCCGCGCCATCAGCACGACCGGACCCGACGCGTAGCCGCCGACGCCGATCACCGCGTCGGGCGCGAACGCCGCGAGCGCCTTGCGGGCCTGCCACAGCGCGCGCGGCAACCGGAACATGCCGCGGACCACGCCGAGCGCGCCGACGGTCTTGAGGCCCGAGACCTCGATCAGCGCGAGATCCCAGCCGAGCTCGGGGAGCACGCGCGCCTCGATGCCGCGGCGCGTGCCGACGAACTGCACGGTCGCGTCGGGCAACCGCGCGCGCAGCTCCTCCGCGATCGCGACCCCCGGAAACAGGTGGCCGCCGGTTCCGCCACCGGCGATCATCAGGCGCATGGCTATGCGATCACGACGCGCACGCGCTTGCGTTTCTTCCGCGCGAGCTCGCGTTGGGCACCCTCGCGGGCCGGTCGCCGCTCGGCGCGCCGGCTGACGTTGAGGAGCAGGCCGACGAGGAACATCGTGACGACGAGTGACGAGCCGCCGTAGCTCACGAGCGGCAGGGTGATGCCCTTGTCGGCGTCGTGCTCGGCGTTCTCCCCAACAAGGG
>JBKJUF010000638.1:0-4113 GCA_046590445.1 Kofleriaceae bacterium
CTCCGTCGGTAGCCCGGCTGACTCGAAGAGTCCCGTGGCTTTGCGTGTCCCCGCTCGCGCGAGGATTGCCGTTTCGTGGTGCGGGCGCTTTCCCGCAGGTGGATCGGTTCGGCTCAGCCCGCTAAGGGCCTGCCCTCACACGGGTCGTGTACTTCACGCTCCTCCTTCGGTAACCCGGCTGACTCGGAGAGTCCCGTGGCTTTGCGTAGCCCGCTCACGCGGGAGTTGCCGTTTCGCTTCGAGTGTCTTGTACAGATCAAATCTAGTTCAACGACGTGCGGTTTGTCATCAGAAAAAATCCCCGCCGTCGACAATCAGGCGATCGCCGCGGGAGAGAGAGCGAGACCGCATCGAGAAGCTTCTCGCCCTTCATGCGGTCCAGCGGTACATGCGACGCGCCGCGACCGAGTGTAGCGTCGCGGCATGCAGCCGATGAGGATCGTCGTGGCGTCCTGGTTCGTGGTGGTTGGCTGTGGGTCTGGTCGAGAGGCTCGCCCGGCGCCGATCGCGCCAGCGCCGATCGCTCCGGCTCCGGCTCCGGCTCCGGCTCCGGCTCCGGCTCCTGTTCCGGCTCCGGCTCCACTCGCAGAGCAAGCGCCGTGCGATGCCGGCGACCTTGAGGCCTGCGTGAACCTCGCGATTCGCTACGCGGATGGGACCGACGTTGCCAAGGATCCGGACAAGGCGGTCGCCCTGCTCCGGCGCGCGTGTGACGGCGGCCATGGGCTTGGCTGCTCCGCGCTCGGCATCGTCTACGAGCGAGGCATGGGCGTCCCCGTCGACGCGGCGAACGCCGCCGCCCTGTACATGAAGTCATGTGATGGCGGCTGGCTACCCGGCTGTCACAGTCTCGCGATGCTCCTCGAGCGCGGCGAAGGCGTCGCGAAGAACGTCACGCAGGCGATCGCACGCTACAAGCAGGCCTGCGCGGGCGACGTCCTCGATGCGTGCGGCGCACTCGGCGTACTTCACGACGAGGGCACCGCGATCAAGCAGAGCTACACGCAGGCGGCGACGTACTACGTTCAGGCGTGCGATGGCGGCATGCTCGCGTACTGCAACAACCTCGGTCGCCTCTACAAGTACGGACGCGGCGTCAAGAAGGACCAGGCGAAGGCCGCGACGTTGTTCCAGCGCGGCTGCGACGGCAAGGACCTGCTGTCCTGCAACAACCTCGGCGTCCTCCTCGAGAATGGCCTCGGCGTCGCGCGCGACTACGCGAAGGCGAAGACGCTCTACGAGACCGCGTGCTCCGGCGGCGAGATGCGCGGCTGCTACAACCTCGGCGTGCTGCACAGCGAGGGGCACGGGGTCGCCGCAGATCCCACGCGGGCCACGAGCTGGTTCAAGCGTGCGTGTGATGGTGGGCTCGCGGAGGGCTGCGAGGCGGCGAAGTAGCCCCGCCTGGCTGATGTAGTCACGATAACGATCTCGCCCGACTGACCGCCGGAACGTCAACCGTCAGCCTTCGGTCGTCTGCTGCAGGTAGGCGAGGAGGCGCGGCTTGATCACCTGCATCGCGCGAGCGCGGTGCGAGAGGTCGCCCTTGGTGCGCCTCCCCATTTCGGCGAGCTCGGCGAAGGTCTTGCCGAGATCGGGAAACAGAAACAGCGGGTCGTAGCCGAAGCCACCGGTGCCGCGCGGTGCCTCGAGGATCACGCCCTCGCATACGCCGTCCGCGGTCAGCGTCTCGCCGCCGAGCGGGCCGGTGACGTCGGCGAGCGCGAGCACGGCCCGAAACCGCGCGGTCCGGCGCTCGGGCGGGACGCCCGCGAGGGCGGCGAGCAGCTTCGCGTTGTTCGCCGCATCGGCGTGGCCGGTGACGCCGGCGTAGCGCGCGCTGTGCACGCCGGGCGCGCCGCCGAGGGCGTCGACCTCGAGGCCGCTGTCGTCGGCGAGCGCGGGGAGCCCGGTCACGGCCGAGACCTCGCGGGCCTTCTTGATCGCGTTGCCGACGAAGGTATCGGCATCCTCGACGACCTCGGGGATCTCGCGGCCGCAACGCCGCGCGGCCTCCACGACATCGATGACGTCGAGGCCGGGTAGCAGGTGCCGCAGCTCGACGAGCTTGCCCCCGTTGCGGGTCGCGAACACGAGCGGCCGGCTGGCCATCGTCACGCCCACGCCGCGACGACCTGGCGCTGGGCCACGGTGAGCTCGCGGATGCCTGCGGTCGCGAGATCGAGCATCGCGTCGAGTTGCTTGCGATCGAACGTGCCCTTCTCGGCGGTGCCCTGCACCTCGATCAGCGTGCCGTCCTCGGTCCCGACGACGTTCATGTCGACCTCGGCCTTCGAGTCCTCGATATAGGGCAGGTCGAGCACGACCTCGCCGTCGACGACGCCGACCGAGACCGCGGCAACGGGAGGCCGCAGCGCGCGCGCATCGGGGAGCGCACCGGACTTCACGAGCTTGCCGATCGCGAGCGCGAGCGCGATCCACGCCCCGGTGATCGACGCGACGCGGGTGCCGCCGTCCGCGCACAGCACATCGCAGTCGACCGCGATCGTGCGCTCGCCGAGGTGCGCGAGATCGACGGCGGCGCGCAGCGAGCGTCCGATCAGCCGCTGGATCTCCTTGCCGCGCCCGCCGGGGTCGCGCTTGCTGCGCGTGTGCGTGGACCGCGGGAGCATCGCGTACTCCGCGGTCAACCAGCCCGTACCCTTGCCCTTCATCCACGCCGGCACGCCGGCCTCGACGCTCGCGGCGCACAGCACCCAGGTGTCGCCGAGCTTGACCAGCGCCGAGCCCTCCGCGTGCTTCTGGTAGTTCGCGATGATCTCGAGGGTGCGGAGCTGATCGGGACGTCGTCCGTCGGTGCGCATGTTGGCGGGCAGGCTACCTCATCACCCGAGAAAGCGGCGGGCGCCCGGAACTGCTCTGCTAGGATTGCCCTGCGATGACGGCGCGCGATGACCGGCGACCCGGTGCGGATGTCCGGGCAGGTGACCGGGCAGATGGTCCGATCGCCGCGCCGATCACGTCGGGGCAGCCCGTGCTGCGTGACCTCGGGACCGACTCGACGCTCGACATGCCGGCGGCGACGCCCGAGCTCATCGCGGCCGGCTCGCTCGGGACGGCGAACACGGTCGCCAGCGCTCCGCTTGCCGGCGCGACGCATGACGGGGCGCGACCCGAAGGCACGCTCGATCTGCCGGCCAGTGATCGGGTGGAGACGGCCGACGAGCTCGCGCCCGGCCAGGTGATCGGCCACTTCGTGATCGGCGAGAAGCTCGGCGAGGGCGGCATGGGCATGGTGCTCGCGGCGCGCGACGCCGATCTCGGGCGGCCGGTCGCGCTCAAGGTGGTCAAGCGCGGTGTCGATCATCCCGCGTACCGCGCACGCCTGCTGCGCGAGGCGCAGGTGATGGCGCGGCTCGAGCATCCGAACGTGCTGCGCGTCTACGAGGTCGGCAGCGATCGCGGTCGGCTGTTCATCGCGATGGAGCTCGTCGACGGCGTCACGCTCGCGGCGTGGCTTCGCGTGCAGCGCCAGCCGTGGCGCGAGGTCCTCGCGATGTTCGCGCAGGTCGGTGCGGGCCTCGCCGCCGTGCACCGCGCCGGCCTCGTGCACCGCGACTTCAAGCCCGACAACGTGCTCGTCGATCGCGAAGGTCACGCGCGGGTCGCCGACTTCGGGCTCGCCCGGCTCGATCCCGCGACGGGGGTGGCGAGCCCCGAGCTCGCCGCGTCGCTGACCCGCACCGGCGTGCTGCTCGGCACGCCGGGGTACATGGCGCCCGAGCAGTACCTCGACGGCAACGTCGACGCGCGCGCCGATCAGTTCAGCTTCTGCGTCGCGCTGCGCGAGGCCCTCGTCGGGGGACGCCCGAAGCAGCTCGAGGAGGCGCACTGGGGCAAGGTGCCGCGCGCCGTGCGTGCGGTGATCGCGCGGGGCTCGGCGGTCAACGCCGCGGAGCGCTTCGCGTCGATCGACGAGTTGCTCGCGGCGCTCGCGCGAGCAGCGCGTCGGCGGACGGTGATGCTCGGCGCCCTCGGCGCCACGCTCGTCGCCGCGACGGCCGTGACCGCGTTCGTGATCGCGCGCGGCGGTGATGGCGAGCCACGCGTCGCGCTGCCGGTGTCGCCGGCCGCCGCACTCGCGGTCGCCGC
>JBKJUF010000678.1:0-16065 GCA_046590445.1 Kofleriaceae bacterium
CTCGTCGAGGAGCAGCACCCGCGGTCGGGCGGCGAGCCGTTCGGTGCGCTCGATCCGATCACCCGCGTGGGACTTCAGGACAAGCTCCGACGCATCCACCTCGAGCTCGGCCTGACCTCGCTCCTGGTGACGCACGACATGGTCGAGGCGCTCGTGATGGCCGACCGCATCGCCGTCATGTTGCGTGGTGAGCTGCGCCAGCTCGCGACTCCCGCCGAGCTATTCGCCGCGCCCGCCGACGAGTACGTGGCAAGGCTCGTCGCGATGGCCCGCACGCAGGGCGAGCAGCTGCGCGCGCTGGGCGGCGCCAGATGACCGAGCTCCTTCGCGGCATCCCGCCGCTGCTCGCGAGTCACCTCGAGCTCGTGCTGATCGCCCTCGCGCTCGCCGCGTCGATCAGCTTGCCGATCGCGATCGTGGTGGCCGCGCGGCCTCGCGTCGCGTTCGTCATCGTCACGATCGCGGGCGTGATCCAGACGGTGCCCGGCCTCGCGCTGCTCGCGCTGATGGTGCCGGTGCTCGCGACGACCGGCCTGCTCTCGCCCTTCGGATTCCCTCCCGCGGTCATCGGGCTGACGCTGTATGCGATCCTGCCGATCCTGAGGAACGCGGTCACCGGCCTGCGTGGCGTCGACCCGGCTGCGGTCGAGGCTGCGCGCGGAATGGGCCTGTCGTCGTGGCAGATCATGCGGGTCGTCCAGTTGCCGCTCGCGGCGCCCGTGATCGCGGCGGGAATCCGCACCGCGACGGTGTGGACGGTCGGCGCCGCGACGCTGGCGACGCCGGTTGGCCAGCCGTGCCTCGGCAACTACATCTTCGCGGGCCTGCAGACCCGGAACTTCACGATGCTGCTCGTCGGTGTCGCGTTCGCCGCAATCCTCGCGGTGATCCTCGATGGGTTGCTCGGGGCGACCGAGCACGCCCTCGCGGGCCGGCGGCGCCGCCGCGCGCTGATCCCGCTCGGGCTGCTCGCGGCACTCGTGGTGGTCATCACCGGCGTGCTCCCACGGCTGGTGGTGCCGGAGCCGCACATCGCGACCGCGACGTCGACCGCGGTGGTCTCGCCGACCGCGATCACGCGGGTACGGATCGGCGGCAAGACCTTCACCGAGCAGTACGTGCTCGTCGAGCTCATCCGGACGCGCCTCGAGCAGCACGGCATCGCGGTCGACGTCACGCAGAGCCTGGGCTCCACCGTGGCCTTCGACGCGATCGTCAACGGCGACATCGACGTCTACGTCGACTACTCGGGCACGCTGTGGACCAACGCGATGAAGCGCGACGCCGGGCTGCCGCGCTGGCAGCTGCTCGCCGAGCTCGAAGGCTGGCTCGCGCGCGAGCACGGCGTCCGGAGCCTCGGCGCGCTCGGCTTCGAGAACACCTATGGGTTCGCGGTCCGCCGCGAGACCGTCACGCGGCTCGGCCTCCGGACGCTGGCCGACCTCGCGCGTCACCCCGAGCTCGCGATCGGCGGCGACTACGAGTTCTTCAGTCGCCCCGAGTGGACATCCGTCAAGCGCACGTACGGCATGCGGTTCATCCGCGACCTGACCTTCGATCCGACGCTGCTGTACGAGGCGCTGGCTCGCGGCGAGGTGGACGTGATCACCGCATTCTCGAGTGATGGTCGGATCGCCGCCTTCGATCTTGTCGTGCTCGACGATCCGGCAGGCGCACTACCGCCCTACGACGCGATGATCATGCTCGGCTCTCGGGTCGCGGCAGATCGCCGGGTGAGCTGCGTGCTCGGCTCGCTCCACGTCGATGTCGATCAGATGCGGCGCGCCAACGCGCTGGTCGATCGCGATGGCAAGACCCCACAGCAGGCGGCTGCGTGGCTTCTCGAGCAACAAGCGCGCATCGTCGGCGACTGCAGCCATCCGTGAAGCTCGGCCACTGGCGGTCAGGCGACTTGCGAGATCACAGCTGACGATGCGGCCCCGATCCGGGAGGCTTCGGACATCATGAAGTACAGCTTGTTCCCGCTCGCCGGCTTGATCATGTACTGGTCGCAGCCCGACGCGATGGCGCGATGCCCGATGTCGATCTGGGCCCAGCCGGTCATCGCCGCAACGTAGATCGATCTCCCGAACCGCTCGCGCAGCTCGCGTGCGAGCTCGAGGCCACTCCGATCCGGAAGCCCGATGTCGACCAGCGCGACGTCCGGCTGGAAGGTCGCGAGGTGGGCGAGTGCTTCGCGCACGCTGTACGCGGTGCGGCAGTCGTGCCCGTGCATCGAGAACCATGCCCGCGCGCTCTCCGCGGTATCGGGGTAATCGTCCACCACCAAGATCCTGTGCTTCGTCACGAGTCCCACGGGTCGCATCCATGCCACGGAGTGATCTGCGGGCTCAACCGCAATCGTTCACCTTGATGCAAACCTTGCGAAATCTTGTCGCGCATCGATCATCGTCGACGCGCCGCGTCGAGCCGGGGATCAGATCGGGACCGCGGTCCACTCGCGAATCGCGAGCGCCTTGCGTGCAGCCTCGACGCGCGCCGCGACCTCCCAGATCGAGTCTGTCGCGCGCAAGTCGTCGAGGAACAGATGCGCCGCGGCGACCTTCTGCGCATCGAAGAACCAGTACATGCTCGACAGCGGTGAGAGCCAGACATGCGGTGCCGGCGCGCCGAACTCACCCGCGAGCGCCCGCGTGATCACGCTGTGGACGTGGCTGCGCTTCTGGTGGAGCTGACCCGCGAACACGTACTCGACGGCGCGGACATACGCGTCGACCGCCGGTGTGCCGGGCACCATCGCGCTCGCCCCCCAGTACGCATTCACGCGCGACAGCTCCGCGATCCGCTCGAACACCTGCGCGTGTGCGATCCCATCGCGGAGCTCGGCGTTCATCCCGACACAGGCCATCGCGATCGGTAGGTCGAGCGCGGTCGTCGCCGCGAGCGAAGCCAGATCCTCGGATGGCGTACCGAGCGACGTCTCGTCACCGCGCAGCAGCGCATCGATACCGCCATCGATCAACACGATCGCGTCGATCCGCAGGCGCTCGACGAGCGCGCGGTACGCCCGCGCGAGCGGACGCACCCCCGTCTTGTCGAAGCTCCAGACAACATGCGGTGCGCCGCCGACCGTCTCGTCGAGCCACCGCGCCAGCCACGCCTCGGGACAGTACGCGCGCTCGGTCGCCGCACGCGCATCGACCGCGTACAGGTTCGGCAGCTCGGGATCCTGACGCGCCTCGAGTCCGTTCAGGTACGCGAACGACAAGCTGGCGAGCTCGACGCCGACGCCCCGGCGGCGCAGCTCGTGCGCCAGCGGGATCGCGCCGAGCACGTCGTAGCCGCCACCGCACCCGGCGAGCAGGATCCGCCGCGGCGAACCGAGTCGTTCCACGAGCGAGCACTCGAACATCTCACAATAGTGTCCTCGCGACACCAACGTTGCAAGCACTCAAATCGGTGGGTCGGCTAGGGCGCGCGCGGGCGCGTCTCCGACGTGATCGTCCACAGCGCGCCGAGCTGAGCCTTCAGGCTGGCGAGCTCGATCGCGAGCGGCTCACCGGTCCCGGCTTCGGCGAGCTCCTCGGTGAGCTCCGCGCGGACGCCAGCACCGAGGCGATCTGCCACCGCGATCAGCAGGAGCGTCACGGCCTCGGCACGTTCAGCACCAACCGCATGCTCGACACGGGAGAACACGGCGAGCTTGCGGACCGCGTTGCGAGCCACGCTGATCCCCTCCGCATGCACGGCGCTGCTCGGGATCCGGACGCCGAGATGACCCGCGATCGGAAGCAGTGCGGTCGCAAGCGCCTCGATGCCCGCGCCGGAACCGAGCTCATCGACCACCGCTAACAGCCGCCGCGCGAACCCCTTGAGGTCATCGCCCTCGCAGGTGAGCGTGAACCCGAGCGACACCCCCTGAGCTCGACGGCGCAACGAGATCCATCCGCGTGATTTGCCTGTCACCGGATCGATCGGGCGCATCGCGTGCCAGACGCGTTCGGCGGAGATCCAGTGGGACGGGTACTTGAACCGCGCGACATCGAGCACGAGCACCAGGTCGCGCGCGGCGTGATAGCCACCGATCGGCGAGAAGTGGCCGCTACCCGTCTGATCGAGGCCGGCGCGATCGTACGACGCGATCACGACAACGTCCCCGGCGGCCGCGGCATGCAGCGCGGTCCGCCACGCCGCGAGATCCTCGGTGTCCGCGCGGAACAGCTCGGCGGCCGCTCCGTTACAGCGAGCGAGACACGTGACTTCATCGAGATCGAGCCCCCGCCGCCGAACCTCCTCGAGGGCGACGCAGCAGTCGAGCAGGTCCTCGGAGAACCAGCGCCACGGCCCTTTCCACAGCCGCCCCGGATCGATGGCGAGTGCATTGAGCGCGACGACCAGCGATCCGAGCCCACAAAAGGCCGGTTCCGACTGCGTGTGAAACTGTTCGGCAAGTCGGAAATAGCCGTCGAGCCCACCGGCGGCGAGCGCCTCGGGAAACAGCTGTCGACCTTCAGGCGACGAGAACGCGATGGCGTCTGCGGGGAGCGGTCGTCGGTAGAGGGTCTCGGTCATCGATCCGATGGATTGCATACTCCGGTTTGATCCGGGAGACGACCCGGCTCTCCACATAGCCCTACCTCGTCGTGCCGTACGCGGCGAGCTTGCGATAGAGCGTCGCCTGCCCGATGCCGAGGTGCGCGGCCGCCTTCGCGCGGTTGCCGTCCTCGGCCGCGAGGACCGCGAGAATGTAGTCCTTCTCGACGTCGGCCAGCGAGCGCTTGTCGCCCGGCACCCACGTCGTCGCCACGCCACGCGCGATCTCGCCCGGCAGGTCGTCGACATCGATTCGCGTGCCGGCCGCCATCACCACCGCGCGCTCGATCGTGTTCTCCAGCTCGCGGACGTTACCGGGCCAGTGATAGCGCAGCAGCTGATCGACGGCCCTGGGCGTGAAGCTCGTCACCTTCGACCGCGCGCGCGGCGCTGCGGTGGCGAGCAGGATCCGCGCGAGCGGAAGGATGTCCTCTCGACGCTCTCGCAGCGGCGGCACCGCGAGCTCGATCACGTGGAGCCGGTAGTAGAGGTCCCCGCGAAACCGCCCTCCCTTGACCTCGTCGCCGAGGTTCCGGTTGGTCGCCGCGATGATCCGGACGTCGACCTTGCGATTCACATTCTCGCCGATCCGACGGATCTCGTGCTCCTGCAGCGCGCGCAGCAGCTTGACCTGCATCGCTGGCGTGACCTCACCGATCTCGTCGAGGAACAGCGTGCCACCGCTCGCGGCCTCGAAGAGTCCGGGGCGATCTTGCGTGGCGCCGGTGAACGCACCCTTGACGTGCCCGAACAGCTCGCTCTCCAGCAGGGTCTCGGGCAGTGCGCCGCAATTGATCGCGACGAGCTCGCGATGCGCCCGCCCCGATCGGTTGTGGATGAAGCGCGCCAACCGTTCCTTGCCAACGCCGCTCTCCCCGGTGACGAGGATGGTGGAGTCGACATTGGCAACGCGTTCGGCGAGCTCGAGGGCCTTGAACATCGCCGGACTCCTGGCCGTCACCTCGGACGCATCTGCCCCGACCCGGAACGTCGCGAGCTGTTGCTTGCGCGTTCGCAGCTGCCGCTCGGTCTTCTTGAGCGCCGCCGCCGCGTGTGCGAGCGCCTCGTCGAGGCTCGCCTTCGCATAGAACGGAAGCTCGTCCGCCAGCGCGTCGCCCCAGTCCTCGCGCGTCCGACAGATCATGTGGCACACCGCATCGCCCATCGCCCGGCAACGCGTCTCGACGCAGTAGATCTCGCGGCCGTTCGCGTAGGTCAGGTAGCCGCTCGCGAACCCGCATTGACTCCAGCACACCGGCGTGTCGGAGCGCCCGACGTGGATGAGGTGCTGCTCGGCCTCGTACGAGTCGTGCCAGAGCTGTTCGACGAATTCCGCGGAGCTCGGAACGTTCTCGGACACGACCAGCCCCTGGAGCTTGTGCAATCGACCTCCGGCGATCCGCCACTCGTGCTCCGAATCCCAGGGGAACGCATTCTTCATGCTCGTCGCGGTGCGATGCCCATGCGCGTACCCGAACTGCGTCAGGATGCCCCGCGCTCCATTGGTACCGAGCGTCTCGATCAACGTGCGACGCAGGAGCCCGAGCGCGACCGCATCGAGGATCAGCGCGCGGTCCCCCGCGAACCGCAGCACGCCGCCCTGCGGTTTGAGGTCCAGCAGCTCGCGGAGATCGAGGTCATCGAGGCGCATCTCGATATGAGAGCACGTGCTCTCATTTCGAGAGTCCAGACGGGTAGCAAAACTACATAAGATCTTGATCTTGCTGCCATCGCGGCCAGGCACGGTGAATGCTCATGAAAGGGACATGAAAGAAAACATCATGACCCGATATGACATCGACACCGCCCACTCGCACATCGACTTCTCGATCCGTCACCTCGTGATCGCGAAGGTTCGCGGACGGTTCACCAGCTTCACCGGCACGATCGAGCTCGATCCCGAGGACCTCACGAAGTCCCAGGTCTCGGTGGAGATCGACGCGGCGAGCATCTCGACCAACGAGGACAAGCGCGATGCGCACCTGCGCTCCGCGGACTTCTTCGATGTCGCGAGCTACCCGGTCCTCACGTTCACCAGCAAGCGCGTCGAGACCGCCGGCCGCGATCTGCGCGTCACGGGCGCACTCAGCATCCACGGCGTCACTCGCGATGTCGTGCTCGAGGTCGAATCCTTCGGAACGGCAAAGGACCCGTGGGGCAACGAGCGGATCGCGTTCTCGGCAAAGACCTCGATCGACCGCAAGGAGTTCGGCTTGCACTGGAACCAGCTGCTCGAAGCCGGCGGCTTCATGGTCGGCGACAAGGTCGAGATCGGTCTCGATGTCGAGGCGGTGAAGGCCGCTGCCCGCGCCGCCGCGTAACCCGATCAACAAAGGAACCCGCCATGACGACCCTATCGATCGGTTCACTCGCCGCACTCGCCGCGCTCGTCGCGTGCGGCACCACAGGCAGCGCGAAGCTCGCCGAGCACGAAGCGCGCGAGAAGCTCGGCGCTCGCAACCTCGAGGTGTTCGATGACCTCGACTACAACGTGTTCTCCAACCAGAAGTGGACGGAGCTCCACAAGAGCCACGGCAAGGACATCGTCGTGCACTGGCCGGACGGCCACACCACCACCGGCATCGATGTCCACATCAAGGACCTCGCCGCGATGTTCGTCTATGCACCCGACACCCGCATCAAGGAGCACCCGATCCGGATCACGAGCGGCGAATGGACGGCGGTCACCGGAGTCATGGAGGGCACGTTCACCAGGCCGATGCCAATGCCCGACGGAACCTCGACTCGAACGACACCGGATCGAGAATCTCGACGATGGTGTCGGTCACGACCACGCGGCCTTTGAATGGACGCACCGTGATCGTGGCCGGCTCGAATTCGACGCGGCGATTGGCCGTGCGACCCGAGCTGGTGGCGTTGGTGTCGCGTGGCTCGGTCGCGCCCACCGCCCGGATCACGAGCCGCCGACCGTCGATGCCTCGGGCGATCAGCTGGCTGCGGACCGCATCGGCACGCGCGTGGCTGAGGCCGACGGTCCCGGTGTTGTTGGCGTCGATCTCGGAGGCGTCGGCATGACCCGAGATCTGGAGGTTCAGCGCCGCGTCCGCGTGCAGCCGCTGGATGACGGCGTCCAGCACGGCCGCCTCGCTCGCTGACATCCGGACCGCGTTGGCGTCGAAATGAACCCGCTCGGGGCGGGCAACCGCCGGCACCGACGCCGGCGCCGCGATCGCGAGCTCCGAGGTGGCGGGTGTGTTGGCGATCGGAGCGGGCTCCGCGGATTGCGCGGCGCACGCGACGGTCGTGACAAGCGCGATCCACACGAAGGTCATCACCGTCGATCAGTATCTCGCGATCGCGGCGCCAAGAGCGGCGAATCTATCAGGTGACCAAGTACGCTCGCGGCCATGCGATCGCTCGCCTTGTTCGCGCTGGCTGCTTGCTCGTCGTCGGCACCGCCACCCGCGCAACCGATGACACCGCACCAGGCCCCGACCGACGCCGCGGTTGCGCCTGGTGCGCCCGATGCAGCGCCCGACATCTCGCTCACCGCGCCTGCGCACGTGTTTCGGTTCGCGAGCACCGCGCGCACCGAGACCTGGACGCTGTGGTTCGCCGCGGGCGTCGCGATGTTGAACGTCCAGTCCGCGAACAGCGCGGTGACGCGGTATCAGGGCAGCGCGACCGACGGCGCGAGCGTGGTGATCGAGGTGGCGAGCACGACCGCGAAGCTGACGCTCGACTGCAAGCCTGCGACGCGCGAGCTCGAGCCCGCATGCGATGCCGCGGCGACGAAGCCAAAGCCGAAGAAGAAGCCGGCGAAGATCCGGGTCGACGCGCTCGATTGTTTTCACGCAGACTTCAAGGAGCCGATGCCGTTCGGGCCATTGCCGGGGATCGAGTACGTCGCCGACGGTCCCTGCGCGGGCTATCGCGCGATCGCGCCGTAGCGACGTCTGATGGTTGTTGGTCATGACAAGCTCTGTCGATGCGCATCTCGCACGGCGTGATCGCACTGGTTGTCGCCCTCGGGTGCACCGAGCGCGCTCCCGAGCGTCGAGCGGCCGGACCGCAGCGACCGGTCACGGTTCCCAGGCCGCTACCTGCGGTGAGCGACGTCGACGTCGCGGTCACCGTGGTCACCGATGCCACGATCTCGGCGGACGCGTCCGCCGCCGTCGGCGCGCGCGTGAAGATCGCCTTCGCGTTCGCTCTGCGTGCCAACGGCTGGACACACCCCGATCGCCTCGCGACCGATCCCATCGAGCTCCGCATCGCGACGCTCGCGCGGGGCACCGCGGCGCAGACCACAGGTCCCCGCGTCTTCAGTGTCGCCCCGGATGTCCTGACGCTACCCGACGCCGACGGCGTCCTCGCCCACGAGCTCACGCACCTCCAGGACATGCGTGCTGCGGCATCCGGCATCGGCAAGATTCCGCGCTACCTCGAGGAGGGCAAGGCGCTGACGGTCGGCAGGCAGTATCGCGAACAGCTTCAAGCGTGTGTCCACGACGCCGAGCGCGCGCGCGTGATCGGCGATCTGACTGGCGCCCAGGTCGCCGAGGCCTTGCGCGGCTTTCGCGACGGCGCCGGCCTACGCGCCGCCGCACGCGCCGGCAACGTGTTCCGCTGGATGTCCGTCGCGGTGTTCTTCATCGAATACCTGCGCACCCGACCGACGAAGGGCTTTCCCGACGTCGTCACGCGGCTATCACGCGTGTGGGAGCGCATCGGCGCCGGCGAGCCTTTTGACCCGGCGTTCGCCGCGATCTTTGGCCAGCCGCTCGAAGATCTCGAGCACGACTACGTGACGTTCGTGACCAGCACCGAGGACAACCCGACCGCGCGCCTCTCGCGAACCGCGTACGCGACGAGCTGCGTCCAGCGCTGAGCGAATGGTGCCTCGGCCGTGTCGCTGCGTGTCGGCGACGGGTTCTGCAGCGCGATTCCAAGCCCGTACGTTGTTCGAGGAACCTCGAGAACGCCATGCAAGAGCTCGTCGGCGCGATGTTTGCTAACGTCACTGCCATGAGCGTGTTTGTCCTCGGCGGTGTCCAGACCGATTTCGCGCGCAATCTGGGCCGCGAGGGCCTCGATGTCGGCGCCGCGATCGGCGAGGTGATCGACGGTGCGCTCGCCGCCTCCGAGCTCCCGGCGTCCGCCATCGAGGCGATCCACGTCGGCAATGCATTCGGCGAGCTGTTCACCGGACAGGCACACCTCGGCGCGATGCCGGCGACCGTGCGATCGGAGCTGTGGGGCGTACCCGCGAGCCGCCACGAGGCCGCGTGCGCATCGGGCAGCATGGCGATTCTCGCGGCGATGGCCGACATCGAGGCCGGCCGCTACGACACCGTGCTCGTGATCGGCGTCGAGCAGGAGCGCAATGTTCCGGGCGAGCTCGCAGCGCGTCACATGGCCGCCGCCGCGTGGGTCGGTCACGAGGGCGAGACCGCGCGCTACCTGTGGCCGCACATGTTCTCGCGGATCGTCGATGCCTACGCCGAGCGCTGGGGCCTCGAGCATGCGCACCTCGCGGCGATCGCAAACAAGAACCTCGGTAACGCGCGCGCGAATCCGAACGCGCAGACCCGTGGCTGGACGTGGAGCGCCGAGAGCTTCGCGCCCGACGACGGTAATCCGGTCGTCGAGGGCCGGCTGCGCCGGTTCGACTGCGCGCAGGTCACGGACGGTGCGGCCGCGGTCATCCTCGCGTCCGCGAAGGGCGCCGCCGCGCACCGTGGACCGAAGGCGCGGATCGCGGGATGGGGACACCGGACCGCGGGCCTCGGCCTCGATGCGAAGCTCGCGCGTCACACGGACAAGACGGCGCACCTGTTACCTCACCTCAGGCAGAGTGTCGTCGATGCGCTCCGTCGCGCGGAGCTTTCGGATGCGCGCGCGCTTTCAGGCATCGAGGTCCACGACTGCTTCACGATCACCGAGTACGTCGCGATCGATCACCTCGGCCTGACGGCGCCGGGTCAGGCATGGCAAGCGATCGAAGCCGGTACGCACGAGCGCACCGGAACGTTGCCGATCAATCCGAGCGGCGGGCTGATCGGCGGAGGGCACCCCGTCGGTGCGACCGGCGTCCGGATGCTCGTCGACTGCGCGCACCAGGTCACGAATCGGGCCGGCGCGACGCAGGTCGCCGGTGCATCGACGTTCGGGATGCTCAACATCGGCGGCAGCGGCACGACCGCGGCGTGCTTGATTATCGCGGCGGCCTGAGCGAGCGTTCCACCATGGTCGTCCGTACCGTCAAGACCTACGCGAATCAGCTGCCCGCGGATGACGATCATCCGTATCGCACCGGCGCGTGGCGGCCGCAGCTCACCGAGTACGACGCCGACGACCTCGACGTGATCGAGGGCCGGATCCCCGAGGCCCTCGCCGGCAGCTACCTGCGCAATACCGAGAACCCGCTGCTCCCCGCGATCGGCCGCTATCATCCGTTCGACGGTGACGGCATGCTGCACGCGATCCGGTTCGCGGATGGCCGCGCGTCCTATCGCAACCGCATGATCCAGACCCGCGGCCTCGCCGACGAGCTCGCGGCCGGCGCACCACTGTGGGCCGGCATCATCGAGTCGCCCGCGAAGTCGGTGCGCGACGGCTGGGGCGCGCGCGGCCGGATGAAGGATGCATCCTCGACCGACGTCACGGTGCACGCGGGTCGCGCACTCACCAGCTTCTATCAGTGCGGCGAGCTCTACGCGCACGACCCGGTGACGCTCGAGAGCGCCGGCCCGCTGCCGTGGTCCGCCGGATTCGGTGGTTTCGGGGTGTCCGCACACCCCAAGCTCGACGAGACCACGGGAGAGCTGCTCGTGTTCGGGTACGGCACGAAGGCACCGTACTTCTCGCTCGGTGTGCTCGATCGGAACGGCGTGCTCGTGCGCGAGCAGCCGGTCGCGCTGCCTGGACCGCGGCTACCGCACGACATCGCGTTCACCGAGAACTTCGCGATCATCGGCGACTTCCCGCTGTGCTGGGATCCCGACCTGCTCGCGAAGGGCGTCCATCGCCCGCGCTGGTATCCACAGCTGCCGACGCGGTTCGGCGTCGTGCCCCGCAAGGGCGGTGAGCCGCGCTGGTTCGAGGCCGCGCCAACCTATGTGCTCCACTTCATCAACGCGTATGAAGACGGCGACGCGATCGTGGTGGACGGCTACTTCCAGACCGAACCGATGCCGGTGCCGGATCCGGCGGACGGTCCATGGGCCGGGCTCAAGAAGCTGGTCGACGTCGCGTCCATGGGAGCCCGTCCTCATCGCTGGCGGCTCGACCTCGCGACCGGCAAGGTGCGCGAGGAGCGACTGTTCGACGAGATCAGCGAGTTCCCTTCGATCAACGGCCGCGTCGGTGGTCGCCGCCATCGCTACGCGTGGACGATGACCGCAAAGCCAGGCTGGTTCCTGTTCGCTGGCCTCCGCCGCCTCGATCTCGAGACCGGCACCGTCCAGCGATTCGAGTGGCCGACCGACGTGTTCGCGAGCGAGACCGCGATGGCACCGCGAATCGGCGCGCGCGCCGAGGACGACGGCTACGCGATCACGTTCGTGTCGGACATCCGCCGCGACGTCTCCGAGTGCCACGTGTTCGATGCGCGCGACATTGCGGCCGGGCCGATCGCCCGGATCGCGCTGCCCGAGCGGATCTCGAGCGGTACGCACGCGTGCTGGATGCCTGCATGACGTTCGTCCTCGCGGGTATCCGGACGCCACGCGGCAAGGGTTCGCCGAAAGGCGCTCTCCACGCGGTTCCACCGGTGCGCCTCGTCGGCGGCTTGCTCGCTGCGCTCGGTCCGCGCCTTGCGGACATGCTCCCCGACGACGTGATCCTCGGCTGTGCGACGCAGACCGGCGATCAGGGTGCGAACCTCGCGCGCTCGGCGACGCTGCTCGCGGGCTGGGACGTCGCGATCCCAGGCGTCACGATCAACCGGTTCTGCGCGTCGGGCCTCGACGCGATCAACCTCGGCGATGCGCGCGTGCGCGCCGGCGACGCCACGCTGATCGTCGCGGGCGGCGTCGAGAGCGTGTCGCGAGTGCCGACGTTCTCCGATCACGGACCGCTGTACGCGGATCCCGACGTGATGGCGGCGGCCGGCACCATCCATGTGGGCGTCGCCGCGGATCTCGTCGCGACGCTCGAGGCCATCGACCGCGATGCCTGTGACCGCTACGCGGCGGCGACTCGCGACAAGGCGCGGCGCGCACATGCCGAGCAGCGCCGGCGCTCGATCATCCCGGTCCGTGAGGGTGATCGCGTCGTGCTCGATCACGACGAGAACGTCGGGTACGCGCCGAGCACCGACGAGCTCGCCGCATTGCCGCCGCTGTTCGGCAGGCTTGGCCAGGACGCGATCGCGCTCGCCCGTCACCCGCAGCTCGCCGCGATCCGCCACATCCACACGCGTGGCACATCGCCGAGCCTCGCCGATGCCGCCGCCCTCGTCCTCCTCGGTGATCGTGCGGCCGCAGACCGCACGGGCCTCGCGCCGCGCGCGCGGATCGTCGCAACCGCTACGTGCGCCGGCGATCCGGTGATGATGCTGACTGCCGGGCAGATCGCGCTCGAGCGCGCGCTCGCAAAGGCCGGACTGCGCGCCGCGGACCTCGCGGTCGTCGAATTTGCGGAGGCGTTCGCCGCGCTGTGCGTCCGTCTCATGCGCGACCTCGATCTCGACCACGATCGGCTCAATCCGAACGGCGGCACGATCGCGCTCGGTCATGCGTACGGCGCGACCGGGGCGGTGCTCGTCGTCGATGCGCTCGACGAGCTCGAGCGCCGTGGCGCGCGCTACGCGGCGATCGCCGTCAGTGGTGCAGCGGGCCTCGGCAGCGCCGCGATCATCGAGCGGTGCTGAAATCTGGATGTGTGAGCACGAGCGCAGTCACTGAGGGCTGAGCCGCCCGTCACGAGCACATTTGTCGAGGGGAATAGCAGAAGCCCCTCGAAGAACTTGACCGTTCAAGCCGACGAGGGAAGTCGAAGGGCGCCTCTGTCAGGACGGCGCTGGACAGTGCACCGGGCCCGGGTTTGGGCCGGGCTGGCACGCGCCGGCCTTCTGGCGATCCGGGCAGCCCTGCACCTCGGTCTCGCAATGACTGCCCGCGGCGCAGTCGGTGTCCGTGCTGCACTCGGCGCACTGACACGACAGGCCCGTCGGATGCGGTACTTCTTTTGTGCAGAGCGTGCCCTGGCCTTCACACGGATGCGGCGGTGCCAGCACCTCGACGAACGCGTGGGCGCAGCCGAGCGCTTTCGCGCAGCGCACCTCGGCATCGCCGACTGTTTCATTCCTGTCGATCGACAGAACGAGGTGGCCCGCCACAGGTGGCGCGACTTCCGCACCATCAGCACGAGACGACGAGGCGACCGGCGGCGTTGGTCGCGGTGTCGGCGACGGCGCGGGGCGAGCGCAGCCGACCAGGGCCGCGATGCCCAGCGTTAGAGTCCGCACCATCGCCGCGAGGCTACCACCATGCATGCGCGACCGTTGAGCACGAGCGCGTTACGGCTAAGCCGCCCGTCACGTCACGAGCACGGTCGTCGAGAGCAATAGCGGAAGCCCCTCGAAGAACTTGACCAATGAAACCGACGAGGGACTTCCTCTCCTTTCAACCGCTGAATCGGAAGGAGGCCCCACCTAGGAGTGCGCCGGAACCGGAACGGGAACGCCATCGATTACCGCGCCCGCATCACCATCAAAGAGCGTGCTCACGCGCGTCGAGCCTCCCTGGTCCGCGCGCCGAAATCCGTATAGATACGCCTATCCTTCGGCCAGGGCTTGACTAGAGAGCACAACTATCTAGTATCCGCCCGTGACCTTGTTGCGGATGGGGGAGCTCGCGCGTCGATCGAACGTCTCGGTCGCGACGCTGAAGTTCTACGTACGCGAGGGTCTGATCGCGCCCGCCAAGAAGTCCGGCGCGACGATGTCCTGGTACGCCGAGTCGACGCTGGACCGCATCCGCGCGATCAAGGAGCTGCAGGATCGGCAGTTCCTCCCGCTCGCCGTGATCCGCGAGACCATCGATGGCGAGGCTCGGGCCGACAGCGACCAGGCAGCGATCCAGGCGATCGCTGGCGTGCTCGCCAAGCACGGCACCTCTCGTACGCGCTCGCGTGACGAGTTGCTCGAGCGCGGCGTCAGCCCGATGGAGCTCGACTGGCTCGGTCGAGCTGGCCTCGCCGTGCCGGGCGCCGATGGCCTCTATCGTGATGATGACCTCGCGCTCCTGGCCACGCTGGGCGCGGCGCGCAGGGCCGGCCTCGTCGAGGAGATGCTGCCGTTTCAGATCCTGGCCGACTACATGCGCACGCTGCACCAGCTCGTCGCCATCGAGCTCTCGATGTTCAGGGCGGGCGTGATCAAGCGCGCCAAGTCGTCCGACCTCGAGCAGCTCACGACCTCGGCGACCGAGCTGTCCGAGCGGCTCGTCGTGTTGATTCGCCGCAAGCTTCTGGTTCCAACGCTACGTCGACTGATCGAGGAGGAGACTCGTGAAGACACTACTGGCATTGACACTGTTGCTCGGGTCCGGAGCGTGCGGCAGCGACGAACCGCAAGACCAAGGAGCCGACGGCGGCGGTAGCGCTCAGGACGACGCGCTCCGCGCCGACTCGACAACTTCGAGCGCGAGCGATCCAGCCGACAACGGGACCCTCGCGGTCACCGAGTCGACGGCCTCGATTCCTGGCTCGGCCATGGGGCGCACGCTCCCCGCGACCCTCTTCGCTCCGACAACGGGAACCGCACGCCCGCTCGTCATCGTGTCGCCCGGTTATCAACTGGACGTCGCGCAGTACGAGAGTTACGCGCGCCACCTCGCGTCCTGGGGCTTCGTCGTGGTGATGACCGACTACGCTGACCGCTCGGTCTTCCCCGATCACGCCAAGCTCGCGGCCGATGTGAAGTCCGTGACCGATTGGACCCTCGCGCAATCCTCCCTGTCGGTCGACGCGACGAAGATCGCGACCGCCGGGCACTCCCTCGGCGGCAAGATCAGCGTCTATGCAGCGACCCTCGATCCCCGCATCCGCGCGATCGTCGCCTGGGATCCCGTCGACTCGACCAACCCGTCCGTCGCGCCGCAGAGAATGACCAACCTGACCGCAGCCCTCGCAGTCGTCGGTGAGACCACAAACGGATCCGGCGGCGGCATGCCGTGTGCCCCGACCGCCGAGAACTTCCAGCAGTTCTACGCCGCCGCCGGCAGCCCGGCACTCGAGCTCACCGTGAACGGCGCGGACCACATGGACTGGGTCGACGATCCGTCGTGTGGCTTCTGCACCTTCTGTGCGCCCGGCACCGCCGACTCCGAGCGCAGCCGCCGCGTGACGCGGCGGCTCAACGTCGCGTGGTTGCGCCGTCACCTGCTCGCCGACACCGCGATGGATACGTGGCTATCGACGCCGCCCGAGCTCGCCGCCGGTCACGTCGCGATCCAATCGCGCTGACCCGCTTGCAGCGCCATCGCGCATGGCAGATGGCCTCGCCGTGGCCGCTGCTGACCTTGGACAGATCCGTCTGTGTTC
>JBKJUF010000031.1:0-19084 GCA_046590445.1 Kofleriaceae bacterium
CGCCGAAAACAGGACGAAGGTCGCGGACCTAGCCTCGCGCCAGCCGCGCGCCAGTCTCCATGATCACCGACCAAGCAGACGAAGACCTGATGGTCCTGTACCAGAAGGGCGAGGTTCGCGCCTTCGAGGTCCTGCTCACGCGTCATCGCAAGCCGATCTACAACTTCATCCTGCGGTTCGTCGGCGACAAGGAGACCGCCGAGGATCTCCTGCAGGAAGCCTTCATGCGCGTCATCAAAGGCGCCGAGGCTTACAAGCGTCAGGCCAAGTTTACGACGTGGCTTTACACCATCGCGCGCAACCTGTGCGTTGACCAGACCAGGAGACGCAAGCATCGCAAGCATGCATCGCTGGACGCCCCGATGGACTCCAGCGACGAGAGCGGCACGTTGATGGATGTGATCCCTGGCAACGAGATGGCGAGTGATCGAAAGAGCGTGAACAAGCAGCTGCACGAGACGATGCAGCGTGCGATCGCCGCGCTCTCCGAGGAGCAGCGCGAAGTGTTCTTGATGCGCGAGTTCCTCGACATGCCGTTCAAGCAGATCGCGGATGTCGTCGGCGTTCCCGAGAACACCGTGAAGAGCCGCATGCGCTATGCGCTCGAGAAGCTCCGGCTCGAGCTCGACGAATACAAGGATCTGGCGAAGGTCGCCCCGTGATGGCTGCGTCGGATTCTGGCGACGACACGCCTCTCGACGACGACGAGCTCGACGACGCCTCTCTCAGATCGATGCGCGCGGTCTGGGTCTCGATGCGCGAGGAAGAGCCGCCCGCTGCAGGCATGGCCCAGCTCCTCGCGGCGGCGCGCGCAAACGCGGAGGCGATGCAGCCGCGAGCGTCGTGGTGGGAGCGCTGTGCGGGGACGCTGCGCCGCGCACCGGTCCTCGCCTTCGCGACCGTGCTGCTGATGGCAGGCGGTGCGGTGCTCGTGAGCCGCACGCAGCACGACCAACGTGCGATCGCGACGACGGATGAGACTCCCGCCGACCCGGCGATGGCGACGCCGGTCGCGGCGTCCGGAAGCGCGGCGCAGGCGGGCGATCCCCCCCCGTCGAAAACTACCACGGCCTCGCCCGAGGTCGCTGCGCCGAGCGTCACCGCCAGCCCGGAGCTTCGGGGTGGCACGGACGTTGCGGTCCTCAGGGAGGGGCCGCCGCGCGCCGTCAAGAAGTCGCGACGCGCAGCACCGTCGTCGAAGCCCGAGGTCGAGCCGGTCGAGCGAGCGGAGAAGCCTGCGACCGAATCGCCAACGCCCTCGACTGGTGGCGCGCTCGCGAAAGGCCCGCTCGACACTGCAGATGACGCGGCGATGGCTTCGCAGGAAGCCGGCGCCGCGCCCACGAAGCCGGCACCGCCGCGGCCGTCCGCAGAGCCGAGGTCCGGCGCGGATCGCGGCACCGTGATCGTCAACGATTCCGAGCAGCGCAAGCAGACCGAGGCGACCGTGAAGACGCCATCGGTTCAGCAGCTCGCGCAGCAGGCCGAGAGTGCGGCGGCGCGCAAGGACTGCCCGGCGGTGCGAGTCCTCGTCGCGCGGATCCGCAAGCAGGACGCCGCGTTCTACAAGCAGCGGCTCGCGAACAACGCCGCGATCACCCGCTGCCTCTGAGCTCGCAGCCTCTGAGCTCGCAGCCTCTGAGCTCGCAGCCTCCGAGCTCGCCGACGCTCAGCTCGGCAGGACAGCGCCGGCGAACAGCTCGATCTGCGGGCCCTTGAGCTGGACGTCACCGATCAGATCGATCACGAACGGATAGGGCCAGCTCAGCCGTGCCTCGGCAGGGAGGCGGCCGTACTTCTCGACGTATGCGCGCACCCACTTGCGGGTCGCGGCGTTCGCGTAACCACCGCCGGCGATCGGGCCGAGCTCCGCCTCGTATCGCTGCTTGATCGCGAGGAAGCGCTGGTCGCGGATCACCTTGGCGACGACCGAAGCCGCGGCGACGGCGGCGTGCTTCCCTTCGGCGCGGTCGTGGGACTCGAAGCGCTCGAAGCGCTGGCACAGCGGCGCGAACATGCGCTTGCCATCGGCGATGATCTTGTCGAGATGCAGCTCGAGGCCGCCGAGGTCGGCGTACGCGCGCTCGATCATCTTGATCGCGAGCTCGCGCTCGAGGACGTTGAGCTCGCCACGCTGCACGCGCTCGTCGATCTCGGTGTGCTCGACCTCGACGGCGACCACGAACTTCGCGCGCGCGCGGATCATCTGGTCGAGCTCGCAGCGGATCGCGTGCGCATCGTCGCCGGCACCATACGTCTTCGAGTCGCTGAGGCCCGCGCGGGTCAGGATCGCGGCGGACCGCGAGTCGAGCGCCACCGCGGCCATCACCATCGGTCCGATCGCCGGCCCACGGCCTGCTTCATCGATCCCGAGCGTCAGCCGGTTCGGGATCGGCCCGGTGCCGGTACCGCTCGCAAACTTGTTCGGAGGTTTCGCGCGCGCCATGTCGCCCCGAGGAGCTGCGACACTACAACATCGAAGATCGACCGTCTCTACGAAACACCGGCCGCCGCGATCTCGAGCGCGCGGCTGATCCCGACCTCGAGATCGAATGCCTGGACATCTGCGACCGCGCCCCAGTGCTCGAGCCGGCGCGCGAGCGCGTGGAGCGCATCGCTGGCCGCCCGGGACAGAGGTTCTCCAAGCTCGCGGTCGAGATCCGGCGCCGAGCGCACCAGCGCGTGATAGACGGCGTCCTCGGCGAGCTCGAGGCGAGGCACCCGATCGCGGAAGAACACCTCGACGTAGCCGCCCTCGAGGTAGCCGCGCAGATAGGCGCGCGCGCGATCGAACACGCGAGACAGCGCGAGGCCGATCCGATCGTCGGCGGCTCGCTGGAGATCACCGACGACGTCGACCCCGAGCGCACGAGCGAGCGTGCGTGCCGCGGCCTCGGCAACCTTGCTGCGCGCGAGCAGATCATCGGCGACCCGGCGTCGGCCGGCGTCGATGCCGGTGTCGAAGCCCGACTGCAGGAGCGCGATCAGGTAGTCCCGATCGGCGTCGGTCGCGGTGTGCGACGAGAACGGTAGCCGTCGCGGGCGAACCAGATCGAGGACCTCGCGTGCGGCGCGGCGATACAGCGTCGCGGTCAGCTCCGACAGCGCCTTGCGCTCGGCGAGCACGGAATCGGTGGCAAATGACCGGGCCGCCGCGATCAGCTGGTCGCGGCCCGCACGTGCAGCTTCCGAGGCGCCTTGAGCCTCGGCACGCCGCATCTCGATCACGCGTTGCGCCTCGCCGAGCACGTGGCGCAGCGTACGCGCGCAGGCATCGCGCTTGAGCTGGCGGGCCTGCTGGAAGAACCGCTCCTCGAGCGCGCCGGCGAGCGCGGTCCAGTTGCCATCGGGATGCTCGCCGGGGCCTGCCTCGGGTTTCGCGAACGGCGGGGTCACGCCGCCGTGCCGGTCCTGCTTCTTCCAGTCGAGCGCGCGCCGCGCCGAGAACGGCACGATCACCTCGACCAGCTCGCCGAGCTCGCCGGTGATGAACGTGACGACCTCGTCGGTTTCGGACGCCGTCAGCTGGTCGGCCTTGTTGAGGACGCCGAGGACGCGCTTGCCTTCCTCGCGGATCGCCTCGAGCGCGAGCTTCTCGCTCGCCTTGCCGCCTTGCGCGGCGGTGAACACCCAGACCACCGCGTCGGCCTTGCCGATGAACGCCCGCGCGGTCGCTTCGTGCTCGGGCTGGATCGAGTTGAGCCCGGGCGTGTCGACGATGTTGATCTTCTCGAGCTGGGGCAGCGGCACGAGGATCTCGACGCGATCGATCGCCCGCGCGGCATCCGCGGTCAGCGCGCGCAGGTGCGTCATCAGCGCGTCCCAGCCAAGCTCGAGCGTGGTGCCGTCGGCGGTGCCCTCCGCGCTGATGATCCGGCCGCCACGCTCGCGCCCGTAGCGAACGACGTTGATCGTCGCAGTCGTTGGTGTGATCCCGGTCGGCGCGACGTCGGCGCCGATGAACGCGTTGACGAACGACGACTTGCCGCTCGAGAACTCGCCCATCACGGTGACCAGCAGCGGCTGATCGAGGTTCGCGGCCGCGCGCGCGACGTCGCCGACGAGGTGCCCGAGCTCGCGCCGTCCTTCGACGATCCGCTCGACGAAGCGTGCCAGCTCTGCGATCTCTCCGCTCGGCGTGCCGACCGCGGCGGCGCGCGCATCGGTAAGGATCTGGCGCGCACGGCCATGGTGCGGATCGACGCGCAGCGCGGCGAGGGCAGAGGTCGCAGCCTTCGCGGGATCGCTGGCGAGCGCGAGGCGAGCGAGCGCGACGTGAGCATCGACATCATCCCGCGCGGCCGCGACCTCGAACAGCGCCCGCGCCGCCTCGGGCTGGCCTTCGATCATCGCGGTGCCGCGAGCGACGAGCGCGCGGACATCGGCGGGTGCGGCGCCGAGCAGGTCGTTGCCCCACGGCAGCGCACGCGTCGCATCGCCCGCCTCGATCGCGGTGTCGACGGCGCAGCGCAATACATCGAGCCCGGCCCCGAGGGCGAGCGAGCGGTCGTAGCTCCCGAGTGCTGCCTCGAGGTTCCCGATCGCGCGATGCGCACCGGCGATCTTCGCGTGGATGTCGGCCCGCTTCGATTCGGCCTGCAGCGCCTCGAGGTAGTAGCCGTGTGCGCGGATCGGATCGCGCTGCGCGAGTGCGGCGTCCCCCTGGGCGATCACGACATCGATGCGGCGCTGTGTACCGAGTGGCGTGCTGTCGGTGTCGGCGATCGCGCGTGCCTTCGCGAACCGCTCGCTGGCGATCGCGGGGGCATCCTCGAGGAGCGAGAGCCGGCCAAGGCCGTAGAGGGCGAGCACGGGGGGCTGGGCCGCCGCCGCGGCGCGCTCGAGATGACGGAGCGCCTCGTCGAGCGAACCGCTGTCGGCGACGATCGCCTCGCCGAGCGAGGCCCGCGCTTCCAGATCATCGCCGTCCTCGGTGACCGCCTTGCGCAGCTCGCGGATCGCCTTGTCGAGATCGCCGCGCCGGCGCCACGCGATGCCGAGCCCGCGGTAGGCGTCCGCGAGGATCGCACGATCACCGCCGGCCTCCGCGACGGCCCGGCCGAGCGACGAGATCGCGACCTCGTAGCGACCGAGCGCGACCAGCGCGAGCCCGTGGCCGACGAGCGCCGCCGGATCGCCGGCGCGCAGCTTGAGCGCACGCTCGAAGGCATCGCGGGCCCGCTCCGGATCGCGCGAGACCAGCCGGGCCTCGCCCAGCAGGATCAAGGCCTGACCATGATCGGGCTTGGCGACGAGCAGCGCCTCGAGCACGTCGATCGCGCCGGCGACATCATTGGCGACGAGGAGCTGCTGGGCCTGGTTCAGCTGATCGCGGTACTCGTCGAGGACGAGCTCGCCGGCGAGGTCTCCCAGCCGGCGCTGCACGCGCGTCCACAGCGACATGAAGGCAGCCTACAGCGCAGGTTGCCAGCGCGCGAGCCGACCCTGCATGTTCGAGGCGCGGCCGGCGACGGGTTCGATCGGCGGATACCGAAAAACGACGCCGTGAAATCGATCCGGATCTGGAGCCGGTATGGCGAGGTCTTGGCCGGCACCGGGTTTTCGGGAGTCCCGCCGTCCTCGTTCGCGTCGTTCCCCGAAGCGCCGCAGCCAGGCCGGACACCGAACGAGTGCCGCCAGCCTCGCGAGGATGCCGCTAGCTTGGGGGTGCCGCCAGCCTCGCGTGATGATCACTAGCGGGTCGCGGTGAAGGTCGCCGGCGCGTTGCGCAGGCCCTGGCCGACGTTGATCTGCGCCTGCCAGTCGCCTGCCATCGCCTCGGCCGTACCGTCACCGTCCGTGTCGACGAGCGTCGCGGTGCCGTGCGCGAACGAGAGCGCGTCGAGCTGCTTCTCGGCGAACCTGGCATGAACGCGCTCGACGACCACGTCGAGGCCACGTTCGCAGATCTCGAGCAGTTCGGGGCGGTGGCCGACGCAGTAGCCCCACGCGCACTTGTTCGAGATCGTGGTGGCGAGGGCAGGGCAGGTGACCGCGGTACCGATCAGGCCGCGGATATCGGTGCCGTAGGTCGCGAGGGTGCTGGCCTGGAGCGCCTGCCAGACGTACTCGCCGTAGGGCAATGAGTAGGCGTGCGCGGCGAGCTCGAGGGTCTCGGTGGTGGTGCAGGTCGTGGTCGCGGTGCGCACCTCGGCCGGCAGCGCGGCGAGCGAAAACTGCGCGGCGAGGCCCGCCGGTGCGAGATCGAGCGTGACGAGCGAGTGCGTGGCGCTCGTGCCATGGATCGCGAGCTCGCTGTCGATCGCGAACGTAGTCAGGCTGAGCTCGGCGAGCGCGGCGATGTCGCCGGCGACCTGGGTGATCGGCACGCCGTTGACAGTGACCTTGGCGATCTCGCCGTTGATCCAGCCCTCGAGCTTCTCCTCGACATACTCGGGCAGCGCATCGCGGATGTCCTCGACCGCGGTGACGCCGGCGTCCTCGGCGACGTCGAACATCGTGCGCGCGGGGTTCGTCGAGAAGTCGCGTAGGATCATGACCATGTCGTGCGCGGTCGCGGGGAGCACCACTTCGACGGTCAGGTCGATCTCGGTGCGGACGCGATAGGTGCCGTCCGCGCGCGGGGCGACCGGCACGGGATCGGGGATCGGGTCCGGGTCGATGTCGGGCGTCGCCGCAGGAGCAACGCAACCGATGGTGGTGGCGGGCAGGGCGGCGAGCAGGAAGGCGCTGACGATTCGCATGTCCCGATCGACGAGCAAGAGGTTTGCCAGGCTCGATGACAGAGATTCCACAAGCTTACGGCCACAACTGGTGAATGCCGCGCCTCGCCGTGTCAGCTCGCAGCCGAGCCCTGTAGCAGCGACTGGCACCGACAAGCGCGGTGTTCCTGTCGTTCACGCTGCCGGCAGGGTGCCATCGGTCGGGACCTCCGGCGGCGGCGCTTCGGACGACCACAGCCCCTCGCGGAGCTGACGGATCGCAGCACGCGCCGCGACGACCTGGGCGATCTGCTCGGTGGTGGCGAGGCGCAATCCCTCGATCTGACCACCGGCCTCGCGGCGCTCGCGCATCGTCCGATCGAGGATCTCGCTGATCCCCTTGTAGAGCGTGTTGCCGGCGTTCGACACGAACTCGGAGAGCCGCTTCGCGAAGTCGTCGATGCAGCGATCGAAGTGCGGCTTCATCGCCTCGGCGGCGTTGAGCACCGCGGCCGGGACCTTCTCCTTGGCCTGGACCCGGATGTCGCCCGCGATCTTCGACTTCAGCACGATCGCGAGGATCGGCGCGGCGAGCGTCAGCAGCCCGCCGGCGAGCGCGTTGACGAACAGCATCACCGTCGTCCCGAGCGCGCCGACCGCGTAGATCCCGACGTCGTACTTGAAGCTGTCGACGGTGATGTCGATCTGGGTGTCGTTCGGGCCCAGTCGCTCCGACAGCGTTGCCGCCGCGGCCGCGACGTTCTCGTTGGTGATCGAGATGACCTCTTCCGCCAGGTGCTCGAGCATCGCCGCGAGCTTCGCGCCCTCGAGCTCCGCCCACTCCTTGAACTTGTCTTCGATGAAGATCGGCAGGTACGCCTTGACGTCATTCGCGTCGACCGCGTCGATCTGCGACGGGAGCGCCGCGACGAATGCCTTTGCGAATTGTTCGAGGTCGAGGCCGATCTGGTTCTTGATCGACTCGGCATCGGCATCGATCCGGATGTGCAGCTCGTCGAGCTTGCGCTTCGAGGTGTCGAGCTGTTCGCGGACCGCGTTGATCCGGACCTCGAGCTCGCCGATGTCGAGATCGTATGCGTGCATGCGAACCCCGAGGTTGTTCTCGAGGTACGCGGCCGTGCGGCCGGCGTCGGCGGCGGCGTTGTCGAGGATCACCTGCGCGCGATCGCGGGCGAGGAAGCGCTCGAGGTACGCGAGGAGCTCGGGCATCCCGCTCGCCTTGTCTCCGGTCTTCGCCCAGTCCTTCGCGGACAGCGGGAAGAGCTCCGGATCCGACGTGCCGGGGCCCGTGATCGACGCGAGCCCGCCGCGCACGTAGTCGATCACCGCGCTGCGCTCGTCGGCCGACAGCATGTCCATCTTGCCGAGCACGAAGATCAGCCGATCGCGCGCGGCCTCGAGGACGCGGCTGCGCAGGAACTCGCGCTCGCTGTCCTTCAGCGCCTGGCCGGCATCGAGCAGGAACACGACGGCGTCGGCACGTGGCACGTAGCCGTAGGTGACCTCGGCGCGCTGCTCGTTGAGATCGTTGACGCCCGGCGTGTCGACGAGCACGACGTTGTTCTGCAGGAGCTCGCTCGGGAAGCCGACCTCGACGTACGAGACCTCGCTCGCGCGGCCGCCGGCGACCGTGACCCACTCCTTGAGCTGACTCGCATCGAGTGGCTTGCTTTCGCCACCGTTGAGCACGACGCGCGCGGTCGGGCTCGTCGAGTACACGACGTGGTTGATCGAGGCCGTCGTCGGGGTGATCCCGGTCGGCAGGATATCGGCGCCGAGCAGCGCGTTCACGAACGTCGACTTGCCGTGGTTGAACTCGCCGAGCACGACGAGGTGAAACCGCTCGGACTCGAGCTTCGGGATCCGCGTCGTCCGGATGTCGCGCGCGAGCGTGATCATGCCGACGGCCTCGGCGACCTCCGCGAGGTGCTGGAAGCGCGCCACGATCTCGCGTTTTGCCTGCTTGTGATGTTCGAGAAGAATCATGGCGCTCCTCAGAAGACCGAGATCAGCGCGCCGACCTGCTTGTCGACGTCGGGGAGGCTGGGCTTGCCTGCGGGATCCTGGCCGGTGACCGACGCGTAGAGCGCGGAGTCCGCGAACAGCCGTAGCGCCTGCACGCGCTTGGGCAGGTAGGGATGCGAACGGAACATCTCGGCGTAGCGGCCGAGGCCCTTCTTGGTGTCGGGCAACGACTTCAGATACTCCTCGGCGTTGAACGCGGAGCCCTTGTCGAGGCCGAGCTCGAGCTTGACCATCGCGGTCAGCGTCTTGTCGAGGTCGCGCACGGCGAGCAGCGCGGCGCGATCGCAGGTGACCTCGGCGCGCCGTGACCACGCCTGCAGCGTCATGATCGCGGGTTGCACCACCCAGCGCACGAAGAACGCGGCCGAGCTGGTCAGGTAGTGCAACGCGGTCGCGTAGAGGATGTGGCCGTTCTGGATGTGCCCGAGCTCGTGGCCGATCGCCGCGACCAGCTCGGTCTCGTCGAGCTTCTCCGCGAGCTCGAGGTTGACGATCAGGTGCGGCGCGTCCTCGGTGCCGAGCACCTTGACCTTGATCGAAGAGGTCGGCGCGGCGAACACGATCGGGACCTGGACCCGCAGCGCGAGCCCGGCCGTCTTCGCGGCACGCCAGACCCGCGGGTACTGCTGGTCGGTGACCTTGACCGCGGTACCGAGCAGCTCGGTGCGCGCGACGTCGCGCCACAGCCGGGTCGTGGCCTCGAGGGCCATCGTGACCGGTCGCGCGAGCCCAAGGGTGCGGCGGAACTTGCGCTCCGCTGCGAACGCGTATGCCGCGCCTTCCCTTGCAGATTGTTCCATCGAGCCGCGGCGCGCCGCGAGCCATCGCGCGAAGTCGAAGTCGACGCCTACCGACATGCCGGCAGTATAGCGATTCAGCCGGGATCCGCCTCCCCGGCGACCGTTGTTCGCATGAGGCGTGCGATGCGACGGCGTGCGATCGCGAGACAGCCGAGCCCCAGCAGCACGGCGAACCACAGGGTCGCGAGACGCGTGAGGAGCGTGGCATCGATGGCAGCGGCGCGATCGAGCTTGGCCGCACCCTGAACCAGCAGCAGCGTCATCGCGCCCTCGGTGACACCTAGCCCTCCAGGCAGGAACGACAGCGCCCCGGCGATCGTGGTGGCCGCGTAGATCACCATCGCGAGCCCGAGGTCGACCTGCGCTCCCGGAAACGCATTCACGATCCCGGCGAACCCAATACACTCCGCGGCCCACGCCGGCAGCGCGATCAGCGTCGCGCCGATCAGCAGCTTGGGACGGCACAGCCCGACGAGCCCGCCGTACATCTCGTGCAGCGGTTTGCGGAACCGGCGCGTCATCTGCGGCCGGGTCACGAGCTCGATCAACGCGCGGGTCGGGCGGGGCCATGCGAGGAGCACGAGGCCGAACACGACGAGCGCCACCGCGGCGATCACGAGCGTGGTCTCGACGCCGTAGGCCGCGACGCCGATCACCGCGAGCACGAGCAGCGCGATCAGGTCGGTGACGCGTTCGGCGATCACGATCGGCGCGGTCGCCGTGGGTGGGCTGCCGTGGAGCTCGCGCAGCAGGTAGCTCTTGACGAGCTCGCCGAGCTTCGCGGGCGTGATCGAGAGCGACAGGCCGGAACCGAACACGAGCGCGCTCGAGCCGACCGGCACCTCGACGCGCTGATGGCGCAGATACATCTGCCAGCGCAAGAAGCGGATCGCGTAGTTCGCGAGCGCGAGCGCGAGGCACAACACGAAGGCGCTCCAGGCAAACCCGGACATCCGGTCGCCAAGCTCCCGGACATCGCCGGCCATCACGATCGCTGCAACGCCGATCACGGCGATGATCGCGAGCCAGATCCAGCGACGCACGTCCTCAGGTACCACGTCCGGTGGAGCTATTGACGTCGCGGAGCTACGCAGCGTAGCGTCACCGCATGAGCAAGGAGCCAGCCTCGGCGAGTATTTTGGTGGTCGACGACGACCCCGAGATCGTGTCCATGCTGAGCACGCGACTCACGGCACGCGGCTACAAGGTCTCGACCGCCAGCGACGGCAACATGGCGCTCGAGCTCGCTCGTCGCGAGCGGCCGGACATCGTGTTGCTCGACGTCATGATGCCCGGCAAGTCGGGCTGGGAAGTCGCGCGTGCGCTCAAGCAGGATCCGGTCACCCAGGCGATCAAGATCGTGATGGTCACCGCGATCGGTGCGCAGGTGAACGAGATCACGTCGCCGCTCTACGGCGCCGATGCGCACGTCGACAAGCCGTTCGAGTTCGAGAAGCTCGAACGCGTGATCAAACAACTCGTCCGGTAATCATCGCGCGGCGACCGCTCGCTAGCCGCCACCGTTGAGCGCCTTTTGCGCCTTGGTGGCCCACGGGCTCTTCGAGTCGACGATCGCCTTGATCTGGCGAAGCTTCTGCCGCGCGCCGTCGGGATTCGAGTCGAGCTCTCGCATCGCGGTCGCGTAGATCTCCCCGGCACGCGCCTCGAGGGAATCACGCACGGCCTTCGTGCTCGCGTTCCCGCCGCCGACGCTCTCGGCGGTGCGGACGGCCTTGAACGCGTTCTCGTAGTCCTTGGCGGCCATGAATGACACTGCGGCACGTGGCGCGACCGTTGCGAGCTTGCTGCGGATCTCGTCGCTGAAGGCTCCGCCGGCGCCGCGATCGAGGTTCGCCGCCTTGTTGAGCGCGTCGAACGCCTCGGTCGCCTTGGTCGCTGGACCCATCCCGAGGTTGTAGTTGCGGCCGACCTGCGAGTACACGGCGGCGACCGACTTGAGGTCGGAGCCCTCACTGCCCCCGATCGAGCTTGCCGTGTTGACGAGGAGCGCCGCCGCATCGGCGAACTTCTTCGCGCGATAGAGCGAGTCAGCCTTTGCCTTGACGTCACTGGTGTCGGCGGCAGCGGCGGTGCGTTTCGGCGTTCGCTCGGTCGTCCGCTCGGTCGTTCGCTCGGTCGTTCGCTCGGTCGTTCGCTCGGTCGTCGGCTCGGGCTTCTCGCGGGGCGGCTTGCGCCGGTCGGGCTTCGTCGGAGTTGGCTTGGTCGCGATGGTTGGCGCCGGCTTGGTGGGCTCGGGCTTGGTCGCGATCGTCGGCTCGGGCTTGGTCGCGAGGGTCGGCGCCGGCTTGGTGGCAACCGTCGGAGTCGTGGTCGGTGTCGTGGTCGGTGTCGCCGCGGCGGGCGTTGTCGTGATCGGTGTCGTGGTCGAGAGCGTCGCCGGCTTGGTGGTGACACTCGGGGCGGGCTTGGTCGCAGCCGCGAGCGTCGCGGCCGATGGCTTCACGGGGGCGGGCGCCGCGGCCAGGTCGTCGATCGGCTCGACGATCGGTGCCGACGACTTCCCGGCAGGCGTGGCCGGCGCAGGCCGCTTCGACGTGTTCTTGATGATCGCGATCGTCGAGATTGCCGCGAACAGCGCGAGCGCCGCGGCGCCGAGCACGAGCTTGGTGCGTCGGGACAGCTGCGGTGCGACGTACGGCGATGCGCCTGACATCGCGCCCGCGCCGTATGGTGACGGCTGCACGAGGGCGGTCGACGTCGCGTCGCGCTGGTTGCCGTTCATCTGCGCGATCTGCACCTGCTGGTGGGGCATGTCCGACGCGCTCGGATAGCCATAGGAGTGCTGGTGCCGCTGATTCAGACCCTGCCCGGGGATCGTCGGCGACATCATGTTCGACAGTGGCGCGACGCCGTTGTGCGAGGCCGGCATGTGCGGTCGAACACCGCTGCTGTCACCGAGCATCGTCGGCTGTTGCGCGCCGAGCACCGGCACACGGTTGCCGCCGTTCGCCATGCTTGGCAGTGGCAACGTCGTCGCGGGAGACGGAAGAGGCATGTTCGGCGGCGGGATCGAGCCCTGGGCGCCATATCCGTAGCCCGGCGCAGCCGATGGCGTGCGCGGTCGCGGCAGCGGAGCCGGAGGCGGAATCGTCTTGGCGCGCAGCGGCGGCAGCGGCGTCAGGCGCTGCGCGGGCGTCGCGATGTCGTCGCGGATCAGCTTGCCGGCGACCGTCGAAGACTCCTCGCCATCGAGATCGAACGTCGAGTTCAGCGAGTGGCGTGCGGCACCATTGGGCAGGTCGAACCGGAACGTCGTGTTGCCGATCTCGATCGTGTCACCGTTCGCGAGCACGAACGGCTGATCTTCGATCGTGCCGTTGACGACGGTGCCGTTGCCCGAGCCGCGGTCCACGACAACCCACTCGCCTGCCTCGTGACGAAGATCGAAGTGCTTGCGCGACACCGCGATGTCGGTGAGCACGAGGTCGTTGTCGATTCCGCGGCCGATCGTGTAGCTCTTGCCCGGCTTGATCTCGAGCTGTTGCCCGGTGTCGTTGCCTTGCGTGATCAACAGCCGCGCGATCGCGGGCGTGATCATCGACAGTTCGGCCTTCGCGCGCTGGTCGTCCACGGTGGGCTCGTCGAGGCCCGCCCCGTTCGTGTTCGTGACGTTCGTGACGCTCCGGCGCGCCGGCTCGTTCACGATCGCTCGAATCCTTTCAGCGACCTCGCCCTGCTCGATCGTCGTGCTGGCCTCGTCCTCCCAGCCAGATTCGAGCGTCGTCTTCTCGTTGTCGTGGTCGTCTGCGGACGCAAGGACGGGAGCTTTCGGCACCACGTGCGCAGATACGCGCAGTGGCGCTCCAGAGTTAGGAGCCCGGCCCATCAGGTTAATTGTACGGGGCCCACCCCTGCTGATCAATGACAGCTCCTGCGAGGTGTCCTACCTTTCCCGCCATGAAGATCCAGCTCGTCAGGGCCGGTACCGTCGAGCACATCGACCTGGTCCCCAGCAAGATCATCGGCATCGGCGGCAACTATCGCGCCCACGCCGTCGAGATGGGAAAACAGCCGCCCGAGGAGCCCCTCATGTTTCTCAAGCCGCGCTCGGCGATCATCGGGGCCGGCGACGCGATCGAGCGCCCCGCGGGCTACGATCGAGTCGACTACGAGGGCGAGCTCGGCGTCGTGATCGGCAGCCGCGCCAGCCGGACCCCGCGCGACCGCGCGCTCGACGTCGTGCTGGGACTGACCTGCGTGAACGACGTGACCGTGCGCGATCTACAGAAGCGCGATGGCCAGTGGACGCGCGCCAAGGGCTTCGACACGTTCTGTCCGATCGGGCCGCGGATCGTGGCGGGGCTCGATCCGGCAAACCTCCGCATCACCACGCGGGTCAACGGCGCGGTCCGCCAGAACTCGTCGACGGCTGACCTGATCTTCGATGTCCCGGCGATCATCGCGTTCGTCACCACGCACATGACGCTCGAGTTCGGCGACGTGATCTCGACGGGGACGCCTTCGGGTGTCGGCAACCTCGCGGTCGGCGATACGGTCGAGGTCGAGATAGAAGGCATCGGCGTGCTGCGCAACATCGTGAGCGCGCGCCCGTGACGAGCCGATGACGGCGCCGACCATCGAGCCGATCATCATCGGCCTCGGCGGCAACATCGGGAGCGAGGTCGCGATCACGGGGCGCTTCCAGCGCGTCCGCGATGCGCTCGGCGAGCTCGGCGACCTGCGCGCGGCGCCGCTCTATCGCAGCGCTGCGATCGGCCCAGCGCAGGATCGGTACCTCAACAGCGCGCTCTGGCTCCGCGTCGATCTGCAGCCGGTCGCGCTGCTCGCCGTGATGCAGGAGCTCGAGCACCTACTCGGCCGCGACCGCGAGCGCGAGGTGCGGTGGGGACCACGCCTGATCGATCTCGATCTGCTGGTCTGGGGGAGTCGCGTGCTCCGCACGCCCGAGCTCGAGGTCCCGCACCCTCACCTCGCCGAGCGCAAGTTCGCGCTCGCGCCGCTCGTCGATCTCGTCGGCGAGATGGTGATCCCGCGCATCGGTCCGGCGCGCGCGGCGCTCGCGCGGGTGGCCGATCAACAGGTCGAACAGATCGCCCAGCGCTGGTGATCAACGCGCGAGCTTCGCGAGGTTCGTGCGGTGCGTGTAGACGAGCAGCGCGGTCGTCATGCATGCGAGCGCGGTATACGGACCATCGCCGCGCGCGACCAGCAGTCCGCTGATCGCGGCCATCCCGGCAAGTGACCCGAGCGCGGGGACCCGGGTGATCCGCCAGATCACGACGAAGACCAGCACGGCGATCGCCGCGAGGTGCGGGACGATCGTGAGGAACACGCCGAACGCGGTGGCGACGCCCTTGCCGCCCTTGCAGCCGAGGAACGGCGAGAAGCAGTGACCGAGGATCGCGGCGCTGCCGGTGAGCGCGACGACCGACGGCCAGCCGCAGTAGTGCAGCGCGAGGAACGTCGGCAGCGCGCCCTTCCCGGCATCGAGCAGCAAGACGATGAGGCCGGTGCGCACGCCGAGCACGCGGGCGACGTTGGTCGCGCCGATGTTGCCGCTGCCGTGCTCCTGGATCGTGACGCCGCGGCGCCGCGCGATCAACACGCCGAATGGGATCGCGCCGGCGACGAAGCCGCCGAGGACCATGCCGATCATGGAGCCCATGCCGAGCGTCATACCGGCAGCTTGGCTCACGGCGCCGGGTTCCACCAGCGCCGCACCTGCTCGAGCACGGACGTGCGCGGGAGCCCGGTCGGCAAGGTCTCGAGGAACACCCGACCATAGTTGCGGGTGACGATCCGACCGTCGAGGATCGCGACGATCCCGCGGTCATCGCGGCGCCGGATCAGCCGGCCGAAACCCTGCTTGAGCGCGATCGCCGCGGCGGGCAGCTGGATCGTGTCGAACGGATCGCGGCCGGTCTCGGCACACGCGGACATCCGCGCGGCGATCAGCGGATCGGTGTGCGGCGCGAACGGCAGCTTGTCGATCACGACCAGCGACAGCGCATCGCCGGGGACGTCGACGCCTTCCCAGAACGAGCTGGTGCCGAGCAGCACGGCGTTCGGGGTCGCGCGAAACCTGTCGATCAGCGTCGCGCGGGGGGCCTCGCCCTGGACGAGCCGCGGGTAGGGCAGGTCAGCGAGCCGGGTCGTCGCCTCGCGAAGCGCACGATGACTCGTAAATAGCAGGAAGGCGCGTCCGTGCGTGATCGCGAGTAGCTCGCGGGTGCGCTCGGCGGCCGCCTCGGAGAACCCGTCGGCGACCGCGGGGAGATCGCGGGGGACATAGAGCATGGCCTGGCGCTCGTAGTCGAACGGCGACGACACCAGCAGCTCGTCGACCTCGCCGGCATTGTCGAGCCCGAGCCGGGCGCGTGCGTACGCGAACGTGCCTGCGGCGGCGAGCGTCGCCGACGTGAAGATCGGCGTCGGACCCGCGCGCACGACGTGCCGGCGCATCAGCTCGGAGACATCGATCGGCGACGCCGTGAGGAACGTCCCCGACGCGCGGACCTCGCCCCAGTAGACGTGGCTCTTCTGACGCTGCTCCGCGATCATCGCGAGATCGTCGCGGACCTCGCGGGCGCGGCGGGCCAGGCTCGTCAGCGACGCGCGGGCACCCGCCTCACCCGACGGCCCGGACGATGAGACGTCATCGTCATCGGGCGAGGGCTCGCTCTCGGCCTCCGCGGCACGCGCGAGATCTTCGAGGGCGCTGTCGAGCCGGAACCACGCGTGCTGGCGCTCGGGGTGATCGAACAGCCCGTCTGGAAGCGGCATGCGGCCGCCGTCATCGCGCGCGAGCAGGGCGGCGCGGAGCTGCGAGAACATGCCGATGCCCGCGCGCTCGACGGTCTCGATCACGGCGACGCCAGCGCGGCCGGTCCACAGCGGCATCTGCGAGAGCGCGAGGTGGGCGTCGCGCACGAGCTCGGCGAGCTTGTGCGTCGAGATCCGGGCGCCGAAGTGCTCGGTCGCGACGTCCTCGAGCTGGTGTGCCTCGTCGAAGATCACCGCGTCGTGATCCGGCAGCACACGGGCGCCCGGGTGCGCGGCGCGGAGCACACGATCCGCGAAGTAGAGGTGATGGTTCACGAGTACGAGCTGCGCGCTCTCGGCGAGCCGGCGCGCCTGGGTGACGAAGCAACGCTCGAAGTACGGGCAGCGTGGCCCGATGCGCGCATCGGACGTGGTCGTCGCCTCGGCCCACAGCGGCGCAGATTCAGCGAGCCACTCGACCTCGGCGCGATCACCGGTCTCGGTGTAGCTCGACCAGTCGAGGAGCGCGGCAACCGAGACATCGTCAGGGGCCACGCTGATCCCCTCCGCCATGCGCTGCGGAGCACGCGAGGACAGCTCCGCGAGCTTGCGGCGACACGCATAGTTCGCGACGCCCTTGAGCACGACCGCCGAGAACGGGCGCGCGAGGATCGATCGCAAGAGCGGAATGTCGTGGCGCGCGATCTGATCCTGCAGGGCGCGCGTCCCGGTCGACACCACGACGCGCTTGCCCGACAGCAGCGCGGGGACGAGGTACGCGAGCGTCTTGCCGGTCCCGGTGCCCGCTTCGACGATCAGCGGACGCGCCTCCTCGAGGGCGCGTGCGACCGCGGCCGACATCGCGCGCTGTTCGTGTCGATCTTCGTAGTGCGGGATCGCGCGCTCGAGGCCACCGCCTGGCGCGAGAAGATCCGGCGCGACAAGCTCTGGCGCGACAAGCCCGATCACTCGGTGCCCTTGCGACGTCCGGCCTTCTCGACGTGCCCGCTCGTCCCGAACCGCCGCGCGAGCTCGCTGAACACCGCCTCGACGGGGATCTCTCTCGCGGCGAGCCCGACGAGCACGTGGAACAGCAGATCCGCAGTCTCGTGCACGACCTTGTCCGTCGGACCTGCGGGCAGCTCGGCCGCGAGCTCGCCATGCTCCTCGGCGATCTTCGCCAGGATCTTCGGCATCCCGGCCTCGAGCAGCGAGCGCGTGTAGCTCTTCTGCGCCGTCGCGCTGCGGCGGCTCTCGATGATCCGCGCGAGCTGCGTCACGAGCTGCGCGCCGCCGAAAGCCGGGACGCCATCGTCATCGCCGCCCTCGTCGGTCGCGAAGAAGCAACTCGTCGTCCCGGTGTGGCACGTCGGACCGGCCGGCCGTGCGAGCGCGAGGATCGCGTCGCGATCGCAGTCGATGCGCAGCTCGACGAGCGCGAGCGTGTTGCCCGACGTCTCGCCCTTCTTCCACAGCGATTGCCGCGATCGCGACCAGAAGTGGATCTCCCGGGTCTCTCGCGTGAGCCGCAGCGCATCCGCATTCATCCACGCGAGCATGAGCAATGTCCCGGTCGTCGCGTCCTGGACGACACACGGGACCAGCCCGCGCTCATCATACACCGGCTCGACGACAGGCATGGCGCTACGTTCGCCAGCGCGGATCACCATGTCAACTTCCGGCGACCACTGCCGCCGGACCCAGAGAAGTTCGTGCTACGGCAGCGCGGATGGCCGATCGGATCATCACGCCGGCCGACTGGCGCGACCAGCCCTGGAAGAACGGGCTCGGCGTCACCCGGGAGGTCGCACGCTGGCCCCAGGCCCCCGCCGCCGGCGAGGCCTACGACGTGCGCGTCAGCGTCGCCGACGTTCCCGGCCCTCGCGGGACCGCGTTCTCGACGTTCCCCGGCTACGTCCGGTGGTCGACGCTGCTCGCGAACGACGTGATCGGCCTTACGACCACCGGCCAGCCCTCCCACTGGCTGCGCGCCGGGCAACTAGCGCAGTACGACGGCAACGTGGCGCTCTCCACGGACGCCTTCGAGGGCTCGGCGACCCTGCTCAACGTGCTCGCGAAGCCGGACCTGCTCGAGGTCGGCCTCGGGGCCGCAGATGCCGTCGACTTCGTGTTCTCGATCGCCGCCACCGACGCGCTGCCGCGCTGGCACGCGAAGATCTTCGAGGCGCCGGCGGCCGTGACCGGCGACGTCCTGTGGCTACGGTTCCGTACGGTTCCGTAGGGCCAGGTTACATGCGTCCCTCCGAAACCAGAGGATGTCGCAACGAACTACGGTGGCGAAATCAAGGTGACCTGCGGCGCGCGATCGATCGTGACTTGCGTGGTCGAAGAGATCACCGGCGGAGTCGGAGCGGCCGCTCGCTGCGACGAGCTCACCCAGTAAAAGTCGACATCGGGGCCCGCCGCGGGCTCGGGCAATGGACGCGGCGGCGGCACGGGGCGCGGCGGCGTGGCGAGTGCGATGCGGGGCTCCGACGTGGTCGGCGAATGTGCGCCGCGCGGAATCACGAGTAGCACGATCGCAGCCGCGACGACGAGCGCCGCAGGAACTGCGAGGCGCAACCACCAGCGCGGCCCGGCGTCGGCAACCCACGACGACGGAACCCAGAACGAGCAGCAAACCAAGCGAGCGAACCATGACGCAACCTCCATCCACTCTCCCCGCGACCTCGCACTTCCTTCGCAGAAATCGTCACGGTCTCTAACTGCGCGTACCCACGACGACGAACCGCATCAGCGCCCTGGGCGGGTCGGCAACCCGCGCGCGATCAGGAACGCCTTGGCCTCGCCGATCGTGTGCTGGCCAAAGTG
>JBKJUF010000095.1:0-5605 GCA_046590445.1 Kofleriaceae bacterium
GACGACGGGGCGGGGGGCAAGCGGACGCGGCGCCACCGGGCGCGGTGTTGGGGCTCGCGGCTTCGCGCGGCGAGTCACCGACGGCGGCGGGCCATCGAAGGCCGCGCGGAACTGGGCTGGACCGGTCTCGCGCGGCGACAGATCACGGATCTCGGTGTGCTGAACCGCCGGCTTGCGATCGGCATCGGCCTCGTGCCCGGCGCGCTGGCCGGCGTCGAGCTCGGGCGACACCCGGCCAGTCGCCTGCTGGACGACGTGGTTGACCTCGTGGCGGATCAGATCCTTGCCTGCGGGATCGGTCGGGCGATACGCACCCGCCGGGAAGATGATGTGGCGACCCTTCGCGGCGCCGCGCTTGCCGGCCTTCTCGAGCATCGTGCCCTGCGCGCCACCCTCGTGGACGCGGACGCCATCGAGCCGGAAGCCGGTCTCCCGCTCGAGCACGAGCTTGATCGCCGGATCGAGCTGTCGCCCATCGCCGTCGGGAGTCAGCGCCGCATCGAGCTCGTCGCCGTCGGCGGCGTCACCGTCAGCGCTACCAGCCGCGAGCTCGTCGCCGTCGGCGGCGTCACCGTCGTCATCAGCGTCCGCGTCGAGCTCGCCGTCGTGATCGGCGTCGGCCTGCATGGCCTCGTCGTCGTGCTCGGCATGCTCCTGCTCGGGCTCGTCGCCTGCCGCTGCGAGCACTGGGTTCGGCGCGTGCTGCGGGTCGCTCTCGCCGTCACCTGCTTCGTCGGCGAGCTCGCCATCTGCGCCGGCAGCTGCGAGGCCTTCATCGTCATGCTCGGCGTCGTCATGCTCCGCGTCATCGTCATGCTCGGCGTCGTCATGCTCCGCGTCGTCGTCATGCTCCGCGTCGCCGTCATGCTCTGCGTCGGCGGCGTGCTCGGCGTCGGCGGCGTGCTCGGCATTGCCGCCGGCGCCCTGTTGCGCGAACAGCGAGCCGCGATACACGTCGGGTGGCGCGCCCTCCTGATCGCCCTCGAGCTGGTCCGTGAGCGTGCGGCCGCCGGGCTTGCGGGCATCGATCTGGCTATCGGCCCCACTCGCGGCGGCTGTTCTGGATGCCCCGAAATCGCGCATTGCTCTAATAGTAGAACGTCACGACCGACGACTGCACTTGCACGTGGGTGAATCGCATCGTCTCGCGGTCGCCTTACGATTTGCCGTCGATATGGGGTCGCGAACCACAGAATTTCGAGGAGGCATGGCGGGGTTACGCGACCTTGGCGAAGGCACTGCGCTTGCTTAAGTGGCTGACATGACCCGCCTAGCTCGGTTGTCCACGCTCGTCCTCCTGCTGTCTGCCGCCGGCTGTTCGACCGATCCCGGCGCCGGGTCGGCGCGCCAGCACTTGCCGATCTCGACCAATCCGAACTTCACGATGTACGTGTCGAACCAGAGCTTCGATCGAGAGGTCGTCGATATCAACGTGGAGATCGATGGGCAGCTCGCGGTCACCGGTGACTTCGACGTCGAGGGCCAGCACTCGTGGCACCAGTTCAAGTTCGAGCTCGCGCCCGGCGATCACGTGCTGACCGCGACCACCGATGACGTTCCGGGGATCACCCTCGAGCTGCCGTTCAACCTCGCGACGCCGAAGTACGCGGTCACGAACTTCTGGTATGTCGCCGATCCGGCCGCCGACCAGCCCGCACAGCTCGATGGCTTCATCACGTCCGAACCGCCGACGTTCCAGTAGTCTCGACCGCTACGAGGCGGAGGTTTGTGCTCGCCGCGTCGCGACGGAGCACTATCTGTCGGTGCAGCGCTGAGCACTTGGCCCGATGTGCGGCCTCGTGGCCCGGCCACTCGGGTTGCTAGGGTCCGACCACCGTGGCGTGCACACCGGCAAGCACGCGAGATGTTACGGGGGCCGAGCGGCACGAGGCCTGCTGATGGCGCCCTTCATGAAAGCGCTCGCCCTCCTGCTGCTCGTGCTGGCAACTGCCTGCGCGGACGATGACGTGCTGACCCCCGACGAAGAATGGGGCATGGAGGGCCCGATGACACCCACCCCGCCACCGGGGAAGGAGGACTCCGAGCATCGGCGCGGGCTCCTGGTCGCCACCAACACCTCGGCGACCCAGGTCTGGACGGCGCGCAACAAGTGGGAGGACACCACGACGCCCGCCGCCGCGGCTGCCGGGATGGCGTGGTCCGCGAACAGCGGCCTGACCTGGGACGCGAAGTACGCGACGTGGATCGGCTCGCTCGCGTGGATCCCTGGCATCGACGGCTACTCGATGACGGTGCAGCTCACGACCCCGTGGGGCAAGACGCTGCCGTCGCCGGTGCTCGAGTGTGCGGAGCTCTCGCTGTTCTTGCGGATCACGTTTGCCGCCTGGTACGAGCTGCCGCTGTTCTTCGAGGCCGTCGACGGCCAGGGCCGGCGCGTGTACTTCGGGCACAACGGCGTGCGCACGACCGCGGGTCGTTACGCGGCGTCGCCGGAGTTCGCGCTGAAGTACAAGGATCACACGGCGACGTACCGCGGCACGTGGCCCACCGATCGCGTGCTGCGTGACAAGCGGATCGCCGGCGGCGACCAGCTCCAGCCGCAACTCGCCCCGGGCGCGCACTTCGGCGCGTACCTCGACGAGGTCCACCTCAACAAGCGCGCGGGCTACTTCACCGTGCTCGCGCTCGATTACCTCGGCTCCATCCACCTCGCGGACTCCGCGAACGCGTACAACCTCGCCGCCGACGCCGTACGCTCGGGTGACTTCCTGATCGAGCGCTGGCAGCGCAGCGGCATCGGCCACACGCTTGTCGTCAAGGACGTCACCGAGCTGGCCGGTGGCAGCCGTGACATCACGACGATCGCGGGCTCGATGCCGCGCCGCCAGGGCCGCCGCGAATCCGGCCAGGCCTCGAAGAGCTACTTCGTCAGCGCCTACGCCGGCGGTCCAGGCGTCAACGACGAGGGTCACCTCTACGCGAAGCTCGGCGGCGGCGTGAAGCGCTGGCGCGTCGCAAAGAACATCGGCGGCTACTGGACCAACACCTGGATGGCGGGCGACGAGGCGAGCTGGATCAACTCGACCGACTATCCGCGACTCGCGGCGCGCACCGCTCGCTTCGAGCAGATCCTCGGCCAGGTCTCGCCGGATCAGCAGCGCACCGAGCTGCTCCAGCAGATCATCGACGCTCGCCGCCACCTCTCGCAGTACCCGTCGTCGTGCTCCGCCCGCGAGCGCCGCGAGCACGCATTCGCCACGCTCTACGAGCTGTCCGAGCGATCGTTTGGACAGTCGGCCGCGCAGGTCGATACCGCGCACCGCGCGCTCGAGGACTACGTGTTCGGCGAGCTCGAGTACACCCGCTCGAAGACGTGCTGCTGGAACTCGTCGACCTCGGCGATGTACGACATCATCATGAAGCGCGCACGCGCCCAGCAGGCCGGTGCGTGCGTCGCGCCGATGGTGTTCAAGTCGCAGCTCGATGGGTACCAGGGCTGGGCGAGCTACGCGCAGACGCTCGGGCGCGGCGGCGAGTGGCGGCCGTGGACCGAGGACGAGCCGTGCACGCAGCGCGCGACCGCGACCGATGTCGAGGTCCCGCCCGAGGCCACGCCGTACTGCGCGCTGAACCGGCCGTAGCAACGCGCCGGCAGCATTCGGTTGTAGCGGCTCATAGGTGGCGGGTGCGATGCGCAAGGCACAACGCGGTGGCGATGCTCGCGGGTGACGCGTACCTCCCGACGTAGATCGCGGGGCGCTCGCGGAAGCTCCGGACGGAAGGAGTTAGGTCGCGAATGCGCCAGCAGCGTGCGTCGCGACCGTCCCGGAGCGCGGTCGGACAGCGGTCGAGCCAACGGTGGACCGAGGCCCACGAGCCAACCGACGCGACGCTACGAGAGCAGCTGGTCACGTTGGATCACGCGCGCGATCGGTACGTACGGGAGCTATCCACCTGGCTTTCCACACCGGCGTAGAGCTTCGCGGATCAGGACATCGAGCGCCACGTCACCGCCAATGTGAGCTCGCGCCGCCGCTACTGCGGCCGCAGCTTCGTGCTTCTTGTAGCCAAGCGTGACGAGCGCCGTACGCGCTTCGACCGGGATCGTCGCGCGATCGAGCCTGCTCGGTTGGCCCACGTGGGCCATCGTGTCGTGGACGCGCGTGACCACGAGGTCGTGCGGTGCCTTGCCCGTGATCGTGAGCTGGCCGCGATGGAGGGACGCGTGACAGCCATCGCATATCACGGCGATATTCTCGGCGTCGTGCGTGCCGCCGTCCTCGCGCGCGACGATATGGTGAAGCTCGAGGTGTGCCGCGGACCTGCAAGACGTTACCGTGCACTTGCCACCATCGCGTCGCCAGACCAGGCGCCGCACGCTCGGCGGGATGTCCTGCTTGGCCCGCGTGGGCCGGTTGGTGTCCAGCGATCCGATGCGCTGCGCGTCGCACTCGGCGCGCGCGCGCTCGGCCGGAGTCATCGCGTACTTCGCCCCGGCACCGTCCTGCCAGCCTTGGTTGCACTTCTCGCAGACCGTCACCGCGATCTGATACTTCGCGCGCCCGGCGCCCTCGGCCGTGGGAGCTCCCTCGAGGAACATGCCGCACAGCATCGAGAGCAGCGCATCATCGGACAAACGCTCGCCGCGCTCGGCCTGCGCCTTCGCGCGCGCCTCACGCAACCGCGCGATCGTCGTCGGCAGGATGTCGTCGAAGTGCAACGTGCGGGTCTCGAGATCGGGATCCGGCGCATCGCTTGGACGGCTCCCCTTCTTGCGGCCGGCCACGAGCTTCTGGATCTCGAAGCAGGTCTTGCCGCGCGCCTTGTCGAGCCATTCAGCCTCGTGCTCCGGCGTCACCACACGGACCAGCTCCTTGACGGACGAGAACCCGAGCTGGCCTGTCGCGAGCGCGGCGGTCAGCCCGGGCAAGCCTTCAAGCTCGAACGCCACGCGGATCCTGTCGCGCGCCGTGCGCGGCGCGTAGTCGCAGCGTCGTTCGAGGTAATCGAGCAGCGAGACGAAGCCGAGCTTGCGCCAGATCTGCACGCGCGCGGCCCGCACCAGCCATCCTGCTTCTTCGGCATCGAGTGCAGCTCGCTGCTTCCCGATCCGCTGCAACGCGCCATCGATCTCGCGCCAGTCTTCGCCTTCGTGCGCATCGACGAATGTTCCTTCGTTCTCGTTCACCGAACCATCGAGCAGCATCTGAGACACCTCCGTCCAAGTCTTGACCGACCTCTACCACGCGAGTTTTCGGAGCGATGGTTACCCATGTTCCCGCTTGCACACGATGGCATGCGCTCTGCGCGACGAAGTGCGTTGGTTGTCGACGAAAATCCGACGCGTTTGCGAACCGATGACACCGCGCACCTGGTCGCGTTCTCGTCGAAGATCCGAAGCGCCTGGCGATCGGCGGCGGATTGCCGCCGAGAATCTGTCAACAAGAAACGACCGTCACGGACAAAGAAAGACGGGGTGCAGACCGGATAGAGAGGTGACGAAATAGACCGATGACATAGGTGACAGATGAAAGGCCAAGCGAGACCACCAGGGATGCCCTGGAAAGAAACGGCGGCCTGGAACGAGCGCGTGAAGTTCATCACCGCGCTCTTGGAGAGGGACGAATCGTTCACAGAGCAGTGC
>JBKJUF010000732.1:0-5059 GCA_046590445.1 Kofleriaceae bacterium
GATGGGCTCGGCTGCTCCAACCGCCGGATCTCTCGCAGTCGCCACCAGCAGCTCACGACCGCAGTGTCCCACTGGCGCACACCGGGCACCGCTGTCACGTTCAGTCGGGCGTTGCCAGGTCGCGCTCGATCGCGTCGAAGGTGGTGTCGACGTCCTTCGTGTACTTGTTCCAGTCGGGGTCAGCGGTGCCGGTCATCGCGTCGAGCATGCCCCCGAGTTGATCGCGGCGCGCCCGCAGCCCGGCGGCAGCATCCCGGGCCTTCGCGTCGGTCTTCCGGCCGAGGGTCGCGAGCGACGCATCGAGCTTGGCGAGCCGTTCCTTGACCGCCGCCGCGTAGGCAACCCGCGCGCCCGCGAGCGTCTGCTGCGCCGAGCCGAGCGCCCGCTGCTGCTCCTCGAGGCGCTTCTGCTTGTCGGCGAGCTCTTGCTGCTCGGTGGCAAGCTGACGCTTCCGCTGCTCGATGTCCTGCTCGTTCGCGGTCAGGTCCTTGGTGTTGGTTTGCACCTGGTCCTGGGCCTCGCGGAGCTGCTTGCTCGCCTGATCGGTCGCCTCCGAATTGTCCTGCTTGCCGCAGCCAACCAGGACCGTCGCCAGCACCAGCACGCCCAGGATCGATCGAATCGTCGCCATGTGAAACGACGTGCCTGCAAGCACCGGCCCAGCGGCCGGATCCCCACCGCGCGGTTCGCTCGTGTTACAGCGAGGCGATGCGGCTCTTGGTTCTCGGCGTCTTCCTGATCGGTTGCAGCGATGACGAGCCCGCCGGGCCGCCACCCCGCGAGGTTGTTCTCGAGACCGAGGTACTCGCCGATGGGCTCTCCCCAGAGCTCGCGTTCGAAATCCCCGCGAGCTCGCGATCGATCTCGGTGATCATCGAGGGGACGCCGGAGGGGCTCTACGCCCTCGGCGCGTTCAGCCTCGGTGACCGCGTGGAGCTCGTGAACTTGCCCGCCGGCGCGCCGGGTGCGGCGATGGAGGCGAGCTACGTTGGCGAACAGATCGGCCAGATGGCCGGCGATCTGTTCCAGTCGATCCGCCTCGGCACCTTCACCCACGTCTATCCGTACAGGCCGGGACAGCCCGTCGTCGAGGGCACGGGGCGTCTGCGGGTCGCCGCGAATCGCCCGGGCCCGGTGACGGTGCGCCTGGTGATGCCGGAGGACGATGGCGCGCGCACGCTCGGACTGAACCTCTACATCGTCTCCGACACCGTCACCGATCCGAACACGCCCGAGCTCAGAGCCGAGCTCGCGCGGCTGTTCGCGCAGGCCGAGATCGACGTCGCGATCAACAGCGTGATGCGGCTGAGCGGCACCGCGCTCGCCCGGATCACGGACTTCTCCGAGCCGCAGGAGGCACCGTCGAGCCAGTCCGCGATGCTGCCGGGCCTCGTCACCGATCACGCGACGACCGGACTCGACATCTTCTACGTCGAGTCGCTACCGCCCGGAGTCGGCGGGCTCGCGCTCGGCACGCCAGGACCGCCGGTGCGCGGCAGCTATTACTTCGGCGTCGTCGTCCGCGGCGGGCTGCCGCCGCTCGAGCTCGCGCGGATCACTGCGCACGAGGCCGGTCACTTCCTCGCGCTCCAGCACGTGCTGAACCGCGGCATCTCGGGCCGGACGTATCCCGACCCCCTCGACGACACGATCCCGGGCGCCGACAATCTGATGGAAGGCGGCACCACGCTGACCGCCGGCCAGGCCTTCGCGCTGTCGCGGAGCGCGCTGCTGATCGCGCCGTAGCTCGCGGTGCTCGTGTCGCTTGGCCAAGGTTCGCTGCGACAACGCGTTAGCATCGGGCATGGCGCCTCGCGACCCACCGTTCGACGACACCGCCGCTCTCGCGCAGACGATTGGCACCACGCCCCGCACGGACGCACCACGAACCGTTGCGGCCGACGCACAGCTCGCGTTGCCGACCGGCAACGCGCGGTACATCGTCGGGGACCTGCTCGGGCGCGGCGGGATGGGCGACGTCGTGGTCGCGATCGACGCGCAGATTGGCCGCGACGTCGCGATCAAGCGGATGCGTGACGTCAACGCGGCGTCGATCGCGCGCTTCCTCCGCGAGGCGCGGATCCAGGGGCGCCTCGATCACCCGGCGATCGTGCCCGTTCACGAGCTCGCGATCGACGAGGCAGGCCACCCGTACTTCGTGATGAAGCGGCTGACCGGCACCACGCTCGCCGACATCCTCTCGGACCCCGGCGATCCTGTGCCACGCGAGACCGCCAGCGAGCGTCACTCGCGGCAGCGACTGCTCCGCGCGTTCACCGACGTCTGCCTCGCCGTCGAGTTCGCGCACACGCGCGGTGTGATCCACCGCGACCTCAAGCCCGCGAACATCATGCTCGGCGACTTCGGCGAGGTCTACGTCCTCGACTGGGGCATCGCACACCTCGTGCGCGAGGACGATGCGGCCGATCTGCTGCACACCCAGAAGCGCCCGCGGCCGGGCGAAGCGCCGGCGTGGAACGTGGACGCCGTCGAGACCGAGGCCGGAGCGGTGCTCGGCACGATCGGCTACATGGCCCCCGAGCAGCTGCGCGGCTGGGCGATCGACCGCCGGGTCGACGTCTACGCGCTCGGCTGCATCCTGTTCGAGCTCCTCGCACGCCAGCCGCTCCACGCGCCAGGCGATCACGCGGCCGCCCTTGGCGAGTACGACGCCAGGCCGTCGAGCCGCTCGCCGGCCCAGGAGGTTCCGCCCGAGCTCGAGGCCCTGTGCGTCGCCGCCACCGCAGAGGATCCCGGCAAGCGCCCGGCGTCGGCCCGCGAGGTCGGCGAGCGCGTGCAGCGCTTCCTCGACGGCGATCGCGACGTCGGCCAGCGGCGGCGGCTCGCGGCCGAGCACCTCGCACTCGCCCGCAGCGCGCTCGTCGGCGCCGAGGACGTGCCGCTGACCACGACCTCGATCGTGCGGCGCGGCGCCGCTCACGATAACCAGATCGATCGCAGGAATGTGATGCAGCATGCCGGTCGCGCGCTCGCGCTCGACCCGTCGTCGGCCGACGCCGCGGACCTGGTCACCCGGATGATGCTCGAGCCGCCGCGCGAGACGCCAGCCGAGGTCCAGGCCGAGCTGTCCGCGCTCGAGGACGCCGACCTTCGCAGCCAGGGCGGGTTCGCGTTGACCGCGTACATCATCTACCTCACGTTCGTGCCGATCATGATGTGGGTCGGCGTTCGTGACGCCCCGACGCTGACGCTCGGCACGCTCGCGATCCTCGCGAACATCGGGTTCGCATTCGTGCTGATGCGCTCGAAGCGTACGATCACGACGGCGTTTCTCTACACGATGGTGGGCTCGAACATCCTGCTGCTCGCGATCGCGGCGCGGCTCTTCTCGCCGTTCCTCGTCGCGCCCGGGATCGCGGCCGCGACGATGTTCGCGCTCGTGCTTCACCCGCGGTTCGGACGCCCGGCGGTGCTCGTGATCGCGCTGTGTAGCGCGATCCTGGTGCCATGGATCCTCGAGCGCGTCGGCGTGCTATCGCCGACGATCGGCGCGCATGACGGCGCGCTGGTGATGCGGACGGCCAACGGATCCTTCCGGCTGCCTCACATGGAGCTCGCGCTCGCGCTCTATGTCGTCGCGTTGCTGATCTGCGCTGCGTTCCTCTCACGCGGCATGTCGCGGATGCATCACCAGTCCCGGCGCGCCGCGTACCTCCAGGCCTGGCACATGCGCCAGCTCGTCCCGATGGGCACGGGCAAGCGATGAGCGTGCCCCCTCGCCTCGGGATCAGTGCGAACGCGGCACAGTTCACGCTGCTCGTCGTGGTCAACGCGCTCGTCGGCGCGATGATCGGCATGGAGCGCAGCATCCTGCCTGCGATCGCCGAGCAGGACTTCCGGCTCGAGGCGAAGACGGCGGTGCTGTCGTTCATCATCGTGTTCGGGATCTCGAAGGCGGTGACCAACTACATCGCCGGCCGACTCTCCGATCGCGTCGGCCGCAAGGTGATCCTGGTCGTCGGCTGGGCGATCGCGGCTCCGGTGCCGTTCATGTTGATGTTCGCGCCGTCGTGGGGCTGGATCCTCGTCGCGAACGTGTTTCTCGGCGCGAGTCAGGGCCTCACCTGGTCGACGACGGTGATCATGAAGATCGACCTCGCCGGTCCGGCGCGGCGCGGCCTCGCGATGGGCCTCAACGAGTTCGCCGGGTACCTCGCGGTGGCCGGCTCGGCGATCGCGACTGCCGCGATCGCGGCCCGCTGGGACCTGCGGCCAGAGCCGTTCTATCTCGGGGTCGGTTACGTCGTCGTCGGTGGGCTGCTCTCCCTCGTGTTCGTCCGCGAAACGCACGGCCACGCGAAGGTCGAGGGTGGTGCGACGACCGCGCCCACGCTGTCCGCCGGCGAGGTGTTTCGCAAGACGACGATCAGCGACCGCGATCTGTCGAGCGTCACCCAGGCCGGGCTCGTCAACAACCTCAACGACGGCATGGCGTGGGGGCTGTTCCCGCTGTGGTTCGCGGCAACCGGGATGTCGGTCGATCGGATCGGCGCGCTCGCCGCGATCTACCCGGCGGTCTGGGGCATCGCGCAGCTCGGGACGGGCGCGCTGTCCGACCGGGTCGGCCGCAAGTGGATGATCGCGGGCGGCATGTGGATGCAGGCTGGCGCGATCGCCCTGGTCGTGTCCTCGACGAGCTTCTGGGCGTTCGCGGTCGGCCAGGCGCTGCTCGGGCTCGGCACCGCGCTCGTCTATCCGACCCTGCTCGCCGCGCTCGGCGACGTCGCGCACCCGAGCTGGCGGGCGTCCGCGGTCGGCGTGTACCGGCTGTGGCGCGACCTTGGCTACGCGATCGGTGCGCTGCTCGCCGGCCTCGTCGCCGACTTCGTCGGTGCGCCGGCTGCGATCTGGCTGGTCGCCGGCATCACCGCGGCCTCCGGGCTCGTGGTCGCGCTGCGCATGCGCGAGACGCTGCGCCGCGAGCCCCGGTGATCAGTGCCGCGCGGGCGCGCGGATCTTGGGACACGAGGACTCCTTGGGGCTCGACGGGAATGACCATCGTGTGCCGCCGCTACCAGTGCACGCACTGCGACGCGGT
>JBKJUF010000469.1:0-8961 GCA_046590445.1 Kofleriaceae bacterium
CGAACAGCGCCAGCTCGGGGGCGAATCGGCGCTTCTGGCGCCCCATCACCTGCAAGGTGCGGCGCAGATCCCGACCCTCGATGTACTCGATCGCCAGGAAGTACTCGTCGCCAACCCGCCCGACCTCGAACACCTGGGCAACGTTGGTGTGCTGTAACTTGATCGCGACCTGGGCCTCGTCGACGAACCGCGAGATGAACTGCTCGTCGGCTGCGAGGTGCGGGAGCACCTTCTTGATCACCGCGAGCTTCTCGAAGCCGGCAAGGCCGTGCTTCGCCAGGAAGATCTCGCCCATGCCGCCGCGCGACAGCCGCTGGATCAGCAGGTAGCGTCCGAAGACCTGCGGCAGGCTCGGGTCCTGGCGCCCGAACGGGCCGCTCTGCCCCCCCTTGTCTATCGACGCCTGCAACGCTGCAATCCTAACCTGTCGGGCGATTGGTACAACGAACACCTGGCGATCCCAAAGTGATCTGCTGGGCACCAGGGCGGCTGCCGAGGGCGAGCCGGGATCGTGCCAGGATCGTGACAGATGTTCCTTGCGAATCAAGCGGTTGTGCGGCGAGGTACGAGTCTGATAGCGTCCGAATCGTGGGTCGCCAGGTGAACGCGGCAGTCCTGATCGTTTCGGCGGGCCTGGTTTCGGCCTGCGGCACGGAGACGACTGGCGGCATCGAGCTCGTGTTGTCCCTGCCCGCCTCGGGTGACCTGCGACCGACTGGGATGGCAACGGTCGCGGTCGGGATCACCCAGGCCGATGGGGTCGAGAACATCTCGACGACGCCGCTCGATGGCATGCGGTTCGATGCCGGCGACGTCGCGCTCGACGAGCCGATCCGGTTGCGCGTCGAGCTCCGCGACAACACGAGCCGGCTCGTCGCGTTCGGCCTCGTCGAGGAGACGATCCTCCCGGACCGCAACCAGCAGACGATCACGATCCCGGTTCGCAAGCCGATCATCTACGTCTCGAGCGAGCGCACGGTCGGCACCCTCGATCCGACCTACGACGGGCTCGATCCGAAGTTCCAGGGCACCATCGGCAACACGACGGCGTCGATCGCGTTCCCGATCGACGGCACGGAGCTCGCGGTCGTCACCGGCACGTCACTCCAGCGGATCGCGACCGCGGACCACAAGCCGGTCGGCAGCGCGATCGATCTCAAGGTCACCGGCGCAATCGACGCCGCGCGCATTCCGGGCCAGCGCCGCATCGTCGTCGCGGCTGCGGGTGGCCTCGTGCTCGTCGACGTCGACACAGGTGAAATCCGTGCGCTCGCGACGGCGCCGAAGCCGGATCGCGTCGCGGTCGGTGGCACGGCCGAGACCGGGTTCACCGCGTACGCGCTGATCGGGCGCGTTGCACCGGCGACCGGCACCGGCACCTGCACCGGCAGCTCGATGGTGCTCGCGTACTCGATCGATCAGCCGACCGAGCTGCCGGCGACGATCGCGACCGGTCAGCTCAGCGACATCGAGGCGAGCGGCGATGCGGTGTTCGGCGCGAACCCGTGCAACGGCGCGGTGACCCGGCTCGACGCCGGCATGCCGCGGTTGATGAGCACGGTCAGCGGCGCGAGTGCGCTCGCGATCGAGGGCAGCCGGCTATGGATCGCGGGCTCGGCGCCGCGGGCGACTGGCCAGGGTGCGCGGATCCGGATCGCCTCGGTGCGACTCGACGGTACGGACCCGCAGGACGTCACGCTCGCGCCAAAGGCCGAGGTGATGACCTACGACTTCGACTCGCAGAACGAGCTGTCGCTCAACATCCACGCCGACACGCTCGTGCCGATCGATCTCGCGGTGCTGCCCGGCGCGCAGTACGTCGCGCTGATCACGCGGATGGATAGCCATCGCGCCGCGCGCTTCGATCCGGCAACCGGCAGCAAGGTCATCCCGGAGATGAACGCGACCGTCCACGATCTCGTGCTCGCCGATCCGCAGACCGGCGCGATCCAGCAACGGATCCGCGCGCGCTGCGTGCTGACGCTGATCGCGAAGACCAACGCCGAGTTCGCCGACTGGAGCTGCATCACGGCCTCTGGGGCCGAGTCGCCGGCCGCCGGCGAGAGCACGCCGACGACGATCGGCGCGCTGTACGGTGGGCGCTGATGCGCGTGGGCTCCACGAGAACGCTGACCATCGCGCTGTGTTGGCTCGCGGTGCTCGCGATCGGCCGCGATGCCGACGCCGATCCGGGGCCGAAGCGGAAGGTCGTCGTGCTCGAGTATCGCGCCGGCTCCTCGGCGCTGCCCGGGATCGCCGGCCGCGTGGTGTCCGCGCTGTCCAAGCAGACCTCGCTCGGCGTCCTCGGTCCTGACCAGACGCGCGTGGTCTACGGCGATCAGCTCGACGGCGCGCTCGTCAAGTGCGCGGGCGAAGCCGAGTGCCTCGCAAAGATCGGCAAGAAGGTCGGTGCCGCGGAGGTGATCCTCGTCGGCGTCAGCGAGCTCGGCGACGTGATCCTGACGATGCAGCGGATCGACGTCGAGTCGAGAAGCGTGAGCGCGCGGATCGCGGACTCGCTCGCCGAGGGCGCCGCCCCCAGCGACGCGCAGGTCGATGCGTACCTCCAGAAGCTGCTGCCGCCGACGGACTTCTTGCGGTACGGCGTGATCGACATCGTCGCGAACCTGTCGGGCGCGGCGGTCACGGTCAGCGGCGAGTCGCGCGGGCTCACGCCGATCCAGCCGCTGAAGCTGCCGGCACCGGCGACCTACGACATCCGCATCGTGAAGGAGGGCTACGTCCCGTATACGACGAAGGTCGCGCTGCCACCCGACGGCGAGATCAAGGTCGAGGCCGAGCTGTCGATGCGTGGTGGGACGTCGTGGTATCAGCGCTGGTACGTGCTCGCCGCGGCCGGCGTGCTCGTCGCGGGCGCGGGCGGTACCGCCATCTACTTCGCGACGCGCAACGAGCCGAGCGATCGCGTCGGCATCACGGGCGTGGTCGAGTGAGGTCGCACGTCATGATCAGCGCATCCTCGTTGTTGTCCTGGTAGTAGCTCGCGCGCACGTGGACGGTCACGAAGCCGGCGCGTTCGTAGAGCGCGATCGCGGGCGCGTTGCCACGCCGGACCTCGAGCGTCGCGACCGTGCAGCCGTTGCGGCGACCGTCGTCGAGGACGTGGGCGAGCAGCGTGGCACCGAGCCTAGCGCGCCGGCGATCGGGATGCGTCGCGATCGCGAGCAGATGTAATTCGTCTACAACGAGCCAGTAGTTGCTGAACGCGATGACCGCACCGCGCTCGTCGCGGGTGACGACGAGCCGGCCGACGTCGCGAACGAGCTCGGCCGCGAACGTGGCGCGCGGCCATGGAATCGGGAACGAGTGACGCTCGATCTCGTCGATCGCGTCGAGGTCTGCAGCGGTGGCCGGCCCGATCACTTGCCGGTCGACAGCTTGAGGATCGCGCGCCACAGCGGCTCGACCCCGTCCTTCGACAGCGTCGACACGGCGAACGGATCGCGCTTGAGGCCGAGGATCTTCCTCGCCTTCGTGATCTCGAGCGTCCGCTTGTTCTTCGACAGCTTGTCGGCCTTGGTCAGCGCGACGATCATCGGCTTGCCACGCTCGGCGAGCCACGGCACGAAGTCGAGCTCCTCGTCGCCGGGCTCGCGCCGGATGTCGACCAGCAGCAGTACGCCGACGAGCGTCTTGCGCTCCGCCAGGTAGGTCTCGATCAGTGGACGCCAACTCTCGCGCGTCGACTGATCGACCTGCGCGTAGCCATAGCCCGGGAGATCGACGAGGAAGAACGGCGGGTGGCTGGCGACCTCGAACCAGTTGAGCAGGCGGGTGCGGCCCGGCGTTCGCGACGTCCGCGCCAGCCCATCCTGGCCGACCATCGAGTTGATGAGGCTCGATTTGCCGACGTTCGAGCGGCCGACGACGGCGACCTCCGGCAAGCTTGGCGGAGGAAAGTCGCTCGGCTTCGCGGCGGACGTGACGAACTTGGTGGGCGTCTTCATGGCGAGCTCTTCGTCGGGTGAACGGGCGCGTCACGATCGAAGGCCGTCGACCGCGTCGAGCGAGCGTGGCATCCCAGGCAGACGGCGTCACGTACCCTGGTCGTCTTGATGTCGACGAGCCCGAGCGCACGCGCGACGATCGGATTTCGCATGACGTCGTCCGCGGCGTAATGCGCACCGGCGCCGTGGCAGGCCTCGCAGCCGACCTCGATCGCGATCGCCGGACCGGCCGGGGCCTCACCGGTCGCGTGGCAGCCGAGACAGCGCGCCTCGGGCCGGACCGGAAGCCGGCGCGCCGTGGTCGCATGCGCGGTGCGCTGCCACGCTGCCAGCTGCGCGGGATGACAGCTGCCGCACGCGATGCTCCCGGTCCAGTCTCGCCGGCCCGCCGCCGCGACCCCGGCGAGCCCGGCGATGACAAGCAGCGCGAAGGCCACGGCGGTGATGCCAGCGGCGAGAGCGGACGAAGAACGCATGCGCGGCGAGGCTACCGCGGCTCGCGCGCCACGTGGTACGGAAGGCTCGTGACGGCGCACGTGATCGGTCTCACCGGCGGGATCGCGTCGGGCAAGAGCACGGTTGCGCGCTTGCTGACCGAGCGTGGCGCCGCGACCGTCGACGCCGATGCGCTCGCGCGCCAGGTCGTCGAGCCCGGGCAGCCGGCGTTGACCGAGCTGGTCGCGCGGTTTGGCACGGCTGTGCTGACGCCGGAGGGTCGCCTCGATCGCAAGCGGCTCGGCGCGATCGCGTTCTCCGATCCTCTCGCGCGCGCAGACCTCGGGAGGATCACGCATCCACGGATCGCCGCCGCGAGCGCCGCTGCGATCGCGACGTGGGCCGATGCCGGTGCGAACGTCGTGTTCTACGAGGCGGCGCTGCTCGTCGAGAACCGCGCGCATGTCGGGCTCGCCGGCCTGGTCGTCGTCGCCGCGACGCCCGAGATCCAGCACCAGCGGATCGTCACGCGCGACGGGTTGACCGCCGACGAGGCGACCGCGCGGATCGCCGCGCAGGCCCCGCTCGCCGACAAGCTCGCGGCCGCCACCTGGGTGATCCACAACGATGGCGACGAGGCGTTGCTCGCCGCCGAGGTCGATCGCGTGGTCACCGAGATCGAGGCGAAGCACGGCCCGATCCGGGTGCCGCGCGCCGTGCGTACCGACGCCGTGACCGGGCGATCGCCGCGGCTCGGCCGGACCGCGCTCGTGACCGGGTTCCCGGCGTTCACCGCGAAGCGGATGATCAAGAAACTGCTCGCCGCGGAGCCCGAGACGAAGCTGTTCGTGCTCGCCCAGCAGAAGTTCGCGGACGACGCGGCGCGCTTGCTCGCCACCCTGGACGGCCACGAACGCGCCGAGGTGCTCGTCGGTGACGTCTGCGACATGGACCTCGGGCTGTCGAGCCTCGAGTACCGCGCGCTGTCGCGCGAGCTGTCGTGGATCCACCACCTCGCCGGCATCTACTGGATGGGCATCGACGAGAAGACCGCGCGAGAGGTCAACGTGACGGGCACGCGCACCGTGCTCGATCTCGCACGTGACGCGACGCGGCTCGAGCGCGTCGTCCACTGGTCGACGGCCATGGTCTCCGGCGATCGCAAGGGCACCTTCTACGAGGAGGACCTCGAGGTCGGCCAGAAGTTTCACAACGCCTACGAGCGCACCAAGTTCGAGGCCGAGAAGCTCGTGCGCGCAGCGATGCGGCAGCTGCCGATCACCGTCCTGCGACCGGGGATCATCGTCGGCGACACCACGACCGGCGAGATCGACAAGCTCGACGGGCCGTACTACCTGATGGTGCTGATCGCCACGAACGCGTCCGGCCTCCGGCTGCCGCTGCTCGGGCGCGGGGACTCGCCGCTGCACCTGGTGCCGATCGACTACGTGATCGAAGCGGCCTGGCACGTCGCGCGCTCCGAGGGTGCCGCCGGCAAGACGTTCCACCTCGTCGATCCCGCGCCGATGCCCGCGCGCCAGGTGTTCGAACGCGTCGCCCAGCACGCGCATACCGAGAAGCCGCGCGGCCACATCCCGCGGCAGCTCGCGCGCGCCGTGCTGCGGACCCCGGGGCTGTCGCGGCTCGGCCGTGGGCCGCTCGCGTTCGTCGACGTCCTCGATCACCCCGTGCACTACGACCAGACGAACACCGCCCACGCGCTCGCCGGCAACGCGATCCAGTGCCCCGCTCTCGCCGATTACCTGGCGGTCCTCGTGCGCTACGTCGTCGACGTCAGCCGACCGCCGGTACGGCCGTCGAGCGAGGACATCAGCGATCCGCTGGAGTGACCGGCTCACGAGCGCCGTCGCAAAGCCGGCGTCGCACACGTTACTGCTTCGTGAACACGAAGAGATCCTGTCCACCAGATGCGTGCTCCGTGAACGTCGTGCCAGTGGCCGTGAACTCGATCGTCGCCGTGAGGTCCATCGGGCACGTCACGGTGAGTGTCAGCATCGTACCGTTCGCGGCCTTCGTCCCGCCGAGCTTCCGCTCCGCACTGTTGCTGTCGTTGTTCACGGCCTCGAACCGGTTCCCTGCGAACATCCACACGCGCTTGCGCATGGCCGCGTCCGTCGTGCCCGGGGCGTAGACCTCGCTCTTCGTGAGGAAGTACGTGCCGTCTTCGATCGTGCCGCCGGCCGCAACCGGACGCGATCCGGTCCCTGCCGTCTCGGGAACGAGCGCGCCTCCATTGACTACCGACGTGCACGCGCCGCTCGAATCGGACGGTGCCTCCTCGCCGCCGCCGCCGCATGCCGCGAGCGCACAGACACCTACGAGAACCGTGAACCTCACCAGACTTCGAAAAATAAACATCGCGCAGAAGAGCACGGTTCGCCTCGCTTCGGCGTTCTCGTGGCGCCTATTCGTCGGCGTCGGCGGTGCCGAGCAGCCGCTGCAGCGGATCGTCGACTGGCGCAAGCGCGCGCAGGCTCGCGAGGTGATGGAGGAGGAGCGCGCGGTTGTCGCCGACCGAGAGGTTCTGCAGCTCGAGTGCGCCGATCCGATCTTCGGGCGTGAACGCCGGAGCCTCGACTCGCTCCATCGACAGCTTGTCGGGCCCGTACGCCATGTGATCGGCGCGGGTCGCGACGATCGTGTAGTCGTCGCCACGCCGGAGCTCGAGCGTGACCTCGCCGGTGATGCTCGGCGCGACCCACCGGGTGAGGCCGTCCTTGAGCAGGCAGCACTCGGGGTCGTACCACTTGCCCTCGTACAGCAGGCGGCCGAGCCGGCGGCCCATCGTGGCGTAGAGATCGAGGGTGTTCTCGTTGTGGATCGCGGAGAGCAGCCGCTCGTACGCGACGTGGAGCAGCGCCATGCCGGGCGCCTCGTAGATGCCGCGGCTCTTCGCGTCGATCACGCGATTCTCGATCTGATCGGACATCCCGAGCCCGTGGCGTCCGCCGATCCGGTTCGCCTCGACGAACAGCTCGTACAGCGAATCGAACCGGCGACCATCGAGCGTCGTCGGGCGGCCCTGCTCGAAGCCGACCGTGATCTCCTCGGCGGCGACCGCGACGTCCGGCTTCCAGTGCGCGACGCCCATGATCGGCTCGACGATCCGCATCCCGCGATCGAGCCGCTCGAGATCCTTGGCCTCGTGGGTGGCGCCGAGCAGGTTCGCGTCCGTCGAGTACGCCTTCTCGACGCCGGTCCGGTACGGCTTGCCGATCCGTGCGAGGTACTCGCTCATCTCCTTGCGGCCGCCGAACGCCTTGACGAACGCAGCGTCGAGCCACGGCTTGTAGATGCGCAGCGTCGGGTCGACCAGGATGCCGTAGCGATAGAACCGCTGGATGTCGTTGCCCTTGTGCGTCGAGCCGTCGCCGAACACGTGGACGTCGTCGTCGACCATCGCGCGGACGATCGCCGTCGTGGTGACGGCGCGGCCGAGCGGCGTGGTGTTGAAGTACTTCTTGCCGCCGACGGCGAGGTGGAAGGCGCCGCACTGGATCGCGATGAGACCCTCGCGCACGAGATGGTCGCGACAGTCGAGAAGCCGCGCCTGCCGCGCACCGTGCTCGAGCGCGGACGGCGGGATGTCCGCGCAGTTGGCCTCGTCGGGCTGCGCGAGATCCGCGGTGTACGCGTGGACCTCCATCCCTTGCTCGTTCAGCCACGCGACAGCACAGCGGGTATCGAGCCCGCCGGAATACGCGATGGCGAGGCGCGTGCCCTTCGGCGGTAGCGAACGATAGATGCGAGACATGGCGTGTCTTAACACGCTGCGCCTTCAATCGTCGTCGGTGGCGTCGTCGCCGGGCTTGTCGCCGGCGGCCGGCGCGGACTTCTGACGCAGCCCGGTACGCTCCAGGAGCTTGTAGAGGAACTTGCGCTCGAGCCCTGCAATGCGCGCGGCCTCGGAGAGGTTGCCGCCGGCGCGCTGCACGAGATCGGTGAGGTACTCGCGCTCGAACCGCGCGACGAGCTCATCCTTGACCTCGTGGAACGGCCGATCAGCGCGCGCGGTCTGAGCCTCGGGCGCCGCGACCGTCGGCCGCAGCACGAACGGCACCGACTGGAAGTCGTCGTCGGGACCGGCGAGCGCGACGGCGCGTGTGATCACGTTGCGAAGCTCGCGGACGTTGCCCGGCCAGTGATAGCGCTGCAGCCTCTCGAGGGCCCCGCCACCGACCTGGGCCGCGAGCGTATTCGCGCCCGCACGCTCGAGGAACATCGCCACGAGCTTCGCGAGATCGCCGATCCGCGCGCGCAGTGGCGGCACGTGGATCTCGACAACGGCGAGCCGGTAGTAGAGATCGCCGCGAAACCCGCCGCGCGCGACCTCGGCGAACACGTCGCGATGGGTCGCCGCGACGATGCGGACGTCATAGCGCTCGCTCTTGCGGCCGCCGACCGGTACGACCTCCCCGGCCTCGAGCATGCGGAGCAGCTTGGGCTGGAGTGCGACCGGCAGGTCTCCGATCTCGTCGAGGAACAGCGTGCCGCCGTGCGCCGCCGCGAACGCACCCTGGCGATCACTCGCGGCGCC
>JBKJUF010000006.1:0-7561 GCA_046590445.1 Kofleriaceae bacterium
TCAGTGTCCAAAGGCCCGCAGGTTGCACTGGGATACAGCAGCTACGTAGAAGTTATCCGTCTCGACCCCGACCCGTGAAAGGCGGTCCGCCATGCTGGATCCCTGGATTATCGAAGAGATCCTCAAGAAGGAAGAGGAGAAACGTCGCGAGTCCGAACGTGGGCACGCAGAGATGCCCGTTCCTCGACCTCGCGATACCGGCCCCCGGCCTACGGTGACACCGCCACGCGAAGAGTCCGAGCGTGGCGTGATGATCATCGATATCTAACGAACCAACTACTCCGAGAGGCCCTGCCGGCACTGCTGGCGGGGCTTCTTGTGTTTCGGTCAGCGTGGGCACCGTGTGGGCGATCGCGCCCGGCTGGCTGATTCGACGCGACACCCGTTGATGATGGGCTTTCGGGCAGCCAAGTGCGTTAAGTACGCGCTGTGGCGCGCTGGTTCACGATCGCCCTTGGTGTTCTGGGCTGGGGGGTGGTGCTCGGGCTTCCGGCAGCGAACGTGCTGCCCGAACCGGAGATGACGGCTGCGCCGTGGATCGCGCTGTTCGTCATCGTGATCCTCGCGGCGCGCGCACTCGCGTTCCGGCCCGTCGAGGGCAGCGTGCTGTCACTCGACTCCGCGTACTACGTCGCCGCCGCGGTTTGCGTCGGCTCGGTCGCCGCAGGGCGGCTGGTCGCGGTCGCGTTGACGATCGATGCCTCGGTCCGGCTCTACGTCGCGCGCAAGCACCGCCAGGTCGACCCGGGGAGCTGGTTCACCGAGCTCGGATACGTCCTCTACTTCGGTGGCATCAGCGGCGGGCTCGTCGTGCTGTGCGGCGCTGCGTTCGGGGCGCAGCATGCGATGACCACGCGCCCCGACGCGATCGACGTCGCGATCCAGGTCGTCTCGATCGCGTCGCTGTTGCTGGTCACCCACTACGCGATCCAGGGCGTACGGCTCCGGCTGCTCGGGCGTAGCTGGCGGACCTACGTGACCGAGCTCGCGCTGCCGGGCGTGGTCGCCGAGGCGTCGCTGATGCCGATCGGCGTCGTCCTCGTGCTGCTCTACGATCCCGAGCAGCCGCTCGGATTCCTGCTGCTGTCGCTGACGTATCTGCTGATCAACCTCGTGTTCTCGCGGTTGTCGCGCACCCAGAAGCAGCTCGAGATGCGCGTCCACGATCTCGAGATCCTCAACGGCACGGCACGTCGGCTGTCGGCTTCGCTGCAGCTCGAAGAGCTCGTCGAGGCCGTCGCGCGGGAAACTTGTAAAGCGATCCCCGAGGCCGAGGCCGTCGCCCTCGTGCACCGCCGCGCGGGCGGCGAGCAGGGCTTCGTGCTCGACGGCTTCGATCGGTTGAGCGACCGGTTCTTCCGGCAGCCGATGGCCGAGGGCGAGGGGATGGCTGGCTGGGTGATGGCCCGCGGGATGGCGCGCCGGGTCGATGATCTCGCGACCACGGACGTCGCGATGGACGATGCGGGAGGGATCCGCGCCTGGCTCGGCATCCCGCTGTTCATGTACGGCGGGTGCGAGGGCGTGATCGCCGTACAGTCGACACGCGTTGGCGCCTTCCGCGATGATCACCAGCGCCTGCTCGAATCACTCGGTCTGCAGATCGCGGCCGCGCTCCAGAACGCGCATCTTTACGAGCTCGCGATGGTCGACGGCCTGACGGGGTTGTTCATGCGGCGCTACTTCGACGCTCGCATCGACGAGGAGATCGAGCGTTCGAAGCGCTACAAGACGCCGTTCTCGGTCGTGATGATGGACGTCGACGATTTCAAGATGCTGAACGACGAGCACGGGCATCTGATCGGCGACCGTGTCCTCCGTGCCATCGCGAACGTGGTCAAGGCGCAGATGCGCGGCGTCGATACGGCCGCGCGTTACGGCGGCGAGGAGATCTCGCTCATCCTGCCGCGCACCGAGATGGTCGCCGCCTACAACGTCGGCGAGCGAATCCGGGCAGCGATCGCGGACATCCGGATCACCACCGACTCCGAGCCGCCCAAGGTGCTCGCCGTGACCGCCTCGTTTGGCATCGCGTCGTATCCCGAGAGCAAGGCCAAGGACGGCGAGGACCTCGTCCGCAAGGCAGATCGCGCGCTATATCGTGCGAAGAAGACCGGCAAGAACCGGGTCGAGCTGTTCTGGAGCGACGAGTCCGGACCGGTGCGGATGCCGATGCTGAGCGACCTGTGAGCGATGAACGAAGGAGCGCCGAGCGTCGCGTTGGTTGGGCGCGGATGTGGGCGCGCGCGAAGCAGATCGTGACGACGGATCCGACGGGCTCGGACGATGACGATCACGTCGTCGACGAGGAGGCCGCGCGCGTGCTCGCGGCGCAGGCGGGACGGCTCAAGGGCGGGCTCGCGAAAGTCGCGCAGCTCGCGGCGTACGACCCGGGCGCGACGCTCGGTGGGCGCAGCGGGGCGACGGCGGCGGCGCGCCACGTGCTCGGTGGCCTCTGGGATCACGCACCGGCCGTGTCCGCGGGCGCGATCGCGAAGGTGATCGAGGACGATCTTGGCGAGGCGCCGCAGGCGTTGTTCGCGCACTGGGATCCGTCGCCGCTCGCGTCGGCCTCGCTCGGCCAGGTCCACGCCGCGAAGCTGAAGGACCCGGAAGGTACCGACGTCGTCGTCAAGGTCCAGTACCCGGGCGTCGCCGATGCGCTGCGCGCGGATCTCGACGACACCGCGTTCGTGCGCAAGCTCGCCGGCTCCGAGATCGGGCGTAGTCTCGACGAGAGCTCGCTCGTCGCGCTCGCCGATGCGGTCCGCGGCGAGCTCGATTACCGCGCCGAGGCGGCGGCGCAGCAGCGGTTCGCGACTGCGTGGGCCGGCCATCGCGCGCTGCGGTTCCCGCGTGTGATCGACGAGCTGTCGTCGGCACGCGTGCTGACGATGACCCGCGCGCGCGGCAGGACGATCGTCGACACCGCGTCGACTGGCACGCCCGATCTGCGACGCCAGGCGGCGACCGCGATCTACGAGTTCGTGTGGGGCTCGGCGATCATGCACCGGCTCGTCAACGCCGATCCGAATCCAGGGAACTTCCTCGTCGAGGAAGAGGCGGATGGTCACGCGCTCGTGTGGTGTCTCGATTTCGGCTGCTCGCTCGAGCTCCCCGAGGCCGTGCGCGACGCCGACCGCGAGCTGTGGTGGGGGCTGCTCGATGATGACTTCGAGAAGGCCGCCGAGCGCTTCCGCATGGGCCTGGCGAAGACCGGACTGCTCCGCCGCACCGACACGATGGCGAGCAACGCGCACCGCGACTGGGAGCGCATGCTCGCCGCCCCGCTGTTCACGCACGGTGACTTTCACTGGTCGCCGGCATACGCGCGCGAGCTCGCCGAGACCACCGGACGCGTGCTGGCCTCCGGCGGCGTCGGCCTGCCGCCGAAGATCTTGCTGCTGTGGCGCCAGCGCCTCGGCGCCGCCGCGATGATCGGCATGCTCGACGCGAAGGCTCCGTTCCGGCGCGCGCTCCTCGAGCTGATCGGCACCGGCCGCCGCGCGCTGCGTTAGTACGTGTAGCGGAGGTACAGCCGCGAATCGATCGCCTTGATCGCGTCGAACTGCGGGATCACGAAGCCATCGGCGGCGAGGCCGAACGCGTAGTGACGGTTCTCGAGCTGATACTCGAGGCCGCCGCCGGCGTGAAAGGCGAGCGCGATGTTCTCGCCTGGCTCGGTGATCATCACCTTGCCGAGCACGTTCGACGAGATCATCGCGAGCCCGGCGCCACCCTCGACGAATAGTGCGATGCGATCGACGCGTCCGCCGATCCGTACGTCACCGCCGCCGCGGTAGAGCTGGAACCACTCGCCCTCGGGTGGTGCTGGCACCGTGGCCTCGTGGCTCGACGCAGCGATCGTGACGCCCACCGAGAACCACGGCATCAGATCGCGGCCAATCCGGAGGTTCATTGCCAGCCCGGGCGCGGCGCTCTTGTACGCCTTCGGCAGGAACGTGACGGCGCCAAGCCCACCCTCGGCGTACCACCCCGACGACGCGGGCCGGGCGTGCGCGGGGCTGGACTGCGTCGCGGCCGTCGTCGCGGCGAGCGCGATGCATGCGATGCGAGGCATCTTCACAGCCATCTTCACAGCCATCTGGGCGGCCATCGTAGATCGGATCACGGCGCGTAGGTCATCGGCGCAAACGTCTGCAGCTCGCCCGGTGCCTCGACGACGGCGGCATCGAGGAGCTCGTGCATGATGCCGCGCACGTCGCGCACGCGGACCACGTACTCGAGCACCATCGGGCGATCCGGCTTGAACACGAGGTCGACGCGCACGATCCCAGCGAACGCCTCGCGCGGATAGACCACGCCGGTCGACTCCTGTGGCAACGGCTCGCCGTTCTCGTCGTAGACCAAGGGTGTCAGCTCCGAGAACGACGTCAGGTTCTTGTCGACCGTGAGTGTGGCGCGGAACGGATTGACGTTGCCGCGCGTGATCTCGTCGAGATCGATCGAAGCCTCACGGAGCTGATCCTCGCGAAATAGCCCCGAGATCCGGCCGTTGGGTGGCACGTGCAGCGGAACATCGCCCTCGAGGCCTGGCGGCTGCGGGTCGTCCTCGTCGATGCCGGCCGCGAGCACTGCCGGATCGTACGCGTAGTACTCGTTCGCGCCGTTCAGCTGGATCCGGGCGTCGCCGGCCGTCGACTCGAGGTTCTCGATCGTCCACTCGACGGAGACCTCGAGATCGCCGACCTTGACGTACGGGACGTCGACCATCAGCCGGCCGCTGCGGCTGCCTCGCGTCTGGGCATCTAATGGGGTCTCCGTCTTGATCGGCAGCTGGAGGCTGCTGCGCGCCTCGACGAGCCCGCCGGCGCCATCGTCCGTGCCGGCCTCGAGGGCCATCGCACCCGGGATGTAGAGCGGATCGTTCGTGCACGCACCGGCGAGCAACGTGCCGAGCAACGTGGCAATCACGACGGGTATCGATCGACGCATCGCTAGCCTCCCTGCGAGAACACGAACGGGTAGATGACGTTGGCGATCGCGCCCTTGGGCGGGAACTTCAGCCGCATCACGTTGGACTTCACGCAGCTCTCGACGGCCTCGTTCGACAGCGTGCTGCCACCTGCGTTCGATGCGGACTGCACCAGGCCATCGGCGCCGATCTTGAACTTGATGACGAGCTTGCCGCCGATGCCCGGCGATCGGTTCAGCTCCTTCTGGTAGCAGGCGCGGAACACGCCGGCGCGCGCCTTCACGACGCGGTTGATCTCGTCCTCGGTGTAGCCGCCGAAATCGCCGGTGCCCGTGGCGATCGCGACGTTGACGGGGCGGGGGGCAGCCCCGGTGCAGCCGGCGCCGACGCACTTGCCACCCGGCCGCTCGGTGCCCGTATCGATCTTTCCGGGACCGGTCTTGAAGTCACCCGCGACGTTGCCGCCACCACCGGGGCCGGCGTTCTTGCTGCCGCCCTTCGTGCCCTTGCCCGCGAGATCGTCGCCGACGCCGGTGCCGTTCCCGAGGCCGAAACCGAGGGTGCCCGTCATCGTGCGGTCGTCCTTGATGCCGGTGAACTTGGCGAGGTTCGTCGACAGGTTGCGGTCGAGGATATTGTCGAGGACCTTCTTGTTGTTCTCGGTGAACAGCTGCACGGGCGGCGCCACCGGCGGCGCGTCCTTCGCGTTCCTGTCGCGTGCTCGCTCCTCGTCGCCCTTACCACCGGCTGCGCCGTCGTCGCCCTTCGTCGCGGTCTTGATGGCCTTTGGGGTGTCGCTCTTCGCGGCAGCGTCCTGCTGGTTGACCTGGCTGACCGTCTGGGTCTTGGGGGGCTCGGCAGGCGGGTCGGCCTCGTTGCTGGTCACCAAATAGTTGCCGGTCACCGTGCGCGGGCCCGGCCACACGAACGGATCGTGGTCGTCGTAGAGCTGGAATGTCGTGTAGAGCAGGGCGCCGTGCAGCGCGAGCGAGAATGCCATCGAGGCCATCTGCTCGCCGTCCTGCCGGAAGAACCACCACACGATGTTGCCGGCGATCAGCGCGAGGGTCGCGATGCCGGCGCCGCGGAAGACTGCCTCCTCGAGCGCATGGCCCTGGAGCCACCACATCAACGTCAGCGACGCGCAAGCGAGCAAGTAGCCGGCGAGCCCACCGGCGATCACCTTCGGCGTGAAGAACTGCGGCGCCTCGTCGAGCGGTACGAACTGGAAGAACAGCTTGATCGCGCCGGTCTCGTCGAGATCGATCACGCCCCAGTCGCGGCCGCTGATCGGGGTCGCGCGAAAGCCGCCTTGCGCCTCACCCTCCCCACGCTGCACGAAGTTTTGGACGTCACGCTCCTCGCCGTCGATGCAGATCGTGCCGCGCATCCGCGTGCCGAGCGTCAGCAGATAACCGCGGTTGCCGGGACGCACGATCGCGAATTTCGCCGGCAGGCCGACATCGGGCACGACAAACGTCACCTTGCCCGACTTGCCGAGCGTGATCTTCGTGGGCTTCTCGACCACGACATCGCTCATGACCTCGTCGTGCCAGATGAGTGCCGTGCGCAGCGCGACGATGCGGGCGGGTGGGCTCACAGCGCCTCGTCCTCCACGGTCCGCACGAGATGTGGGATGAACGATCGCTTCTCGAGGCTCGCGCGTTCGAGCTCCTCGTTGGCGCGCTCGAGGAAGTACAGCAGCTGCGGTGAGCGGTTGTTACCGCTGACCCCGAGGCCGCTGAGGTTCAAGGTCTGCTCCTTGATCGGACCGGCCTTCTTCGCGGGCGTGGGTTGCGGGGCGGCGTCCTTCGCCGGTGCGTCCTTGGCGGGTACGGGCCTCCCCTGCTTCGGCTGCGCGGCGGCGGGTACGGCGAGCGCACACACCGCAAACACGATCGCGGTCAGTCGCCCCCACGAGGGGTGGTTCACCCTCAACCTCATTTGCCGAGCTCCCTTCGTTTCTCTTCGGCTGCCGCACGTCTGGAGTGGCTCGTCGGTGCGTCTTGCAGATAGCGATCCAGCTCGAGCTTGCCACCGGCGGGGTCCTCGAGGAAGTCGACCTTGAGGAGCGCGAGGTTGAACATCGCATCGGCCCGTGGCGTGCTGCGGCGCGGCGCCTCGCGGATCACGCGCTCCCACATCCGCGCCGCGTCCTTGTGCTCCTCGAGCCCGCGATGCGCGACACCGAGCGCGACCTGGGCGGCATGGTCGTCTGCACGCTTTTCGACAATCGCCGCGAGCTCGACCTTGGCTCGCGCATAGTCGCCGGCGTCGAGGAGTACCGAGGCTTTGTTGTAGCGGGCATCGATATACGTGGCGTCGAGCGAGGCTGCTTGATCGAACCGCTCGAAGGCTTCCTGCGCCTTGCCCTGGCGAAGCGCGAGCAGCGCGAGCGCGTTGTAGATCGCCGGATCCTTCTTCTCTGGGTCATCGATCTCGATCGCCTTCGCGAGCACGAGTTGCGCGAGCTCGAATCGCTTCTGCTGGAGGTAGATCAGGCCGAGCTCGGTATAGATCCGCGTGTTGACTCCGGAGACCCGCACGGTCTCGCGCAGCACGCTGACCGCATCGTCGTAGTCGCCAGCATCGCGGAGGAGCGACGCGAGGCGCGTGGGGGCGTCG